>CAYTBB010000037.1:0-12115 GCA_964435965.1 uncultured Dehalococcoidales bacterium
AGCACATCACCTGTCTCAGCGTCGACAAATATGGTTACCGGTGGCAGAGTGCCATGCCCTAACTGCAGGACATAGACCTTGCGCCCGTCAAGCTCCTCAGAACTGATTACCTGGATGGAGTCATAGAAGTCACGCCAGTCACCATCCATAACAGCGGGGTGGCCCATTTTCGCCTGTTCCAGAAACTTACCGTGCAGTTCATCGAACGGCCCGAAGCTGGATTCGACGAATGCCTGGTCTCCATTAACTGCTGACCTGCTGTAGCCATACTTGCCATAGTCAGAGTCTACACGATACTGGTCTATGCCCCCGACATACAGAGAGAATGTACCCCTGACTCCAGATTGGACGCTATGAATGGTACCATTTACCTGATAGTCTCTCATCTCTTTAAGAGCGGCCTTGCGGCCGGCAGTATCGCGCAAGGCAAGGATTTCCTCTACTGTGGGCAATCGCTCGCCCTCTACCCGGGGCATCAAGAACTCTTTGCCAGCCTGGTAGTATGTCAGCGACTCGATTTGTCCGTCAGATGTTTCATTGAACCGCAGGGTAAAGGCATCTGAGATGCGGAAAACCCATATGCCCTCTTCATCTGGTGGGTATAGCTCATAGACCATCTCCCCGGGCCAGTCTATTGCGAGCCGGTTGTTCTGAATAAGCACCTCAGCAGTAATACCCAGTTCCTCGGAGTGGTAACTACCAAGATATTTCTGTAGCTCATCCAGGGGGATCTCCGGTGCAATCTCAACGCCCTTCCTTGGTAACTCGAAGACGAGGCCTGCCTGGTACATTTTCATACCGATTACATTGTCATTGGCATCGCGGTCGAAAGATACGGCAACTTCATCGCTGATGGCGAAGTACCACTTACCTTCCTCATCGGGATCTTTGAGTTCGTAGATTTGCTGACCAGGCACATCGACGGCCAGACGGTCATTCTGCACGAGCACCGTAAACTCCGTATCCTTAAATGAGCCGAAGTTGGCACTATATTCGCCGATATAGGGCTCGTATTCTGTAGTCTCTCCCGGCATCTTCCATTCCCCGAGTAGGGCCTCCCAGACCATGTTGATGGACTGCTGCTGCAGTGGAGTGACGGAAGCATTGGTGAGCAATACGAAGCCAAGGTCGGATTCGGGCAGCAGTGCCACCTCCGCTGAGAAGCCATCTACATTACCGCCGTGTTCGACTACGGGTTGTCCTTCCCATTCCCGAAGCATCCAACCGAGTCCATAGCTTATCCCCGGGGCGATTTCTTCAATCTGGCTCGTCCAGGTCTCGCGGAGTTGCTCTTCACTAATCAGATGCTGGTCTTCGTACTCCCCAAGGCCAAGCTGGAGACGTAGCCACTGGGCCATGTCGAGCACATTGGAGTTGATAGCCCCGGACGGGGCTATGTTGTCTACATTACGCATGGGCTTATACTTATATGTCTCTAGGTCATCGTCCCAGAGATAGCCCAGTGAGAGACGGGGGTCTTTTTGGGCCTGGCTTATGGATGTGCTTGTACTCTCCATACCCAGTGGTTCAAAGATACGATCAGCAATGAGTGTATCCCAGTCTGTACCGGCGGCTTTTTCAGCAGCTATTCCCCCAGCCATGTACATTACATTGCTGTAGTAGAACTTCTCACGAAATCCTGCGAAGGGCTCGGCAGCGGTCGCGTCATGCAGCACCTCCTCCCGTGGGATTTTGCCGCTGGCAAACAAGAGCCCCATGCGGACAAAGCCGGTGCGGTGACTCAGCAAATCGCGTATGGTAACTTCAGCGTTTTCATCCTCGCTATCTATATCAAACTCGCAGTATGGTAAATATTCGGTTATCGGATCGTCCCAGTCCATCTTCCCCTCATCAACAAGCATGCCAACGAGAGTGGCGGTGAAGGCCTTGGTAGATGAGCCGATGGCGAAAATTGTCTCAGGGGTCACCGCTGTTTCTGTCTCAATATTTGTCACACCAAAGCCATGCGCCAGCACAAGCTCGTCATCCTTGACTACAGCGATAGCCATACCGGGGATGTGTAGTGACTGGCGCTGCTGCTCAAGCTGTTCGACCAGGAGGTCAAGGCGCTGCTCCAGAGACCCTGGCTCTGTAGTCGGCGTTGGTGGAACTGCAGGTGTAATGCAGGAGGTGAGGGACACTACCAAAGCTAAAGCCAGCACGAAAGGAATTAATATCTTCTTCATTGTTTTTCCTCCTCTGTTTTGTTCTCCCCCTTATGACAAGATTGTATACCGTGAATTGATTGGTCAAGCCAGCATCAGCCGCGCTTGCTGGAAATGGGCCTTCACTGTGGTGAGAGATCCCAGGCTGACCACTACCAAAACCGCTGATTATATCACCCCACACATCACCCCTTGTCAAATCCAAGCTACAGACTTGTGGCCTTATCAAAAGCCCTGACTCGAAAAGCCCTATTTCCCAAACAATCCAGGTGCAGTCCACAGGAAAAGCGGCCCAGAGCGGGCAACTGCGGGCCGCGAGCTAGGTCAGGGGCTATAACTGAGCTAGGATAACATCCTACTCTACACGATAGCCCCGCCGCCCTTAAAGTGGAAAATCAGAGGTGCGTCTTCCCGTCATCTCTTCTATCTGTATGATTCCCACGTAGAATTGCATTTTTCCCAATTGCTCATCGCTCGGCATTTGACCCATGAGGATCTGAAAAAATTCCTTCTTCGCCTCAATATCATCCCTCAAGGTAGCTGTGCCATAACAAATTACACTGGCCCAGCCTTTCTGGTATTCATCAACCTCAAAGCAGACTCTGTTATTCCTTTTCATGAAGTCCACCTTCTTTCCTTGCTTGGCTGAATGAAAGTAGACCCTCTCTTGGTCATATGCATAGGATACCGGGACGGCATAGGGCTCGTTTTGAAGAGCAAGTCCTAACCTTCCGTGTGAGCATTTCCTGAGAAGACACTCCATTTCATCCCGACTCATCACCTTTGGTTGTTGATGCATAGCTTCATCCATATTCTCCCTCCTTGATTGGCCAAACTTTTTGCCCTCCCAAATCTGCTGGCTGGGCTGCAACTGAGCCAATTTCCTATCACTTAGATTCGCTACTTAGGGGTTCTAAGATGATATTGTCGTGAATTCGGAAGGTTTTTGGCTCAAATTCGACCCCCCATCACATGTACTGTCAAGACAAATGTCCAGGTTGCCTTCAGCCCACCCTCCCAGGGTTGGCTGTATTCCATAGATATAGTACTCTCGCCCTGCTTGAGCGCCTTGAAGGTCCATATTTCTTTGCCGGCAGCCCCCGGAGGAGGGGGCGCGCAACCTACGGCCTCTGGAGGAGGCACGAATTCGTGGTCTGTCTGCTGCAATACGGCCTGGTCGCTAATTTGTGCAGCCTCCGACCATTGATGGCCTGTCGAAGGGTTAGAGCACAAAGTTACTGTAATTGTGTCCCCAATAACAACTACCAGTTCATCGCTAATGGCAGGGAGCTTCATAAAGTCTTCACAGCTGGCTTCTATGCATATCTGCTCCTGGTGCGGCGGCGGGCCCGTCAGACAACCGGACATGGTTAAGATGATGGCAAGCACAGCACAAAGCAATATTAGCTTTGATTTCATAGCTTGTGCCTCCTTATTTCAATTAGCTTTTTGAGGATTTTGGTTCATACATCATAACGTCAGTAGAGTCATATGGTTTAGTCATGGTGTGGTCTTTCTTCTACTTTGCTTTCCCGCGGCAACTATATAGAAATGCTTCCTCACGCCAGAATGATGGTGGCTATTGGCCTATCTCGGCTGGGGCTCTAGAATCAATTTTTTAGCTTTGGGATTTCAACGATATTGCCCCTCCGGCAGCAGACTTGAGAAAACTACATACATTTGCGCTGGCACCATGCGGCCAAAGCCAGCCAACCAAGGGGAAGCGGGCCAAGGCCTAGCAGAATATGCGGCGCAAGATTTCGGCTTCGAAGTCCACAATATTATCAAGCTAAGTGCACTCACTGAACATCCCCGTACACTTCGCAGGAAAGCGGCCTGAAGGAGCCTCAAGAAAGGCGCCCCTCTATAATCCTAGAGCCTGTGTGCTTCCCAGCCTGAAGGAGTTACCAAGAAACTGAACCATTAATATTAACTAAGCCCCCAGGTCCTTAACCTGGGGGAAAGGACAGGTCTCCCGAAGGTCGTTGGTTCAAATCCAACCCCGGCGAGTAATTCGCCCCTTTGTTAGATGCTCACAGCAAGTCAAGGGATAGATGGAGTAAATAAGCTGAGTCCTGTTGATGGGTGATGACTAGGCCGCGGTTATGGAACGCCTATGCTCTGGCTAGATATATCTGCCTACCGATTTGGCAATTCGCCTAAGCTCCTTCATCAACCTAGCGAAGTCTGCTGGAGTGAGGGACTGAAGTCCATCCACCAGGGCTTCCTTGGGGTTGGGGTGAACTTCGATGAGTAACCCATCAGCACCAGCAGCTACAGCCGCCTTGGCTATAGCCGGAACAAGGGAGTAGTGGCCGGCAGCATGGCTGGGGTCGACGATCAAAGGCAAGTGGCTGAATTTCTTAACCGCGGGTATAGAACAGACATCGAGAGAGAAGCGAGTGCTGGTCTCAAAGGTTCTGATGCCCCTCTCGCAGAGAATAACCTGGCTATTGTTCTCTGCCAGCAGATAGTCGGCCGCTGTAAGCCACTCAGTAATAGTGGCCGATAAACCTCGCTTGAGGAGAACCGGGCACTTGCTCTTGCCAATCTCAGTCAGCAGGGTGAAGTTTTGCATATTTCGAGCCCCAACTTGAAGAATATCGGCATACTTGGATACATGGCTGACATCGTGGGTATCCACCACTTCGGTGACGACAGGTATGCTGAATCGCTCCTTGGCTCGCGCCAGCAATTCCAGGCCAGCCTTCCCCAGCCCCTGAAAGCTGAAAGGAGAGGTGCGTGGTTTGAAGGCGCCACCGCGCATAATACAGGCCCCGGAGTTCTTCACAATCCTGGCCGCTTTCATGAACTGCTCCTCGCTCTCCACAGCGCACGGGCCTGCCATAACCACAATGCGCTTGCCACCAATGTCGATTCCATTAATGGAAACTATGCTGTCCTCTGCCTTGAATTCCCGGGAGGCGAGCTTGTAGGGTTTCATAATCCGGGCTACGTTCTCCACGCCAGGGAGCACGGCGAAGATGTCGGTGGGTAATTGTCCTGTGTTACTTCCCAGTATAGCAACTATTGTTTTGTCGGTGCCCAAGTTCAGCTGGATGTCCAGTCCCAGCGACCTGGCCCGCTCTACCACCCCATCTATCTCCTCTGGGGTGGCACCCTTTCTCATATCCACTATCATATTAACCTACGATGATACATACATTCTGTCCTTTTGTCTAGGTTTCTGGTAGGCATTTGGGAAGACGAAACAAGCTGGATACACCATTCTTATGTCACCGCTCCGAAGGCGGAGCAAAGAAGAAAAACGAGGCAAGTCTCGCCCCCGCTACCAGGAGATTTGAGAGACAGGTCAGTTTGGCCTGCCTCTTTTCAATTTGTTAAGCTTCGGGCAGGTGGCTGAGAAGAATTGGGCACACCAGACTGATAGTTCAGTCGCCTCGATATCGAGGAAACCAGGCATGAAAAGCAATGACCCAGCCTCTGGCGGTGGTTCGTCTTTTTTTGGCTCAACATTGTTCCTTTTCTAAGAAGAGATGCAAGAGTTTTTGGGCAGGGTATATAATATACTTAAGGCGGATCACTTGTCTCAGTGACTCGGTAGACAATTTTATCTCTGAACAGGAAAAGAGATGGAAAAGGTCGGGAAATTTGCTGAGTGTAAAAGTGGTTGGAAATATTACAATTGAAGGGGGACAAAAATGGAAGAGAAGAATATAGAACAAAGACAACTTATGAAGATTGAGGAAGTCAGCCTGGAAAAGATGAGCCTGGAGCAAAAGCAACTTGCGGATGGGTTATATCATCAGTTAGGCCTGGATCCTGTGGTTGACAAAGTATTAAAGGAATATTCTGAATCACTTTCTGGCATGGATAAGGCGACTGATAAGGTGTTTGGTCCATATGACATCAAAGGCCGAGCTGACGCTGTTGCTAAGGTAAGCGCTCTCATGACATACGCGGCAGTGAAAGAACAGCATGATCGTAAAGTAGGGAATTTGGAATCGCAAATGGCAGTAGTAGCGAAAGAGCGTGATAAGGAAAGAAACAATTATGACAAACTTGTGGGAAAAGTAGCTGAAGTAGTAGGCGGAGATTATGAGTCATTAAAAGCCAATTACAACGAAATCGTGGATAGGCTAGCTGATGTAGAACACCTAAAGTCACAAGTATCAAACCTAAACAAGGAAAAAGCAGAATTAACGGAAAGATATGAGTCCCGAATAGCTGGGTATGAGTCCAAATTAGAAGGTTTGGAATCAGAAAAAAGAACCCTGGCAGGTGAGCTTGAACAGTTAAAAGAAAAGCATAGCGAGCTAGAATCTACTTATGAAACATTAACAAGGGACTATAACCAGTTAAAAACAGCTATAACAACGCTGGCTGACGCAACCCCGTATGAAGAGATAAAGAAGAAGTCAGGGGATGAGTTGTTTGCCTTTCTTCTAAAAGATTCAAAAGTACCAGATGCGGTGATAGAGGGTGTAGGAAAGTTTATTGACTTTAGAAAATATCTGGGACTAGCTGCTGAAAGAGGAGCTAAAGAAGCATTCAGTCGTGTGGAAGAAATATTAGGGGAAACACTTGAGACAATTCAATAAAGTCTCCTCCCCCATAAATCGCCCTCGGCACTAATTCTTTAATGTGCTGATAGAAAGCTCCAGCTAGTTTTCAAAATGACCTGACAACACCCTCGCCAGGCAAAAGCAGGTGAGGATTGGGGAAGCGGAAGTTTCCGTGCCAAGAGTTCAATCGTGTTGCCCAAACCCTGGTCGAGGGCGGGTACTGCTTTGTTCCTAATGGTCTTGCGACTAAAGAGGATTATTGCCAAGGCTAGAGAGAGTGCTGGACAAGAAATTAAGCCAAAGAGCAATACCACCAGTTGGGAATTCGAACCACCTGTAGGTTGCTCGTTCAACCCCCCCGCCACCAAAGAGATTAAAGGGCAAGTCAGTAGACTTGCCCTTTTGTTTTTGGCTCTCTTAGATACAGCGTCCTTATATACCCTTGCCAGGCCCTTGCCATGCTGCGGTATCTTGGCCTTTTCTTTTGCTCGCTGCTTTTGCCTTCGTTCCTGCTTGGTTTCTTCCACGGGTCACCACTTAATCTCGTATGAGCCGAGGATGAAATCCAAGTTTTCTTGGAGGGTGGAGATGCTTTCCTTGGGAAAAAGTTCCTCATCCAAGTCGAGGAGCATTTTTGTTTCACCTCCAGGCGAGCCTATGATATGTGCACTGCCACATTCTTTCTGTTTGCTTTGGGTCTTGAATACTAAACTAACGCGGGATTGTGTTGCGCCGCTGGGAAGTGGATACGTTTCCAACTTAGCTTCGCCGGCTATAATTCCCTGTTTTTGCACCAAGTCTCGTATTTCATTATGCAGCATCTCGGGGTTTATGCCCATATAAGTTTTCGTAATTTGCATAGTGATTTTATCCTCCTACGATACATTATATCACCTTAACTGGTAATTCTGCCTGTTAGCTACCAGCAAGGTAATCGCATGCCCATAGTTTTTCCCTTCGCGGGGTTTAATTTGAGCGTTATGAGATTGTTTGCTGCCCCTTCACGGAGTTTACCCTGGTGAGCCGAAGCTCTGAATGGAGTGAAGAGGAGATTCTTCAGTCGCTTCGCTCCCTCAGAATGATGAGGAACGAAGGGTTTAAGGCTTTGGCTGACAATGTTCCTTGCAAAGGCAAATAAGTGGTATAATCTGTAGCCGGAATGAAGAAGGAGTTAATGCAAATCTTAGCCTGCCCAGTATGCAAAGGGGAATTGCAGCTCAAGATAGATAAAGAAGAAGGGAAGGAAGTTATTGCTGGGTCTTTGTATTGCCCCAAGTGCCGATATTCCTATCCCATCGTGGACACAATTCCTAATTTGCTGCCACCAAGCGAGCAGCAAACTTAACTCAGGGACTGTAAGCCACTCCGCTAGTGGGAGATTCCCAAACCTCGACACATGCTAATTTAACAGGTGACTCTGAAAAGTGAGGCTGGAGTTCGCTGTATATAGTGGCAGCAATGTTCTCACAGGTGGGTTCAATCTTATCGAACGGTGGCACATCGTTGAGGCAAGCGTGGTCAAATTGAGCTAGGTTTTCCCTTAAGTAGCGCTTTATTTGGACAAAATCATAAGCCAAGCCATTTTCATCAAGTTTTGTGGCCTGCAGGCGAGCTATCACCTTAAAGCGATGCCCGTGTAGGTTTTCACACTTCCCACGATAATTTCGCAAATAGTGCGCAGCATCAAAATAATCTTCCACGAATAGTTGATACATTAAAACCTCCTAGTTATATTTTCGCACTTCGCTATATCCTTTTATATTGCTAGCTAACTCGGTGATGCTCTTGCCCAGCTCGGGGTGAACTAGCTCTGGAGCGATCTCGGCTAGGGGTACGAGGACAAAAGCTCTATCTGTTAAGCGAGGATGTGGAATGGTTAAATCCTTGGTTTTAATAATTTTGTTGTCATAGAAAAGGATGTCTATGTCAATAGGGCGAGGTGCGTTAGGGAAACTAGGCGCTCTGCCCATTCTACTTTCGATGGCTTTGGCTAGGCTAAGGAGTTCCTGAGGGTTTAAATTGCTTGCGCCCTGACACACCATATTGAGAAAGAGGGGCTGCTCTTTATAGCCTACCGGCTCAGTTTCGTAAATGGACGAAACTCTCTCGAGCTTCAGCTCTTGAGAAAGCAATGATAAAGCCCGAGTCAAGTTTTTCTCTCGGTCTCCTAAGTTTGAACCAAGGCAAAGATAAGCACTGGGCAATTTATGGCCGACCTCTGACAATGGCGTCACTCATTTTGCAAACACGTGCTATCTCCTTGATGTCATGCACGCGGAAGATTTCAGCGCCTTTAGCGATACCGATGGCTATAGTAGCCAAGCTCTTTCGGTTTACAATTGCCATGATGGGACACGTCATTGATTATAGCAGAACAAACTATTAAAATAGCAATCTAAATAAGTGCCCATAAGAGAAATGGAAATGGAGGATAAATTAGCCCGATTAAGCAAATTCAGGGAGAAAGCCAAGGCAGGAGGTGGGCCTAAGCGTGTTGAAGCGCAGCATACTAAGGGGAAATTAACTGCCAGAGAGCGAATCAAGCTTCTATTTGACGCAGGAACTTTTGAAGAAATTGCCCCTTTTGTGACTCATCGTTGCGCCGATTTTGGTATGGCAGAGCAGAAGTTCCTTGGTGATTCGGTGGTTGTTGGCTATGGCAGAGTAAATAATAGATTTACCTTCGCCTTTTCACAAGACTTCACTATCTTCGGTGGCTCGTTATCAGAGGCAGCTTCTGAAAAAATTTGCCAGGTGATGGATCTAGCGGCGAAGAATGGAGCTCCTTTTGTTGCTGTTTTGGATTCTGGAGGGGCACGTATTCAAGAAGGAGCCGATAGCCTTAAGGGCTATGGTGAGATTTTTACCCGGAATACTCTGTATTCTGGGGTCATCCCTCAAATTTCGGTGATAGTTGGTCCTACTGCTGGGGGCGCTGTTTATTCCCCGGCTATCACTGACTTTGTCTTCATGGTTAAGGGATTGGGTCAAAGTTATATTACTGGCGCTGGGGTAGTTAAAGCAGTCACAGGGGAGGAGGTCAGCTTGGAGGAACTAGGTGGCGCTGTGGTAAATGCCACTAAAAGTGGCAATTGCCACTTTGTATATGAGACTGAAGTGGAATGTTTTCAGCAGGTGCGTAGATTATTAAGCTTCCTCCCCCAAAGTTATAAGGAAAAGCCGCTTTCCGTAGATACCGATGATGAGCCTAACCGCACAGATGAGGAACTGCTTCACATTGTTCCTGTTAACCCTACTCAGCCATATGATATGAAGAAGATTATTACCAAGATAGTGGACAATGCTGACTTTTTAGAAGTGCATGAGAGATTTGCTCGCAATTTTATTGTTGGTTTTGCTCGGCTGGATGGGCAAAGCGTGGGCATTTTAGCTCAGCAGCCTATGTATCTGGCTGGGGTGTTAGATATTGATGCTAGCGATAAAGCAGCCAGGTTCGTTCGTTTTTGTGATTGTTTTAATATTCCCTTGGTTACTCTTGTTGATGTTCCGGGATATATGCCAGGGACAGACCAGGAATTCAGGGGCATTATCAGACACGGAGCTAAAGTCCTCTTTGCCTATGCTGAGGCTACCGTGCCTAAGGTGAGCGTAATCATTCGCAAAGCTTACGGGGGAGCTTATATCGCTATGAGCAGCAAGAGTTTGCGAGGAGACATTAACTATGCTTGGCCTACAGCGGAAATTGCTGTGATGGGTCCTGAGGGGGCAGTCAATATTATCTATCGTGATGAAATCAAGAAATCAGCAAATGCGGAAGAAACAAGACAGAAGCTAATTCAAGAATACCGAGACAAATTTGCCAATCCCTACGTGGCGGCAGCTAGAGGCTACATCGACGATGTCATTGACCCTCGGGAAACACGCCCGAAGCTAATTAAGGCATTACAAATGTTACAGAACAAGGAAGTTTCTACTCCATCTAAGAAACATGGGAATATTCCCCTATAGCGATAAAAAAGCAAAAATTGAAATGCAAAATGCAAAAATACAGAGTGAAACCCAAAAAGTTTGCATTTTGAGTTGTCATTTTGATCTTCGACTTTTAATTTTCTGACAACGGAGTGTCCCAAGGATTGAGAGGAGTAAAAATAATTAGGTAGCGAGGTGTTAAAGCATGGATTTAGCCAGTAACAAAAACCCGGTAAAAATCACAGACCTTAGCTTTCGTGACGGGCACCAGTCTTTACTAGCTACTCGAGTGCGGACCGGGGACTTGGAAGCCATTGCCCCAGAGATGGACAAGGTTGGCTTTTGGTCTATGGAGGTCTGGGGAGGCGCTACCTTTGACGTTATGACTCGATTTCTGAACGAAGACCCCTGGGAAAGAATCCGTATCCTGAAGAGGGCAATGCCTCATACCAAACTTCAAATGTTGCTGCGGGGGCAGAATCTGGTTGGCTATCGTAATTACGCTGATGATGTGGTTACTGCTTTTGCTCACCACGCTGCCGATTGCGGCATTGACGTTTTCCGCGTTTTCGATGCCGTTAATGATGAACGCAACTTTGAAACCGCCTTCAAGGCAATCAAAGACCGTGATAAGCATATCCAGGGTTCGCTGTGTTACTCGCTCACCGAACGGAAATTAGGTGGGCCTGTTTATAATATTGATTACTACGTTAATAAAGCTCTCATAATTCAAGGTATGGGAGCAGATAGCCTGTGTATTAAGGATATGGCTGGACTCATTGCCCCGGATGATGCTTATGATTTGGTTAAGGCTCTGAAGGAAGCTTTGAAGATACCTGTCTGCCTTCACAGCCATTTCACCAGTGGTATGGCGTACATGAGCCTTCTAAAGGCTATAGAAGCCGGGGTGGACATTATTGATACCTGTGTTGCTCCTTTTGCCCTACGCACTTCTCACTCAGCGATAGAGCCAATTGTAGTCGCCCTCCGTGGAACTCCTCGGGATACCGGGTTTGACCTGGAACACCTTCTTAAGGTAGATGAGTATTTTGAATCCATAGCTCCTAAATATCGTGACTTTCTAGCTAAAACTAAGATGTCGGGCATTGATACTGGGGTGCTATGGCATCAGATCCCGGGAGGAATGTTTAGCAACATGGTAGCTCAGTTGAAAGAAGCTGATGCTCTTGATAGATTGTCTGAAGTTTATGCTGAGCTTCCACAAACGCGGAAGGAATTGGGCTATCCGCCCTTGGTTACACCTACCAGCCAAATTGTGGGCACTCAGGCAATCAACAATGTTCTCTTTGGTAGATATAAAGTTATTTCTCAACAGGTTAAGGACTATGTTTATGGCCTTTATGGTAAGCCGCCTGCTCCTATTGACCCCAAAGTGCAAAAATTTGTTCTCAAGGGTTATGAAAGGGGTAGGCAACCAATCACTTGTCGGCCTGCCGATGTATTGGAGCCTGAATTGGATAAAGCTAAAGAAGC
>CAYTBB010000038.1:0-11883 GCA_964435965.1 uncultured Dehalococcoidales bacterium
TTCTCTGATGAGCAAGTTGGCACTTTAGCTGATAGGTTGCCGGAACAGGTAAGGCGAATTCGCCATGAGTGGCACATTTGTCCGGTATATAAGATGGTGGATACCTGTGCTGCTGAATTTGAGGCGGAAACCCCTTATTTCTATAGCACCTATGAGAAGGAGAATGAAGCTGAACCTCTGGCAGAGAAAAAGGCTGTGGTTATCGGCAGTGGTCCCATACGCATCGGGCAGGGAATTGAGTTTGACTATTGCTGTGTCCACTCAGCCTGGGCACTTCAGGAGGCAGGCATAAAGAGTATCTTGGTTAATTCTAATCCAGAAACAGTTTCCACTGATTTCGATACCAGCGATCGTCTTTACTTCGAAGCCTTAGATGAGGAGAGCATTCGAGATATACTTGAAAATGAAGGTATTGCGAGCCAAGCGAAACAATCTCCAGCCTCCATTGTTCAATTTGGTGGGCAAACAGCCATCAACATGGTTGAGCCACTGGCTCGGAGTAACATGCCAATACTCGGCTCGGGTGCTGAAGCCATAGATATAGCTGAGGACCGCTATCGTTTCGAGGATTTCCTAGACAGGTTAGGTATTCTTCAGCCGCCGGGGGCTGGTGTGTTTTCTATTGAAGAGGCATTAAATGTAGCTAAATCTTTGGGTTATCCGCTGCTTGTCCGTCCTAGCTATGTCCTAGGTGGTAGAGCTATGGAAATCGTTTACGGCGAGACTGAGTTAATTCGCTACCTGCCATTGGCTTTAGAGCTGGATAGCCGACATAAGGTACTCATTGATAAATATCTACAAGGTAAGGAGGTTGAGGTGGACGCCGTGAGTGACGGGGAGAGGGTGCTTATCCCGGGCGTAATGGAGCATATTGAAAGGGCTGGCGTGCACAGTGGTGATTCTATAGCTGTCTATCCGGCTGTGAATTTGACTGTAGGCGAAGTGAATACCATAGTGGATTATGCCACTAGAATTGGGTTAGCTCTTCAAGTTAAAGGCTTGCTGAATATACAAATGGTAATCATGAGGGAGAATGGATCTTCATTTATATATGTGCTTGAGGTAAATCCCCGAGCTAGCAGGACTGTGCCTTTTATTTCCAAGGTGACTGGTGTGCCCTTAGTGCGCATTGCTACCAAAGTGATGGTTGGTATTAGCCTTAAAGAGCAAGGTTATAAAGGTGGATTATGGGAGAGGCAAAAGTTAGTTGGTATAAAGGCCCCCGTTTTCTCTATGTCCAAGCTGATTGGAGTGGATAACTACCTTGGCCCTGAGATGAAATCTACCGGTGAGGTAATGGGAGTTGATTATAGTTTTGAGGCTGCTCTAGCCAAGGCACTTTTAGCCGCTGACTTGATGTTGCCTCAAAAGGGCAGTTTGCTGCTTAGCATCGCAGATAGAGATAAAGCTGAGTCTGTACCACTTATTAAAAAGTTACATTCCCTTCACTATGGTCTCTATGCCACGGAAGGCACGGCGGCTATGATTGACGCCGCAGGACTTCCGGTGAGAATGGTAACTAAAAAGCTGAGTGAAGGACATCCCAATGTTATTGATGTTATTCGGGGTAATTCTGTAAGTGGAGTGGTCAATACTGTCACTGGAGGGCGTATCCCGCTAAAGGATGGATTTAGCATCCGACGTGCCGCGGCAGAAAAGAGGATACCTTGCTTTACTTCGCTAGATACCATTCGAGTAGTTATAGAAGTGCTGGCGAGTACCACTCAGATTTTCCATGTTCAGCCGCTTAAGGAGTATCTAAAGAGCAAAAGTAAAAATGAAAAATGACAAGGCAAAATATATGATAAATCCTAAGCACGAAATCCCAAGCTCCAAACAATATCAAATAACCAAAATTCAAATGACCAAAACGGTTTGAATTTGGAATTTAGAAATTAGAATTTGTTTAGGATTTAGTGTGAAACAATCCCTGTGCGCTATAACTTCTAATGTGGAGATCTCCCCTGGCATACACCTTATGTGGCTTGAAGCGCCTGATATAGCTGCCACAGCTAAGCCAGGGCAGTTCATTACAGTGCGCTGTGAAGGTTTAGTATTACGTCGCCCCCTTAGTGTGCATCAGGCGGATTCGAGCCGAATTGCTCTTCTGTTCAAAATAGTAGGTAGAGGCACTAATTGGCTCTCACAACGCCAAAGAGGTGATAAAGTAGATATTCTCGGACCTTTGGGTAACGGATTTAGCCTGGAACCAGAAGCAAGGAACTTGCTGCTGGTCGCTGGAGGCATTGGTATTGCACCACTCGTTTTTCTGGCTCAGCGCAGCTCGGCGCAGCACTCGCTAACTTTGATTCACGGAGCAAGCATGGCTAGTGGGCTCTATCCCCTTTCATCATCGCAAACGAAGCGAAGCAGCCTCTTGTCTTTGCCTGACTCTATTCGATTTATTCCCGTTACCGAGGATGGCAGCATGGGCAAAAAAGGTATGGTGACTGATATACTACCTGATTTCCTGGATTGGGCTGACCAGGGTTATGCTTGCGGACCAATAGATATGTATAAGACGATGTTGCAGCAACTCCATTCTTCCTCGTTAGCTACGAGCAAGGAGCGAAGCAATCTCAAGTGCCAGGTTTCTCTTGAAGTGCGAATGGGATGTGGCATTGGAGCTTGCTATGGCTGTACCATAAATACGAGGAAAGGACTAAAGAAAGTGTGTCACGATGGGCCGGTATTTGAATTAGACGATATACTATGGGAGGAGGTAAGTATATGACTGTAGTTACTAAAGATATAACCTTGCAAACAAAGGGAAATTGCGACATCCTCGATATAACCTCTCAAGTAGCAAGGAAGGTAGAGGAATCAGAGGTAAACAGCGGCATAGTAACTCTGTTCACAAGTGGCTCAACAGCCGGGATAACGACTATCGAATATGAGCCAAGGCTTCTTTCTGATTTTGAAAGCATGTGGGATAGAGTAATACCTCAAAATATCCCCTATGAGCACAACAAAACTTGGGGTGATGGGAACGGCCATTCCCATGTGCGTGCTTCTATGCTCGGAGCCTCGCTGACCATACCCTTTGTAAACAAAAGATTAACTTTGGGCACCTGGCAGCAGATAGTTTTCCTCGATTTTGATAATCGCCCTAGGTCGCGTAAGATGGTGCTCCAGATCATGGGCGAATGAAACCGGGCTGGGACATATATATCTCACCAACGTTGCTTCCATAAGCTCCGTGATTCGCTAATTTCATATGATAGGATTTGAGGCAAGGTGCAGCACCACAGCTATGGGTATAATGCCCCATAGGGACCTTGACCGGGCACTCGAGCTTGCTTTAAGTTTGGACATCCCCTTCTATCCACAGCTTCCCAATGTGAGCATTTACGAAGATATGTACATTCAAGCATCGCAGAATTTCCCTGGTATAACTATCGATTTTGATAAAGAGAGGCTCGTATTCAATACCGCAAGTTTTGAACAGGAACTTGATGAATACTTTACGAAAATGGATTGTCCAAGGACCTTCGCTCTCGCCAAGGAGTATTCCGTAGTATTTCACAAATTCCTCTCTAAGGAGCTTCGAGGTTATAAGGCTATTAGGGGGCAAGTCACCGGGCCGGTGAGTTTTGGCTTCAAGGTGCTCGATGAAAGCCTCAAGCCAATTATTTACAACGACAGGGCAAGAGCCGTCTTGTTTGATTTTATCCAAAAGAAAGTCAACATCCAATATCAAGAACTTGAGAGAAGAAACCCTAACGCCTTCGTCTGGCTAGATGAGCCAGGGCTGGGTTATGCCTTCAGTGGTCTCTCGGGATACAACGAGCAACAGGCTAAGGAGGATTATCATGATTTCCTCAAAGGCTTGGAAGGTCCCAAAGGGCTGCACCTTTGTGCCAATGTGAACTTACCTTACTTGGTGGAGCTAGGAGTAGAAATCTTGTCCTTCGATGCCTATCAGATTGAGTTCATGCCCAAGGAGTATTCTAGCAGTGTGGCTGAATTTCTCAAGAGTGGTGGGGTCATTTCCTGGGGCATCATCCCCACAGAATCCACAACTCTACTAACGCAGACACCAGCGACACTGGCTGCGATTCTCTCAAATTACTGGGAGGTAATCGCACAAAATACAGGTTTGTCCTTGAACCAAGTTGCAGAGCAGGCGTTGGTGGCACCAGCCAGATGCTGTCTTAAAGATACAGGTCAAGTTAGCGCAGGCACTGAGGTGGCAGGGAAATGCCAGGTTTCTAGCATTGAAGAAAAGCTTGTTGAGAAAGCGTTTGCCTTCTTGCCGGAGGTCTCATGGATACTGAAAGATAAGTATGGCTTGTGAAAAAGGTAGAGCGCCGATTGTAGAAGTTGCCTTTGCTGACAGTTTGATTTCTCGACCAAGTTTTTTGGCAATTTAGTGTAAAATAAACATTAGAGCGGTTGGGAAGTAGGAGATGCAACAATAATTCTCCCATCTCTAATAAGAAGAGCAACATGAAAGTATTAGGTATCATGGGTAGCCCCAGAAGGCAAAGCAACACTGAGACTCTTCTTGACAAGGCACTCGAAGGTGCCACGGAGGTGGGTGCAGAGGTGGAAAAGGTAGCAGTTTCGGAACTCGAAATCTCACCATGCCGGGAAATATATGCTTGTCTCAAAGACGGCCACTGTGCCATTAAGGATGATATGCAGCGACTCTACGAGAAGCTTCTGGAGGCAGACCATATTGTTTTTGCTTCGCCTATATTCTTCTATGGCATTACCAGCCAGGCGAAGGCGGTAGTGGATAGATGCCAAGCGCTTTGGGTGAGAAGATATATGCTGGGTATAGGGAAAGAGGACAGCCGAATAAGGAGAGGAGCATTTATCTCGGTGGGCGCTACACAGGGCAAGAGGCTCTTTGATGGTGCAGTGCTCACGGTAAAATATTTCTTCGATGCCATCGGCGTGAAATATGCTGGTGACGTGTTAATCAGAGGAATTGATGGCAAAGCTCAAATTAAGGAGCACCCCACGGCTTTGCAAGATGCCTTCCATCTTGGTCAGCAGCTTGTGCATCCAGATACCACGCGGTGATTCTGCAGTTTTCATCCTCAAGCCGTAACAAACTTGGATGAGCAGCAGGTGACTAGGCTGGAGTAGGTAATCATTGACCAAAGTGAAAAAAGAACCCGGGAACTTTTGCTGAGATAATAGCCAGGGTGAGAACAACACAGGATACTCGCTGTGGTATAGAGAAGTTGTAAAGGGGCAAGCTAAAACGACTATAGCGGATAGAGAAAAACAGCTAATCGGCAAGGTGAGGTGAGGTTATAATGAAGCCTACACAGCAGATTTTCTAATAGATTTTCGAGTTTTATCTATTTGACAAATAAAGCGTTTTCGGATAGACTCTTTCTTCCTCCTTAGGAGGTGGATTAGTGTGTGGGGTAGGTATATATGTGGATGGAAGCAGTGCTTACTTAGCAAGGTAGGCGTTTAAGTAGGCTGCGAGGTAGTTATGCCTTGGCAGCCTTTTTAATTTTCTAGTTGTTGGCAGGGGGCAGGGCAGGCTGCTTATTACAATTGAATAGGGAAAAGGAGGTGACTAGATATGGCGATTGAGCGATGGCGTCCCTGGGATGAACTTAGGGAGATGGAACGACGTATGGAGGAAACGATGAGGTATCCACTTACGCCAATTAGCCACCCGCTAATTTGGTGGCGTGTACCCGCTGCAGAATTAGGCTGGACGCCGGGTGTGGAGCTGTATGAGAAGGATGACAAGTTCGTAGTTAGAGCTGAGCTTCCCGGCATGAAAAAGGAGGAATTCGATATCTCAGTTCTAGGCAACACCTTGACTATCAAAGGAGAGCGTAAGGCTGAATCTGAGGTCAAGGACGAAGATTACTACCGCTGTGAGCTATGTTATGGCAAGTTCTCTCGCTCCGTTGCCTTGCCAGCGGCGGTAGAGGCTAAAAAAGTGGAAGCCAACTACGAAAATGGCATCCTAGAAGTCACTCTGCCCAAAGCTGAAGAAGCCAAACCGAAAAAGGTTGAGGTTAAGGTCAAGTAATTTTTATCTGCTCTGCTCCGCTGCTCAAAAGTTCGGGAGGAAAAATGACACGAGAGGTTAAAATCTATACCACTCCTACCTGCCCTTATTGCAAGATGGCTAAAAAGTTCTTGGCTGATAATGGTGTTGAGTATCAAGAATTCAATGTAGCCGAAGACAAAGCAGCCCGTGAGGAGATGATGCGTAAATGTGATTCATTAGGAGTTCCCACAATTTGCTTCGATAACGAGATATTGGTGGGGTTCAATGAAGCACAATTTAGAGAAAAGCTAGGTCTTTAGTTCACTGGAGGAGCTATGTATGAGTTGATCATCATTGGTGCTGGTCCCGCAGGGATGACGGCAGCCGTCTATGCTGCGAGGAAAAAACTGAATACATTGCTTATCAGCGCTGACGTAGGAGGGCAAGTTCTTTGGACCGCTGGGGTAGAGAACTACATGGGCTACCAATTCATTGAAGGTCTTGAGTTGATGCAGAAATTCGAAGAGCAGGTAAAGCAGTTCCCTTTGGATATGAAGGTTGGTCAAAGAGCTGAAAGCGTGTCTAGAATAGACGGATGCTTCGAGGTCAGGTCAGATAGAGGTGAAACCTATCAAGCTAAGGCAGTCATATTTGCCACTGGGAAGCGCCCTCGTCAGCTAAATGTTCCTGGAGAGAAGGAGTTGCTCGGTAGAGGGGTCACCTACTGCGCTATCTGTGATGGCCCTCTCTTTGCTGGTGAAAGGGTCGCTGTCATCGGTGGTGGCAATTCAGCCTTAGAAGCTGCCGAGGGCATGATCAAAATAGCCGAATACGTTTATTTAGTATCGCTAACTCCCTTTACCGGTGACCAAATACTGATTGACAAGGTAACCAATGCCAGTAACTTGACCATTTTCCTCGAGCATGAAGTCTTGGAGATGAAAGGAGACAGCCGTGTTGAGGGGATAAGAATAAGGGCCTTGAAAAGCAAACAGGAAAGGGAGTTGGGTGTGGGTGGTGTCTTTGTCGAAATCGGACTCGTTCCCAACTCAGAGGCGATAAAAGAGGTGGTCACTCTTAATCGCCTCGGTGAAGTTGAGGTTAACTGTGCCAGTGAAACTGATGTGCCCGGGTTTTTCGCCGCTGGAGATGTTACCAATATTCTTGAAAAACAGATAGTGGTAGCTGCTGGGGAAGGAGCTAAAGCTGCTCTTCAAGCCCATCGCTACCTTCAAAGGCTAAAATAAACAAAGGAGAACTTGAATTATGGCACTATTTTCCGGTAGTGAGCTTGTTGAAGTTGCCCTAGGCATCGAGGGGAATGGGATTACCTACTACGATTCACTTGCTGAATTGGCCACGGATGCAGCACTGAAGAACGCTTATAATGACTTGGCCAATATGGAAAGAAAGCACATCCAGATCTTCCAGAGAATGCTGGACTCCATAGGCAAGTATCAACCAACACGTGCTGGTGAAACTGAGGAGGAATATGAGCTTTACTTGAAGGCGCTCGTTGACTCAGTTGTATTCACCAATGACAGGGTTGCTCGCCAGATGGCACAGAAGGCATCCAGCCCGGCTGAAGCTATTCAAACAGCGCTGGGTGCAGAAAAGGACTCCATTATATTCTACTGTGAGATGCGTGACCTTGTCCCGGAGCGGGATCGGTCAATCATTGACGAAATAATCAATGAGGAGAAATCCCATGTAAGACAGCTTTCTAATCTTAAGAAACAATTCGCTTAGGGGGAGGTCAAAGATGCAACAAAAGGAAGCAAAGGAAATGATGAATGTGCTCCGGTCGGCCATTCAAATGGAGGTGGAGGGTAAGGAGTTCTATCAGCAGGCAAGCCGGGAAAGCAGCAACAAGCTAGCTAAGGAGCTATTTCAAGATTTAGCTGATGAAGAAGATGTGCACCGTAAGAAATGTGAGGAAATATATCGAGCGCTTAGGGAAGGTCAAAGTTGGCCTGATGTGGAACCGCCGTCTGAGAAAGGGGAAAGGATAAAGTCCATATTCGCCCAAGCGATTAAGGAATTAGGCACTAAAATCAAAGTAGCCGAGTCTGGACTTGAAGCCATAAAGATAGCCAAGGATATGGAAGATAAAAGCTACAGTTTTTATCAAGCTCGTAGCCTGGAAGCTACGCATCCTCTGGAGAAGAAGTTCTACCAAGCTCTGGCTGGTGAGGAAAGGGTACATTTCGTTGCCCTACTCGACTCTTATGAATATCTCAATGACCCGGCAGGATGGTTCAGTATGAAAGAGCACCGTGTGCCTGGAATCTAAGCAAGCAACGTGGCTACGAGATGACGGTTCAAGAGGAGGAAAATGAGGAAGGTTTATCTGGACAACGCTGCCACCACTCCAATATTGCCTGAGGTGCTGGAGGCTATGCTGCCTTATCTCAGGGATGCCTATGGTAACCCGCAGTCTTTGCATGGCTGGGGAGATAAGGCCAGGGAAGCCATAGAGGATGCCCGCGGTAGGGTAGCAGCCTTGATCGGCGCTCAGCCGGAGGAGATTATCTTCACCTCCAGTGGCACTGAGTCGAATAACTTCGCTATTAAGGGATTGGCGATGGCCCAGCAGTCTAAGGGCAAGCATATTGTGGTCTCAGCTATTGAGCACTTCTCGGTGTTGCATTCCGCCAGAACCCTGGAGAAATGGGGCTTCGAGATGACCCAGGTTCCGGTGGACAGGCACGGACTGGTGGATCCCAAGGAAATGGCCCGAAGCCTCAGGAAGGATACGGTTCTTGTCTCCGTCATGCATGCCAATAGCGAGGTGGGCACCATCCAGCCTATTAGGGAGATAGCAGGGTTAGTAAAGGAAGCTGGGGCTGTTTTCCACACCGACGCTGTGGCAACCGCTGGCACTATGCCGGTGGATGTCAAGGAACTGGGGGTGGATGCACTGAGCCTCGCTGGTAACCAGTTTTATGGACCGAAAGGGGTTGGCGCTCTATGGCTCAAGAAGGGTGTGCGCATCATCCCCTTCCTGGATGGTGGGGTGCAAGAAGGAGGGCGGAGGGCCGGGACGGAGAATGTGCCTGCAATTGTGGGTCTAGGAAAGGCTGCTGAACTGGCCCAAGCGGAGATGGAGTCCAGGATGGCCCACCTCTCGACTCTGCGCGACAGGTTGATAGAGGGCCTGCTGTCGCGGATCGAGCATGTGATCCTCACTGGACATCCCACCCAACGTCTCCCTGGCAATGCCAGCTTCTGCGTCGAGTTCATTGAAGGGGAGGCGATGCTCATGCTATTAAGTCAGCGAGGAATAGCAGTATCCAGCGGCTCAGCCTGCACCTCTAAGGCTCTCAAAGCCTCGCATGTGCTCACCGCTATGGAGATTCCTGCCGCGGTAGCTCAGGGGTCGCTTCTCTTCAGCTTTGGTCGGGAAGATACCGAGGAGGATGTTGACTACGTATTAGATGCGCTGCCACCCATTGTGGACCGGCTGCGGCAGATGTCACCACTATATGCCAAATTCTCGAAAGGACATAAGGGAGGGAAATAGAATGCCCGTTTACAGTGAAAAGGTGATGGATCATTTCATGAGTCCCCGCAATGTGGGTGAGATAGAGAATGCTGATGGCATCGGGGAGGTGGGTAATCCCGTCTGCGGGGACATGATGACCTTCTATATCAAGGTGAAAGATAACCATCTCAGCGACGTCAAGTTCAAGACCTTTGGCTGTGGGGCTGCCATTGCCGTTTCCAGTATCGTGAGCGAGATGGCTAAGGGGAAGACCCTGGGGGAGGCGAAAAAGATCACTCCGGCATTAGTGGCTGAGGAGCTGGAGGGGCTGCCCAAGAACAAGTATCACTGCTCCAACCTCGGCGCTCAAGCCCTGAATAAGGCCATCGATGACTATCTTAAGAAGCAGGGTAAGATGGTGAAAAGCAAAAGAAGGAGGAAGGATGAAAAGGAGTGAGAAGTCGAAAGAAAAGGAGGGGAGAAGTTTTTGCCCCTACTGTGAGGAGGAGATTCTCACGGCCGGGTTTCCCTATTGCCAGCCGTGTGGTGTGCTACTGCGCTACTGTGCCAAGTGCCAAATAGCGGTGGTGAGGGAGGCAGTGGTCTGTCCCCAGTGCGGGGGCAAGCTGGAATGGAAATAAGGAGGGCTGCCATGCCAGGAAAGGTTACCTTGGTGATATTCAGCGGCGAGATGGACAAGGCCCTGGCTGCCTTTAATATAGCTATAGGAGCTGCCTCTATGGGGATGGAGGTGAGCATGTTCTTCACCTTCTGGGGCCTAAACATCATTAAGAAAGATGAAGGCTCGATCAAAAGTCGAGGGATAATGAGGAAGATGCTCAATTTCATGAATCGCGGCGGCTCTAGAAGATTGCCTTTGTCCAGATTCCATATGCTCGGCCTGGGCAAGTGGATGATGGGGAAGTTGATGCGGGATGCCAGGTTTCCTTCTCTCGATGATTTGATAGCTACGGCCCGGGAGGCAAGGGTTAAATTTATAGCCTGCACCACCTCTATGGGGATTATGGGAATCTCTAGGGAGGCTTTCATCCCTGAGGTGGACAGCTTCGCCGGGGTGGCTACCTATCTGGCTGAGGCTAAAGAAGGGAAGGTCAATCTGTTTATTTAACGAGGCTAGACTATGAGGGCAGATGCTAGCTTAGACTGCATTGGACTCTACTGCCCCATGCCCATTTTTCAGACTGCCAACAAGCTGAAAGAGCTGGAGCCAGGGCAGGTGCTGGAGGTTTTCGCCGACGATGAGGGGATAAAAGTAGATATGCCGGCTTGGTGCCGCGCCACGGGAAATGAGCTGTTAGATATTGAGGAGGAAGCTGGAGGATACAGGATTTATATCAGGAAATCCAAATAGCAAAGGAGGGAACAATGGAACTCAAAGGAAGCAGGACCGAGAAAAACCTGGAGGCTGCCTTTGCCGGGGAGTCACAGGCCCGCAATAAGTATACCTACTTTGCTACTGTAGCTAAGGAGAAAGGTTTTGAGCAAATCGCCGCGACATTCCTAGAGATGGCCGAGAACGAAAGGGAACACGCTAAAAAGGAGTTTGACTTTCTCAAGGGAATTGGAGATACCAAGGTAAACCTGAAAGCGGCGGCGGAAGGCGAGCACTACGAATGGACTGAGATGTACCCCGAGTTTGAGCTGGTGTGTCGCGAGGAAGGATTCACTGAGATGGCCGATTTCTTCAAAGAAGTCGCTGAGGTTGAGGAGCAGCACGAAAAAAGATACCTCGCCTTGCTCAAGAATGTACAGGAGGGGAAGGTCTTCAAAAAGGACAAGGTGGCCAAGTGGAAATGCCGCAATTGTGGCTATGTTCACGAGGGGACAGAAGCTCCCAAGAAATGCCCAACTTGCGGCTTCCCCCAGAGCTACTATGAGCTACTGGCTGAGAATTACTAGAGGGAAAGGCTCAAATAGTTTAATAGGGAGGGCATAAAATGAACCTTAAAGCGCTACACTCGATAAGCTATGGCCTGTATGTGATAGGTTCCAGAAAAGGAGATAGGATCAATGGTCAGACTGCCAACACAGTAATTCAAGTCTCCTCCGAGCCGCCGACTATTTCTGTGTGCATCAATAAGGAAAACCTCACCCATGAGTTCATTAAGGATAGCGGAGTCTTTACGGTTTCAGTTTTCTCCCAGGACACCCCCTTGAGTCTTATCGGCCGTTTTGGCTTCAAATCGGGAAGAGATATAGACAAGTTCGATGGTGTCAACTACAGAATAGGGGAGACTCAAGCCCCCATAGTTCTCGATCATGCTCTGGCCTACATGGAAGCAAAGGTGACTCAGGAAGTGGATGCGGGAACCCATACCATTTTTATAGGGGAACTCGTGGGAGCGGATGTTATGAAAGAAGGCGAGCCTATGACTTATGCCTATTACCATCAGGTCAAAAGAGGTAC
>CAYTBB010000039.1:0-11626 GCA_964435965.1 uncultured Dehalococcoidales bacterium
CCACTAACCTACCGATTACAAATCGGTTGCGCTACCATTGCGCTACTCGGGCAACTTTCGGCTCGTTAGTATAAATAAAGGCAATTACAATGTCAACTAAGCAAAGTATTTGGAAATGCTTTGCTGATTTAGATACAATGCCATTATGGACATTAGAGAGAAAATTTTAGAATTGCCAACTTACTCTCAAGAGCTGGGCCTTGATTTAAGAAGAGAGAAGGATAGATTCAAATGGTTTCTAGCCTCGATTCTTTTCGCCAAGAGGATCTCCTCAGAAATAGCCAAAAGAACTTATAAAGAATTTGAAGGGGAGGGAATTGTAACTCCTGAGAAGATTATCGGAAGTGGCTGGGATAAACTGGTGGAGGTACTGGATCTCGGAGGCTACGTCCGCTATGATTTCTCTACCGCATCGAATTTGCTTGAAATAGCAGTTAACTTGAAGGATAAATACGGCTCATTAGAAACTTTATATACTCAGGCGAGGGATAGCAAAGACTTGGAGAATAAGCTGCTTGAATTCAAGGGCGTGGGGCCAACCGCAGTCAGCATCTTTCTAAGAGAACTAAAGGGAATCTGGGAAAGAGCAAAACCACAGCCCTCTCCACTTGCCGAAGAAGTTACCTCCAAACTTGGACTAGGAGAGGGAGAATTAGAGCTTCCCGGTATAGAATCCTCTTTAGTGAGGATAAACTTAGAATTTTGCCGGCGCAAGAGGTGCTCTAGCTGCCCAGTAAAGGAGAGTTGTTGCGGGCCAAAAATTGGCTAAGCTCTATTTACATGAGCCAGCAAGTACAGCCTATTGACATTTGCGTATATACCCATTATTCTGCTACCTACAATAAAGATAAAGGAGCCTAGAGATGCAAGCATACTGTATGAAGTGTAGGGCTAAGAGAGAAATCAAGAACCCCAGGTCAGTCATATTCAAGAATGGGCGCCCAGCAACGCAAGGAGTTTGTCCTGTCTGTGGCACTAAGGTATTTCGTATTGGCAAGAGCTAACTAGAATTGCTAGTAGGCCAGTTAAAAAGCCTGGAACCAAGTCATAAAGGATAGAAGCGTAGAACAGTATGCACGTTGCCAGAGCTATCTTCTCGGGAATCCTCAGCTTTGTGCTAGTTGTCACTCTGGTTGCTCTGGGCATCGTTATCACGGTAAACCTTACTGTCCTCAACCCCAACTTCATCATCTCCGAACTCGATGAACTAGATATCTATTCGATCATCGCTGCTCAAGTGAAAAATCAAATTCCGGCAGAAGAGCCTTACATAGCTCAAGTTGTAGATGAAACCATCGCCGACCTTGAGCCCTGGCTAAGGGAGCAGACTGCCACTGTTATCTATGGCGGCTGCGCCTATCTTAAGGGAGACCAGGAGCTCAATATAGTTATCCCGCTGGAACAAGTAAGAGCCACTATCAAGGATAACTTGGGGCAAGCTATACTCGAATCTCCCCCACCTCAGTTAGCAGGATTTTCCCAGAGCCAAATACAAGCCTTTTTATCACCAATATATGCCGAAATAGATGGTCAAATTCCGCCACAAATAGAAATTAACGAGACCGCTCTCGGGCCGGAGATAACAACACAGCTTCAGCAAGCGCGGCAAATTGTCAGTTATATCGAGCTTGGCTATAAAGCATTGATTGGCCTGGCTGCCTTGCTGATATTACTTATAGCTTTGATACAATGGTGGCATGTAAAGCCCATAGCCCGCTATGTGGGCATACCCTTCACTACAGCAGGTGCTCTCAGCCTAATAAGCACCATAGTCGCCAGTAGCCTTATCCCGAATATAATCCCGTCCGAAGTACCGCCTGAGATTATGTCAACATTATCTCTACTGATCACCGACTTTACCAGCCCCTTACAAACATACGGCATAGTGTTCCTGATTGTCGGAATAGGACTGATTGTGCTCTCTATTAAGCTCAAATCTCCAGGTTATGCCTCTTGACAAGACTCACCATAGTATCCATATAAGCATCTGTCTTATAACTAGGCATTCAATTACTACGGTATTTTGCCTTGCTGGTTTGCTCAGTCCAAAGGCTCGAAGCTTCGAATAATGTTTTGCGGATAAAAGATGTTTGCCTTAGCAAATTTGGGAGAAGGTACGTAGCACTGTAGTCTTTTAGCCGCCATTATACGTAACGAACGAAATAAAATACTCAGCCAGGGAATGCCTATTTCCCAAGCGCTTTATATGCCGGTTTTATTGCTGCTAACACAAAAATTATAGCATACCAATACCAATCTAAACTGAGCAGTGGTTCCCAAAGTTTCGCTATCATTAAAATACAACCAGCAACACTCAGCTTTATGAACTGCATATCAACCCAGTTCAACTTTTTTATTTTTGAATCTGGCAAAGTTACCAAAGTCATATTTTTATACCTCCTTTCTATTTAAATTCGGCCTCTATCTATACTAAAATTCAGGTGGTTTAAAAATTTGCAACCACAATTGCATGGTCCCCCCTTATTTTCCTAACAGAGCCACTCCCCCCAAAAGCTGTAATTACGTTCCGGACGGACATTTGTGGGCAATGTGATTGAAGCTTACTTCTTCATTGTCAACTGAACCCTCTTTGTTTAAATGCTGAAGCATTCTCCGCCATCTTTTTCAGGAGGTCAAGGGCAAGCTGTCTTTCGTTCTCTGTAAAGCCGGTGGCCAGAACTTCAGTCCAGTGTTTTAAAGTTCTTTCTAACCTGGGCATGACGTCTTTGCCTTTGGCTGTCAGAGAAAGTCTGTAAAACCGTTTATCCTGGGGATCACGTTTCTTCGTCACATATCCCAGCGCCACTAGTTGCTTAATCGCTCGCGCTGTCGTCGTTTTATCCATGCTGAGCACCCCGCTTAATCCATCCTGGCTCAATCCATCCTGGTGATAAAGAACATGGATAAAGGGCAAGTGACCTCCCTTAATATCAAGCCCAGCAAACTCTTTGTCTATAAAACTGCGATTATACCTGTGGATGATAGAGACCCACTTGCCTAATGATTCATTCATTGTGCCTCACCCCCTTCTATTAAAATTTGCTGCCTTTTGAACTCACGCATCTGGGGAATAACCATAGCAAGCGTTATGATAAAGGATAACGTATCGGCAATTGGGAACGATAGCCAAACTCCATTAACCCCGAAGAAATGCGGCAGAATGAATACCAAAGGGATGAGAAAGAGAATCTGCCTGGATGTAGAGAGAATGAATGTCTGAATTGGTTTTCCAATTGCCTGAAATATGGTTGCGCCAACTATCTGAAATCCGACCAGATAGATTGCGATAAAGACAAGCCTTATTGCATGGGTGCCCTGGGATATAAGGGCAGCATCCGTGGAAAAAATACCTATGATCGACCCAGCGAAAAGGAGGATGATTAAGACAGCACCGACGGAAATGGCCGCCGCAATAATAACGGACCGGCGTATTACTTCTATTCCCCTGTCATAACGCCTGGCGCCATAGCTGAAACCAAGGATTGGCTGAAGTCCCTGAGAAATACCTATATTCGGCATTACGGCAAAGTGCAGCACCCTAAATACCACACCAAAAACTGCTATGGAGACATCCCCACCGTAGAAACCAAGAGTTCTATTAATAATGACAGCAATAAAGCTTCCTGCTGCAGTCCTTAAAAACGATGCAAATCCTATGGCTATAATTTCCTTGACTACAGTCCGCTCAAGAATAAAGTTTTTCACCCGAATTCGTAGGGAGCTCTTTCCAGAGAGAAAATAATGCGCCAGATACAGCGTCGTGGCGACATGTGCGATAACCGTTGCAATTGCAGCCCCCCGGATACCCATGCCAAGGGCAAAGATGAAAACTGGGTCAAGCGCAATATTTAAAAGAGCACCTATAAACATGCTTATCATTGCCACCCGGGCATTGCCTTCCGCCCTGATAATAGCATTGGCTGCCATAGAAGATGTGTGGAATACCGCGCCGAGAAGAATTATATCCATATACTCCTTTGCATAGGGTAGAATGGTGTCCGTAGCCCCAAAAAGACGGAGAAAGAAGGTGCTTCGTGACAATCCCACAACCGTAAACACTCCCCCGAGTAGGACAATTAAAAATATCGCATTACCCAGTGTACGTTCCGCCCTTTCCGTATTGCTGGCACCCAGGCTTCTAGAAATAAGCGAAGCTGCCCCCATTCCCACCATCAACCCCATGCCCGTTATCACCATCTGGACAGGAAAAACAATGGAAACGCCGGCGATACCCAGAGTACCCACTCCTCGACCAACAAAAATCGCATCTACGACGTTGTAGAGAGACATAACGAACATACCAGCCGTCGCTGGAAGAGAGAGTCTCCATAGCAGTGTTTTTATGGGCTCGTTAGCCAAAGCTAGACTGTGGTTACGCATAACTTATTCAAATCCCCTCATCAGTTGTATATGCAACTGATTATATCAGGACATAGTTGTAAATACAACTAATCTTCAAAATAGTCTTCCAGTAGAATTTGAGTGGAAGGCAGAAGGTTATTTATCTCCCTGCCAGAACCATTTCCCTCTCTAAAGTTGTAATTACATTCCGCATGGGCACGGATTCACGGGTACATGTTCCTTAGTTCCTCTACAATTCTCCTCTCTTCCATAAATTTCTCTCTTTGCTCCGGGGTTAGCTGAGCTTCATATTCAGCCAGCATTCGGTGTAACCTTTCCATCTCCCTATCGGGTTTCGCCTTCTCGGAACCAGACACTACAGGTATAGGAGTTTCTTTAACTCTTTTGGCTAGGCTGATTTTAGCAGCGACCCTCGGATACCATGATGGTCTAAAAAGCCCGGCAGTTAACAAGTCTCCAAACCAGGTTATCAGAGTGTCAATGGGTTCCAAAAGTGGAAAGAACCAACGAACAACCCCACCTTTCTGACCTGTTACAGCACGCAATAGGGTACCGCCTCCAGCGTATAAGAAGCATAGCGTGAACACAAGGCAGAGCAACGATAAGATGACAAAAATCAGACTCCCAAAAGAAACAGCACCAATCGCACCAAAGACAAAGCCTAAGACAAGGCCAAATATAGACCAACTAAAGGCCAATACCAGGTAACCAGTGCCCCTGTACTCAGGTGGCTCCAGTTCGCTTAGTTTGGCGCCCGTTACTTGTGGCTCAGCGATATTACGTTTGCCGGCAACAAATAATAGAGCAGCAGCCGTCAATGAGAAGCCAGCAAGAACAGCGAAAAAAGAAGGAGAAAGCAAACTACCTAGTCTTACTAAGATTTCCATGACTGCCTCCTTTGGAACTAGTCTCGATGAACATTTAGAGGATATTATAACAGGTTCAAATGTGATGGGACTCGTTGCAATACAGCGTGATGTTATTGACTTCTCTGAATACGAGTCGCCGAACTGCCTAGGCTCCTTCACCACGCAAAACACATTGAAAGGGGAAAACTCTTAAGCTTGCTTTGATAAGAGGAAGGATGTGTCTTTATCGCTAAGCAATTTGACAGAATTTGGCCGATGAAAAGATTACCCTAGTCCCTTCTCAAACAACTTCCCACTCTAACCTTGTAACTACATTCCGCAGGGGCAAGGGTTTATCTCCATTCTAAGATGTTGACCATCACGCGAAAGAGGACTAAACTCCAAGTCCCGAAAGTTGATTACCACCTCTGAAAATCTGGTAATATTAAAAGGAAAAACGCAAGAAAGGAGACAGTTATGAAGATTATTGACCTGCGAAGTGACACGATAACCCTCCCCACAGAGGATATGCGCCGAGCCATGTATGAGGCTGAGGTAGGAGATGACGTTTATAAAGAGGACCCCACCGTTAATCTCTTAGAGGAACTAGCTGCCCGCATGTTGGAGAAAGAGGCTGCTCTCTTTACAGCCAGTGGAACTATGAGCAACCTTATTGCTATCCTGACATATACCCGCCACGGCAATGAAATCATCATGGGCAGTGAGGCTCATATGTTATGGGCTGAGGTTGGCTCTGCATCTGCCTTGGGTGGAGTCGTGATATGGACTGTTCCCAACGAGCAAGATGGCCGGCTGGACCCAGGTATGGTGGAGCAAGCTATTCGACCAGAAAATATCCACTTCCCTCAGACTACGCTCCTCTGTCTGGAGAATACCCACAACCGCTGTGGTGGCACTGTTCTGACTCCTGAATACACATCTGCTATCGCCGAACTCGCTCACCAACATGGACTTCGGGTTCACCTGGACGGAGCACGCATTTTCAACGCCGCCGTTGCCCTTGATGTGCCTGTAAGTGAACTGGTTGCACCCGCGGATTCTGTCTGCTTCTGCCTCTCCAAGGGCCTCAGCGCTCCCGTGGGCTCTCTCCTGTGCGGGACTCAGGAGTTTGTAGCGAAGGCCCGCAAGTGGCGTAAGATGCTGGGAGGAGGAATGCGCCAGGTGGGGATTATCGCTGCCGCCGGCATCATTGCCCTTCAGGAAATGGTTGCGCGTCTGGCTGAAGATCACAATACTGCCCGGCACTTAGCGTATGGGCTCGCCAAGATCCCCGGCGTCATCGTTCACCCTGACAGGGTTCAAACCAACATCGTGATATTTGAGCCTCCCATGACCATCCCCGCTCCCGAGTTCATCCAACGGAGCAGTGCCCGGGGTGTCAGGTTCAGCTCTCTGGGTGGGCGAAGAGTGCGGGCCGTCACGCACCGCATGGTCACAAAGGCAGATATAGATGAAGCCCTGAACCGTATTGAATTTCTTGTCAGAGAAATAGAGTCAGAAGCCCATTAGAAAAAGATTCCTCTCCCGAGCCTTGAAGTCAAACGCAAGCGTTGCCACAGCAGGAACTTATGGGCAAGATAGACAAAATAGTCGTCGGCTGAGCAAAAAAGGCACAGAGAGGGAATATCAGGCGGGATCAAGGCGATAAGAGTTGAAGAGGTAGGTTAGCCTAGTCCCTGCCAATAGCATCTTTGCTTTTCAAAATCGCAACTACGTTCCACACGGACATGTATTCATCTCTGATTCCCTGCAGGGGGTATTGACAAAGGTTCTATAATTAAAAAGAGATTTTTTTTAAGTGACACCCTCACTATCAACCCGATAAGGCTTGAGCTGAAGCTCTTCGGACTCAGCGGTAGTGACAAAGCTCATCAGGCTCACAATATCATTATGGAATACCTGCTGAAATAGAAGGCGTTATTGCTCTTGTCAATACCGTTTCCCTCTCCAAAGTTGCACTTACATTCTGCTCGCACACCCATTTTATAATCACGGTATTCAATTACTATAGTGTAATACAATCTCTCAATCAGGTATCATATTGTCGCTAATACTTAAGGAGGTCAACATGAATAAAGTAGCTGTTATAACCGACTCTATTGCCGCTATATCGCCGGAAATGGCACAAGAATATGGCATCGGAATAGTGCCAGCCCATGTCATCATGGATGGTAAGGATTATCCTGACACAGAAATAGACATGGGAATGCTCTATGCCCGGCTTGAAGGAAAAGAAAACCTGCCGACAACTTCAGGTGCTACCACAGGGCAATTCTTGCAAGCCTATCAGGAGATGAGCCAGAGGGCAGAGGCCATCCTGGTTATCACTCTGACTTCAGCTTATAGCACAACATATGGGGCAGGCGTACAGGCTAGAGAAATGGCTCTTGAAAAACTGCTTAAAACTATTATTGAAGTGGTTGACTGCCGCACTGTTGCCGGCGCTCAGCTACTTACTGTTCTTCAGGCGGCTAGGGCAGCCACACAGGGCAAAAGTCTCCAAGAGGTAACCAAGGTAGCTAACGACATGATACCCCGAGTAAACGACCTCTCAACGCGTGATACCCTTTTCTACTTAGATAAGGGAGGGCTAACATTTGAGTCTGGTTCATGGGCTAAGGCTGAAGTGGAATCAGCAAGCACTTTCAGAACAATTTTGAAAGTCGACGCCTCTAGCGAAGGGATAACAAAGCCTGTAGCCAGGGCTAAAACTAGAACACAAATAATGAATAAGATGGTTGACATAGCCAAGGAAAGAGTCGGAGACAAAAAACTGTATGCTGCTATAGTGCACATCAATGTCGCCAACCAAGCCGAACAGCTAAGAAAAATGCTTCTATCCCAATTGCAGTGTGATGAACTTTATGTTGCTGAAGCCTTGGGAGCAACAGCAGCAAAAAACGGACGAGGGCTCATTCACTTTGGATTCTACAGTGGCGACTGATCAGGTCAACACTCCATAGGCTGTGTTGATATATCACATATCTTTGGGGCAACCAACTTTGTGATGTCCTGCACCTTCAGCTTGACTAATCTTGTTCTCGCCCCGCCACCACACCAGACATACTCATTGCTTAAGACCTGCTCATCCAGATATACGGGCAGTCTCTTCTTATGTCCCACCGGAGGTATGCCCCCTGTGGGATAGCCAGTAACCTTTTCTGCAACTTCATCTGAAGCAATTTTCACCGACTTTGAGTGGGAGCAGGACTCAAGCTTGTGTCGGTTCACATTGTAGTCAGCCCTAACGATAGCTATTAGTGGCTTCGAATCCTGGTTAACAAAAACAAGAGTTTTTACAATCTTACCTAGAGGTATGTCAGTAGCCCTTGACGCTTCCAAGGCATGATGAGTAGACTTTTTCTCTACAAACTCAAATTCAACTTTGTTTTGGCGCAGAAATGCCGTTAGATTCACTATCTACCCTCGAGAAACTCCCTTACTTTACTATATACTTTCTTGAAGGATATGCTGCCTCCTTCACTAACAACTATTGAAGGTCTTACTCACCAAGTCTGTCTCCTACCTTCAAATCCAGTTGCTCGGCAAATTCTGCAGCTGCTATCTTAGGAGCGCCTTCCCCCTGCACCCGCTTAATAAGTACGACCCCATCCATAGCAGCTACTGTAAATCCCTCTTTAGTAATATTAATAACCTGGCCAGGGAATCCCTCCACATCACCCACAAGTAATTTTGAGTCGAAAAATTTGAGCCGCTTACCCCGAAAATGGGTTATTGCCCCCGGCTGAGGATTAGTGCCCCGAATCAGATTATAGACTCTGCTTACCGGCTGAAGCCAGTTAATAACAGCATCCTTCTCAGTGCATAGCCCTTCGTAAGTAGCTTGTGATTCATCTTGAGGGATTCGTGGAGCCATTCCCTTTTTAATCAACTCGATGCTCTCCACTAATGCCTCTATCCCCAATGGGAAAAGTTTACCAAAGTAGAGCGAGCTCACAGTATCATCAGGAGAAATTTCCACCTCCTTCTGCAACAGGATAGGGCCGGTATCTATCCCTTTGTCAGGCCAGAAAATGGTAATGCCTGTCTTAGTCTCTCCATTGACGATAGCCCAGTTAATGGCACTACCACCTCGATGCTTCGGAAGTAAGGAGGGATGGTATTGGATTGTTCCCAACTTAGGATAGTTTAAGATACTCTCAGGTATGATACTGGTTACATAAGCCATAACATTCAAGTCCGGCTTAAGCTTAATATACTCGGCATAAACCTCTGGGGCTCGCATTTCTCTTGGCTGAAAGGTTGGTATACCTAATTGAACTGCCAATTCTTTAAGCGGATTTGTCTCTCCAGGAATATCAGGAGAGGTATAAACCCCAACAATCTCCTCACCCCTTCCAGTCAATGCCTCGAGAACTTCCTGGCCAAAGGCTGCTCGCCCTATAACAACAATACGCATTGCTTACCTGCCTTTGTGTTTTATTGTAAGGAACAATCCGTTAAATATATCGTAAACTCCGGGGCCGAAGGGTTGGTGGAGCTGGGGTTACAATAGGTAGAACCTTTGAATTAGCCTTCGGCTTGACTATTTGAACCACCTGCCGTCACAGATGATTGTAGCAATAAAATGCATAACCAGCAATCGGCAGGTAACAATCTGGACTTCTGTTACCTATCTTCAGACACGTCCTTACCCATGATTGGCTTGACCTAGTTTCACACGGGTGGCTAACCATGCTTCCACATCGGCAAATACCTGCTCACACTCCGGTTCGTTGAAAATTTCATGGTAGAAGCCTTCATAGAGCTTTAATGTTTTATCTCTGGAGCTCACTCTCGCATACAATATCTTGCTACCTTCCGGGTCGGACAATTGGTCAGCAGTACCATGCAGAACCAGAATGGGCAGGCAGATCTTGGGCATTTGGCGCTGCAACGTCTCCATTGCTTTGATGAGCTCAATACCTAACCGGGCACGAATCTTGCCACGATACACAAGAGGATCACTTACATAAGCACTCACCACGCCTTTATCCCGGCTGACCGCCGTTGCATCAATGACGTAAAGACCTGCCTTAGGCAGAAGCAGGGAGAGTACACGAGCCGCAATGATTAGTCCGGCCGACACGCCGGCACCTACTTTAAGTGTTGCTCCAGAAAGAATGAGACCGTCAAAGTCATCTTGATGAAAGATAGCGTAGGCAGCGGCGATTGTACCACCTATGCTGTGGCCGACCATGAAAATCCTAGCGTCATGCTGCCTACTGTGCACAATGCTGAGAAAGGTGTTGAGGTCGTTGACAAAATTTGAGAACTTATCGACGTAACCTCTCAGACCATCTGACTTCCCGTGCCCTCTTTGGTCAAAACCATAGACTGCATACCCTCTGGGTACGAAATAGTTCACTAGATTAGTGTAACGCCCGCTATGTTCAGCTAGCCCATGTACAATCAACAGTATGGCCTTGAATTCATTGGATGGTAGCCAACACTGATAGTAAAGATTTAGGTTTCTAAGTCCCTTAAATTGACCCTCCAAGTGCTTCATGTTTTCTCAACCTCGCCCCTGAAAAGAGCCTCTGACAACGTAGCCTCTATCTGAAAGTCCGTAGGACCACCCTGTTCGGCTAAGGTCCAGCATCATCAGCTGTGACTCTCAACTTAGATTGAAATTTGAGTGTTACTGAACGAAACGCCCTTTTGTTTAACACGAGCTGTGGCTGCCCTTTTTTGAATCAACTTATCTGGGACGGGGATATTATACCTTGGGGCAGCTATTCCTCTTTTGGCGCCTTCTTTTCGGGTGGCGGGGCTGCTTCAGGAGCTTCAACCGCCTCCTCTGTTACCTCCCGCTCCGCCACTACTTCTACAGGACGTGAACTAATTTTCACCACCACCAGTTCCGGGTCATTAAGGATAGTAACCCCCTTCTCTAACTCGATGTCCTTCACTCGCACCATCTGCTCTGCCTCGGTGAGGGAACTGATATCCAGTTCCACACTGGCAGGAATTTTTGCCGGAAGGCACTCAACGGTCAAAGTGTCGAGCTCTTGCATTAGCATATTCGCCCTTAACTTCAAGGCTGGGGCTTCCCCAACTAAAGTAATAGGGACTTCCACTTTTACTTCCTCCGTCATTTTTACCTGATAAAAATCTACATGGAGTAATCCGCCTTTTAGTGAGTCTACTTGAACTTCACGAACTAAAACGCTCCTTGGCCTTTTTTCATTATCGAGTTTGAGACTGATAACCTTGGCCTCCCCTGCCTCAGTTAACACTTGCTGAAGTTTGGCAGTGTCACATTGTAATGCCCTTGATTCGATACCATGACCAAAAAGATGCACCGGAGTAATCCCCTGGCGACGTAAAAATCTCACTTTTTTGCCTAGAACCTCCCGCTTAGTAATTTCTAACTCTATCTGGTCCATTCAATC
>CAYTBB010000040.1:0-11599 GCA_964435965.1 uncultured Dehalococcoidales bacterium
GGATTTGTGTATACTTAAGTCGTAGGACTTAAGTCATGGCAAGGCTTAGATTACTAGTTACTGAAGCAAACTTAAGGAAGGGTATCCTGCTCGGCATTGCTTTTGTCGGGTTAAATATCCTCGATGCCCGATTGACGGGAACCGCTCTAGTACTTGGAGCTAGTGAGTTGAACCCCATTGCTGCCACAGGATTTGGTGGCAGCATGTTGCTTAAAGGACTGCTTGCTCTGGCAATAGTTATAGCTCTGGTTTTGCTTAAGCGAGGCAGGCTATTGAAGCCGTTGGACTTGGGGATGTTCCTTATTGTGCTGTGGAATGGTCTTGCCATCTGGTCATGGAGATAACAACATAAGATACAACTAAACGCTCTCCAGGCTGGCCTTTTGTCTTTGCTCCCCTCAAGCATTACAATAAAAGCATGCATGATCAATTTGTTAAGGCCTTAAAGGGGCATAAGGCTGATTACATTGAAGCTCATTTTGAGCAGAGCGAAGCTACCCACATTGTTTACCGAGGTGAAAGGTTGGAGGAAGTAAACAGGACTTATAGCTCTGGAGGAAATGTGCGTGCTTTGGTTAAAGATGGCTGGGGATTTGTTAGCTTTAATAGCCTTGAAAGGTTACGGGACAAAGTTAGCCTGGCGGTGGAGGAGGCGAAGTTGGCTGGCAAGGAGGGTTTTAGCCTCCCCTCAATGGAGCCCGTGGTAGATGTAGTGACGCAATTTCAGCCTCACCCTTCGATAAACTCAGGGCAGGCTCTTAGTCCTCTCCCATCAAGGGAGAGGAGGGACTCGGCAACTGTGCCATTAGCAGCAAAGAAAGAACTACTTGACGAGTACAACGATATTATTCTTTCCTTCCCTAAGATTCAAAGCACAAGAATTGATTATCGTGATTTCAGACGCAAAGTTATTTTTGCCAGTTCTGAAGGCAGTTACATAGAGCAAAGTAAGCCGGACCTCACTTTGCGGTTGACCGCCATAGCCCGAGAGAATAACGAAATGCAGCAGGCTGGTTTGAGTTTGGGCAGTAAGGGTGATTTTTCTGTGATAGAAGGTTTGCACCACCAGGTGCGGGAGCTAGCCAGGCGCGCTGTAGCTCTTCTTTCTGCCCCTCATGTAAAAGGAGGTGAATATACCGTAATTTTAGACCCTGTTTTAGCCGGAGTTTTTGTTCACGAGGCATTTGGACATTTATCGGAGTCGGATTTCCTTTACCAGAATGAGCAGCTACGTGACATCATGACTTTAGGGCGGAGATTTGGCGGTAGGCAACTTAATATTGTTGACGATGCCACTATTCCTGATTTAAGGGGAAGCTATAAGTATGATGATGAAGGGATGCCGGCATCGAGAACCTATCTTATTCATGAGGGTGTTTTAGTGGGAAGGCTTCATTCCAGGGAAACAGCAGCTAAAATGGGAGAGCCACCTACGGGGAACGCTCGTGCCATTAATTATCACTTTCCTCCTATAGTGCGGATGACTAATACCTTTATTGAGCCCGGCAATTCATCTTTTGAAGGAATGCTTGGTGACATCAAAGAAGGTGTGTATGTCAAGGACTGGTATGGAGGGACGACTAGCTTAGAGATGTTCACTTTTTCCGCCGGGGAAGCCTACATGATTCGCCAGGGGAAATTGGCAGAGCTGTTATGTCCAGTGGTGCTAAGCGGCAACGTTTTTGTTACCCTGGGTAATATAGATGCTATTGGCAACGACCTCAAGATGAATCAGGGTGGAGGCTGTGGCAAGGGAGGGCAATCGCCGTTACCCGTTTCTAATGGCAGCCCGCATATCAGAGTTCGTAGTTGTCTAGTTGGAGGCCAATAAAAATCAAAGAGCAAAAGTAAAAATGCAAAATGACAGAGTAAAATTTAAAAATGAATTTAAGGGTCGCGTCTACAGATTTGCATTGGATATAATAGGATTCGCGGATCGACTGCCAGCGGAACAAATTTCGAGGATTATTAGTGGCCAGCTTTTGCGAAGCACTACTAGTATTGGCGCCAATGTGATTGAGGCTCAAGCAGCTTCCTCAAGAAGGGATTATGCTAATTTTTTCACTTATGCGCTGAAGTCAGCAAACGAGTGCAAATTTTGGTTGGGACTGCTCAGAGATTCCGGTCGGGGTGATGAGGAGGCCGTTAGTAAACTTCTAAAGGAAGCCACGGAGATTGCTAATATCCTTGCCAGCAGCATACTAACTTTGAAAAGAAGGAAATGAAGTTTTTGCCTTTTGAATTGTATTTTTGCTCTTTGATCTTTGACTTTTGATATTGTTTAGGATTTAAGATGGAACACCTTTTAGAGATTCTGCGCTCCGCTCAGAAAGTGGCTGAGCAAGCTGAGGTTTTTTGGGTTTCTTCTTGGGAAACGCCAGTTGATTTTGAAGCTAATAAGCTGAAGCAAATTCAGAATAAGGAAAGCACCGGTGTTGCCTTGCGAATTTTTCGAGGGGGCAAGATTGGCTTCTCAGCGGCCAGCGGCCTTGACAATATAGAAACTTTGCTCGATATGGCTGTGGAAACAGCTCAGTTTGGCCTTCCAGCTAGTTTTACCTTTCCTTCCTTAAGGAATTATCCTGAAGTGAGCATCTTTGACCCTCAAGTGGAAAAGATGCCTGTGGAGGAGATGATTGAGCTTGGCACCCTAGCTGTAGCCAGGGTCAGGGAATATGCTCCTGATATCCTTTGCGATGTTAGAGTGACTAAAGGAATAGGCTCAGTCCATATAGTCAATTCCCAGGGTGGTGAAGCGAGCTATGCCAAAAGCTTCTTTAGCCTTAGCCTGGAAGGCATCCTTATTCAGGATACAGACATGCTTTTTGTTGGCGATAGTGAAAGCTCGTGTTGTTTGCCTGATAAGCTTGATGTTGTGGCTGATAGGGTGATCAGGCAATTAGAGCTAGCTAAAGAGCATGCTGCTGTTTCTGGGGTTAAGTTATTGCCGGTGATTTTTACTCCTCGTGGGGTAGCTAGCGCTTTTTTAAGTCCCATAGAGGTGGCTTTTAATGGTAAGGCTATCCTTGAAGGGGCCTCGAAGTTGAAGAATAAAGTGGGAGAGCAAGTTTTTGACAATGGGCTTAGCTTATGGGATGATGCTACTATAGCTTATGGTATAGGGAGTTCTCCTTGTGATGACGAAGGGATGCCCAGTCAATGCACGGCGCTTATCAAAAATGGAGTAGTGTCGAATTTCTTATATGATTTACAAACAGCGGCTTTAGCTGGCACTCAGAGCACCGGCAATGGTAAGCGGGCTGGGGCTAGTTTTCCTAAGCCAGCGATAAGTTGTCTTGTTATAGATGAGGGAGAAGTTCCCTTCCAGAGCATGGTGGCGGATATGAAAGAGGGTTTAATTGTCGAGCGACTTATCGGGGCTGACCAAGGTAACCTCTTAGGTGGTGATTTCAGCGGCAATATTTTACTGGGATATAAGGTAGAAGATGGGGAAATAGTGGGACGGGTAAAGGATACTATGATTTCTGGGAACATCTATCAAGTTTTGAAACAGCTTCTTGGTGTAGGGAGTGAGGCAAGGTGGGTTGACGGTGTTTTGCGGACTCCGCACTTATATTGCTCACGCCTATCAGTGGCGGCAAAATAAAAGAGGGGCGAAAGAATGTTAGCTATGAACAGAAAGCGAAGCACCCACTACAAGCTTTATAAGCAACCGCATCCTGAGAGCTGTGTTATGTTTGCTTCTTGGCCAGGGATCGGCGATGTTTCCTTGATGGCGGCCAATTACTTAAAGAGAAAGCTAAATGCCGTGGAAATAGGGGAAATCGAATCGGTCAATTTCTTTGAGCCGGTGGGCGTTCTAGTGGAAGATAATGTGGTTGAAAGTCCTCGTTTTCCCGAGAACAAATTTTACTACTGGCAGGATAGAAAGACCAAGAAAGGCTTGGTGTTGTTTATTGGTGAAGAGCAGCCTAGTTCTAAGGGGTATGAATTGGTTAATTGCATTTTGGATGTGGCCGAGAAGCTCAGAATAGGGAGGGTGTATAGTTGTGCTGCCGCGGTAACTCGGATTCATCATAGTGAGGAGCCGAAAGTCTGGGGAGCAGCGACGAAACGAGAGTTAATCAGTGAGTTAAGTAAGCACAATGTTATTCTTAGAGGCGATCTCCGCATCGCCGGGTTGAATGGATTAATTTTAGGCATAGCCAGGGAGCGAGATATTGATGGCATTTGCTTGCTTGGTGAGGTGCCGGTGTATGCTACCCAAGTAGCAAACCCCAAAGCTTCCTTGGCTGTAGTCAAGGTGCTAACCAGAATGCTGGGAATTGACGTTGACCTGACAGAGCTGAGCAATCTGGCCAAGCAGGCGAGTGAGGAGATGGAGGAGCTCGCCAAGCAAGCTACGGCTGAATTTATTGACCGCTTCACTGAGCCTATTTGGGAGCGGGAAGAAGATGAGGAGGATGAGGAGGATGAGGAGGAGTAATACAGTCCAAATTGACCAGCAAAGGCAGGCGTGTTATTATCGAGTTAGATGTCAGCTTTGACTGAGCTTTACCAGGAAATTGCCAATTGCCGAGATTGTGAGCTAGCTAAGTATCGCACCAAAGTAGTACCTGGTGAGGGTCCTGAGGATGCCGAGTTGCTTTTTATTGGTGAGGCGCCAGGGTGGCATGAAGACCAGCAAGGGCGCCCCTTTGTGGGACCAGCGGGAGCATTTCTGAACCAGTTATTGGCTTCAATTGGCTTATCCCGAGAGCAGGTTTACATTGCCAATGTAATTAAATGTCGCCCTCCCCAGAATCGTGACCCACTACCGGCTGAGATACAGGCTTGCTGTAAGTGGCTTGATCGTCAAATAGAAATAATCCACCCAAGAATGATTGTCACCTTAGGCCGTTATTCTCTAGCCAGGTATTTCCCTAACGAGAGCATAGGGAAGATTCACGGAAAGGCACGGAAACTGGGTGATATTATTTATTATCCTATGTATCATCCCGCCGCTGCCATCCACCGGGGCAGTCTGCGCAGAATTATTGAGGCTGACATACTCCAGATTCCGCGAGTGCTGGTTCAAGGCGAAAGAGTAGCTGAGGCTGTAGAATCTCAGCAATTGAGCTTATTTTAGATTAAGGCAATGTCAGCACAAAAGTTGAGGATAATTCCTTTAGGTGGACTGGGCGAGGTTGGTAAGAACATGATGGTCCTGGAATATGCCGATGACATTGTGGTTATTGATGCCGGGCTCATGTTTCCTAGCGAAGAAATGTTAGGGGTTGACTTACTTATTCCAGATATCAGCTATGTTCTCCAAAGAAAGCAAAATCTAAGAGGCATTGTCATCACTCATGGGCATGAGGATCATATTGGCGCCTTGCCTTACGTTCTATCTCAGCTTAACCCTCCTATTTATGCTACTAAGCTTACCGGGAGATTGATTTCTGCTGAGCTTAAACAGCGTGGAGTAAAAGGTAGGGCAAAGATAAATGTAGTTCACGCTGGTAGTAGGATTACATTAGGCAATTTTACCGTAGAGTTTTTTCCTGTCTGCCATAGTATCCCTGATTCTATGGGGTTAATCATTCATACCCCGGTAGGCATGATAGTGCATAGTGGTGATTTTAAGCTTGATTATACCCCGGTGATTGGTGAAATGACTGACCTCAACCAATTAGCCTGGCTGGGAAGAAAGGGGGTTTTGCTTCTCCTTTCCGACTCCACTTATGTTGAGCTTTCTGGATATACCCCTTCTGAGAGGGTGGTCAGTGATGCGCTGGACCATATTATGATGGAAGCTCTAGGAAGGGTAATTATAACTACATTCTCCTCTCTTATCTCTCGCATTCAGCAGGTGATTGATGTCGCTGCCAAGCATGGGCGTCGCGTATTTATCACCGGTCGCAGCATGGAGGGGATAGTAAAGGTGGCAGCGGAAATGGGTTATCTTGTTATCCCTCCGGACGTCCTTTGCCGTTCTGATGAACTTAAACATTTGCCTCATAATCGGGTAGTCATTTTGACTACCGGAAGTCAAGGTGAACCTACCTCTGCCCTGGTACGTATGGCTAATCGAGACCATCGTCAAGTCCAAATCGTCCCTGGCGACACAGTGGTAATGTCAGCCACCCCTGTTCCTGGGAATGAGGCACTAGTTAACAAGACTATAGACAGCCTCTTTCGGCAAGGCGCTAATGTGATTTATGAGAAATTGTCTCAGGTTCACGTTCATGGACATGGCAGCCAAGAGGAGTTAAAGCTTTTATTTAATTTGGTTAAACCCAAGTTCTTCGTACCTATCCACGGTGAGTATCGCCATTTGAGCTTGCATGCCAAGTTAGCCCGGAGCTTGGGTATGCCAGGAGATAACATTTTTGTTCTCGAGGATGGAGATATACTTGAGCTAGGGCAGGAGAGTGGGAAAATCGTGGGTAGAGTCCCCATAGCTAATGTCTATGTAGATGGGTTGGTAACTGGTGATCTGGATAGTACTATGCTGCGTGACCGTAAATTGCTTTCGCGAGATGGCATTGTGGTGGTAACCCTTGCTATCGATGCCCAAAAGGGCAAATTAGTGGGGAGGCCTTGTGTTATAACACGGGGTTTTGTTGATGCTGGAGAGAGCCAGACATTAATAGAGAAGAGCCAGGATGTGGTGGTAGCTACTCTGAATCATGATGGCAAGCACTCATTGGGGCCAGGAAGGTCATCACAAGCGGAGCGAAACAATCTTGAGGCCAAAGTAAGGGATTCTTTGACCAAATTTCTCTATGAGCAGACTCATCGCCGTCCCATTATCATCCCTATAATTATGGAGGTATAGCTCTGTGCCCAGGGCAAAACGCCGGACTGCATTCAAGCCAAAGCAGAAGAGGACCAAAAGCCGGCCAGCGAGGAAGGGGTTTGTTAGTTTTGCCGCTTCCTCGATAGTAAGAAGACTCATATTGGTCGTCATCATAATAGCCTTGCTATATTTATTTGCGCCTAGTTTAGCTGCTTGGGGCACTAGCATTCTTACCTTATTTGGCCTTGGCTTGGTCATAACAGCTATTGCCTTGGGCGTGATAATCTGGGTGATATGGGGAGGGCACTTCTCTGCTTCAGTAAGGAGGTGGAATTGGTTTTTCGGGGGGGTTCTCTTGGCTTTGGCTATTTGGGGAGCGCTTTCCTTTTTCTCCCCTGAAGAAGGCATTCTAAGCCAGGCTACATTGGGAGGCAAAATTGGTCAAAGGATAATAGGGACTCCTAATATCATTGGGGGTCTCCGGTTAGCTGGGCTTGTCCTTCTGGGCAGCATTTTTATAGCTCCGCGCAAGTTCTGGGGTGGGCTAAGGAATGCTTTTAGAGGTAGCTGGCGGTTCCTTACCAGGATTTCTCGACCGCGTCCTAAAGTCGCTGCCCCTCAGGTCCCTCGCCAGATAGAGGCTGGGGAAGGGCGAGTATCCCTTACACCTTCTAGAGTTATCTCTCCTGAGACAGCGGTAAAGCCTGTCCCAATTCCTGAAGTAGAGCCAGAGCTAAGAAGACATGAGCCAATTCTCACCCCCAGTGGTTGGCAGCTTCCACCTATTGATATCTTAGATAAACCAACTGAGGTGGAGCTGAACAAAGAGGATATTAATAAAAGGGCTCGGTTGATTGAGGAAGCTTTAGCCAGTTATGGCGTAGAAGCTAAGGTGGTGCAAATAAACATGGGTCCCACTGTAACGCAATTCGGTGTTGAGCCTGGTTGGGATCGGAAATATAAGGAAATCAGAGAGAAAGGCCAAAGGCGATTGGAAGAAGTATCAAGGATCCGGGTCAGGGTAGAGCGCATTACTTCTTTGGCCAATGATTTAGCTTTAGCCTTAGCTGCCCCAAGCCTCAGAATTGAAGCTCCTGTGCCGGGGAAACCAATGGTGGGCATTGAGGTTCCTAACGTAGTTTTTGGCTCAGTTGCCCTTCGCAGTGTGATAGAGACTACCGCTTTTCAAAGGATTAAAGCTAGATCAAAGCTAGCTACAGCTTTAGGTAAGGGTGCTGGAGGTGAGGCTATAGCGGCGGATCTAGCCAGGATGCCGCACTTGCTCATTGCTGGGGCTACTGGCAGCGGCAAAACTGTTTGTCTTGATTCTATCATTGGCTGCTTACTGCTGCATAATAGCCCTGACGATGTCCGGTTCATTATGGTTGATCCTAAAAGAGTGGAGCTGGTGGCCTTTAATGGATTGCCTCATTTAGCTGCCCCTGTGGTTGTGGATAGTGATAAAGCCATCAAAGCGCTGAGGTGGCTTAATTTAGAGATGGATAATAGATATCGCCAATTTGCCCAAGCGGGAGTGCGCAACATCGAAGGTTACAACAAAGACCGCTCCCCCGGTGAGGGATTACCATACTTGGTGCTGATCATTGATGAACTAGCTGATTTGATGATGACGGCCCTTGATGAAGTAGAGCATACCCTTTGTCGGTTAGCTCAATTGGCTCGAGCCACCGGCATTCATCTTGTTGTGGCTACTCAACGCCCTTCAGTAGATGTAGTTACCGGGCTTATTAAAGCTAATTTCCCTACTCGTGTTAGCTTCGCAGTTACCTCTCAGGTAGATTCGCGTACTATCCTTGATGTGGTTGGTGCTGAGAAATTGCTGGGCAGGGGGGATATGCTTTACATGCCGAGTGAAGCGGGTAGGCCTAAGCGTCTTCAGGGAAGCTTTATTTCCGATGTTGAAATCGAGAGGTTAGTATATTTCTGGGGAAACCAGCGTGAGGTAAAGGTGATCTCTGTCAACTTTGATGAGGTAGCTGAGCCTGTCACCTTAAGTCAAAGGTTAGCTTCTGCCCCTGACCCTCTTTTAGGGGAGGCGAAGCGCTTAGCACAAGAGCACAAGCATGTATCTACCTCTTTCTTGCAACGGCGCCTTCATGTTGGCTATCCCAGGGCGGCTCGCCTTATGGAAACGTTGGAACAGGAAGGCTTGCTTGAAATCAAATCTCAAAGATAAAAAATCAAAATTACAGGTCGAAATTTAAAAACTTTTGACTTTTGCTTTGCATCTTTGCCTTTTGCATTTTAATCTTTTATTTAGCTTTACTAGGCACCAAACTTACCCAGTTTCAAGGCGTTAGCCATGGCCAGGGGCATGATATCCACGGCGGGAAAACGACCCATGCCGCCGGCAAGGCAAGCTCGTTCTGAGAACTCAGTTACATTGTCAGGACGACACCATCTTGACCTCAGCATGAAGGGAACTGAGTGCCAGCTATGCATGGCTAAAGTTGCTGGAGTGGAATGGTCTCCAGTGACAATCAGGACATCTGGGTTTTGTTTGAGCAGGTTAGGAAGAGCGTCATCAACTTCCTCAATGGCGCGAACCTTAGCCTCGAAGTCGCCATCCTCCCCTCTAGAATCAGTTGCCTTAAAGTGGATAAAGAAGAAATCGTAGTCCTTGTAATTATGATGCAAGCTTTCTAGCTGGTCTGTTATACTGCCGCCTGCTGGCAGTATCTGCATTCCCACTAGCCTGGCCAAACCACGATACATGGGATATATGGCGATAGCAACTGGCTTCAGCTTATAGATTTCAGGCATAGAGGGGATGTCTGGACGCTGGGAAAAGCCGCGCATAAGCACCATGTTGGCAGGAGATTCATTCTTTAAGCAGGTTCTCGCCTGTGAGACAAACTCATTGGCTATTTCTGCTGTTCTCTGTGCTTGTGGCAGTAGAGCTTCTATCTTTTTTGGTGCCAAGCCTACTTGCTGAGGGTCAGAATCTGTTAGCTCCCATGATAATCCTTCGCCTCTAAGGATGAGCACGAACCTATGCTCCTTCACTGGTGTAACTAGAATTTCGGCTCCATCAATGGCAATTTTATTTAATAGCTGACATAACTCAGCATTCTTTTCTGTGGAAATCCGCCCTGCCCTCCTGTCAGTTACGATTCCTCTGTTATCAATAGTGCAAAAGTTGCCCCGAGCTGCGATGTCCCCTGGCTTTAGCTCTAAGTCTATTCCCAGAGCCTCAATGATTCCCCGCCCGATATTGTATCTGATAGGGTCATAACCAAAAATTGCTAGATGCCCTGGCCCGCTCCCAGGTGTAATTCCTGGGCTTATAGGGTCGATAAGGCCGCAAACTGACTCCTGGGCTATCTGGTCTAGATTTGGTTTTTCCGCTGACTCTAGCTCAGTCTTGCCAGTTTTGGCATGAGGCAATCCACCTACGCCATCAATTATTAGAAGCACTATCTTGGATGGAGACGTGTGGGAAAGTTTCTTTATTTGCTCCAAGCCGATCATTGTATTGGCCATTTTACCCCTTGAGTTCGCCGTTTGACAAGCCACCTTGTTGACACGTAGCATAAGGATGCATTGGTAATGCCCAAAAACAGGGAACAAAAACTTATTTTAGGAGTAGACCTCGGCGGCACAAAAATTGCTACCGCCCTTACCACTGCCCAGGGGGAGATCCTTGCGCGAGGGCGTCGCTCTACGCCTGCTCAAGCTGGTCCTGATGCCGTGATAAAAAGCATTTGTGCCACTATTGACAAAACCTTAGCTGCTAAAAAATTGGAGCCATCTCAGCTTTTGGGCATAGGCATTGCTGCTGCTGGCATTATAGACAGTGATAAGGGCAAGGTTATTTCCTCTCCTAATCTTCCTGGCTGGCATGAAGTACCATTGAGGGATGCTATTGAACAACGATTCGGCATCCCTGTCTACCTTGGCAATGATGCCACTCTGGCTGCTTTGGGAGAGTGGCGCTTTGGACTGAAGAAGGGAATTGCTAATCTCATTTATATTACCGTGAGCACTGGCATTGGGGGAGGCATCATTGCCGATGGCAAGTTATATACCGGAGCTTGCGGAGTTGCTGGCGAAATTGGGCATATGACTATAGATGTGAATGGACTAAAGTGTAACTGTGGCAATATCGGCTGCTGGGAAACCCTAGCCTCAGGCACAGCTTTAGCTAGAGAAGCAGTGAAGCAAATCAGGGAAGGTGCCAAAACATCCATTATTGAGCTCGTGAATAATGACATAAGCAAAATTGATGCCAAGGTTGTGGGCTTGGCAGCCAAACAGGGAGACAAATTAGCCCAGGAACTTGTCTCACGTTTGGGCTATTATCTTGGGATAGGCTTGGTTAATTTAGTCAATATTTTCAACCCCGAGCTGATATTGATAGGTGGTGGTGTAGCCAAGATGGGTGATTTATTGCTTCAGCCGGCAATAAAGGTAGTCAAAGAAAGGGCCTTCAGCACACCAGCAGCTACTGTCGAAATCAAGCCAGCCTTGCTGGGAGACGACTCTGGCCTGTTAGGTGCAGCAGCCTTTGTTCTAGAGCACTCTAAGAATTGTAGGAGGTGATAATCTATGCCTATTATACAAAGTGGTCTAGGTCTGGTTATAGGAATAGCCAGTCTAATTTTCGGTATTGTGGTGATGGTCTTTCCCAAGATCCTCAATTATCTGGTGGGTATTTATCTTATCGTAGTGGGAATAATAGCCATTGTTGCTTACCTGATTTAACCCAAAAGTATAGAGGCTATTTAGCAATCTGCCTGTCATTCTGAGCGAAGCGAAGAATCTCACCGCTCAGGACAAGCTCCGCGAAGAACCCTTCGTCATGCTCAGGGCGGCGTCTGGAGACCCTTCGCTAGC
>CAYTBB010000041.1:0-11198 GCA_964435965.1 uncultured Dehalococcoidales bacterium
AGAGCAGATATTCATGAAGCTAAAAGCTGACACAGAACATGGCGTGGCAATTTGTTTTTCGTTTCATATGCCAGATGAACCACTTGAATACCCATTTAGAAAGGGAGGTGAAAAGAGATGAAAGCCAATTTCTGTCCTAACTGCGAAGAATTTACGGACGTAAAGTTAGAGACGAGAAAGGAAGTCTTAAACGTTCGGGGAGAGCCTATCGAGATAGAGGGCGAGGTTGTTATCTGCCAAGCATGTAGGGCAAAAATCTTTGATGAGGAATTGGATTCGCGGAACCTCGAGAAAGCTTATGCCGCCTACCGGGAAAAGCATAAACTCCTATCACCTGATGAAATCCGCACAACTAGGCAGAAATATGGCCTGGGCCAGAGGGCACTATCGCGGCTGCTCGGCTGGGGGGAGATAACTATACATCGATATGAGAATGGGGCTATTCAGGATAAAGTGCATGATGGCACACTACGCTTGATAGAGGATCCGCAAAATATGAAAAAAATATTTGAAGCCAATCAAAGCAAATTGGCATCGTATGCAGCGGCAAGACTTGAGGAAAGAATTGCTAGCTTCTTACAGGAGGACAAGGAGCAGGTTTTCCACATTTCTTTACAACGCTTGCTATCGTATCCGCATTCAGATTTAACCTCAGGTTTCAAGGAATATGACTTGGAAAAGTTTAAGAACATGATCCTCTATCTGACAAAGCATCTGGACAGCGTGTTGAAAACTAAACTTAATAAGTTGTTGTGGTATTGTGATTTTCTCCACTTTAAGGAAACCTCTGTGTCAATCACTGGAGCTCAATATGTGCATTATCCATATGGGCCGGTTCCTAAACATTATGAGCTTGTTACTGGAATTATGGAAAGTGAGGGATTATTAGATAAGAACGAAGTTGGATTTAATACTGAAGAGGGTATAATAGGAGAGCAATTTAGTGCTTTAGTTGAACTTAGCGAGGACATGTTTTCCGAAACCGAGCTCAAGGTAATGCAATTCGTCATTGATACGTTCCGTACGTATACTGCTACAAGAGTTATGAATCAGTCGCATCAGGAGACTGCGTACAGAAAAAGTGGAGACCGTGATGTTATCTCATACGAACACGCCAAAGAGCTTTCTCTCTCACTACCTAAATAAGCTCATATGTGGGAAGTAAGTGATTGTTGCGAATTCTTTCTTAATTTCAGTGCCACTCCTTCTCTCGCGGCGTGGCTGTTGAGAAATCCTGTGAGAAGATTAGATTCGAACTTGGTATCCTCCAAGCCAGTATTATCTGTCTTTATCCCTATCTATCTTGAGGTTCTCTCCATATATTCACGGCAGGCATTGCTCTTCCCTTGGATCAGCATCAAGTTGTCGCGGGCTGGCAATTAGGGCAGAAATAGGTGCCCCGATTTCGCACCAGAACCCGCTCGATGGGAGTGTGGCAAACAGGGCAAAGCTCACCGCCCCGGTGAGCAACCTTAAAATGGAAATGGGCAGTGCCTATTTGGCCGCCGGGGCGGACATAAGTGTCAACGCTGGCTCCTTTGTTGCCTATAGCTGAGCAAAGGACTTCACGGATAGAGCGATATAGGCTTTGAATTTCGTGAGCTGATAAAGCGTCTGCTTTCCTCAAAGGATGAATTCGGGCAGCAAATAAGGCTTCATCAGCATACATATTGCCAATCCCAGCAATGATACCTTGGTCAATGAGAGCTGCTTTTATCGGGATGCGATGTCCCTTCAACAGCCTGGCTAAAAGCTCAGGAGTGAAACTCTCACTCAAGGGCTCAGGGCCTAGTTTACCTACCACAGCATCAGCATTTTCTACCAGCCGCATTACCCCAAATCGGCGCAGGTCGCTAAACACGACTCGCGTGCCATTGGAAAGGCGGAAAGCTGCCCTGGCATAGCGGTCAAATCCTTTGGGATTTAACAGCAGGACACCAGTCATCCGGAAGTGCATGATTAGGGCCTGATTAGCCAAATTGAAGATGAGATATTTTCCTCGGCGCTCAAGGCCTTGTATTGTTTGCCCAATTAACTTATGGCAAAATTCCTCAGCGGAACTACCTAGCATTAAGGCAGTATCAAAGACAGCAACTTCAGTAAAACTTTGCCCCACCACCCAGGGCAAAAGCTCGTTTTTAATTGTCTCTACTTCAGGCAACTCAGGCATTTTTCTCTAGGTTAGCGTAAGGGAACAAAGCTTGCAAGCTCAATGTGCCATGTTATAATACAGAGATTTTGTAAGGAGTTGCCTTTAGGAGGTTAGAAATGTATCGGATTTTAGCCCGAGAAGACCTTACTCCAAATATTCATCTATTTAAAGTCGAGGCACCGCTAGTAGCCAAGAAAGCGCAGCCGGGGCAATTTGTCGTTGTCAGAAGTGATGAAAAGGGGGAACGCATTCCACTAACCATTGCCGATTGGGACAAGGAAGAGGAAAATGTGACTATTGTTTTCATGGAGGTAGGCACTACTACCAGGAAATTAGCTTTGCTTAACGCTGGTGATAGCATCCTTGACTTTGTTGGTCCATTAGGTCGCCCCACGGAGATTGAAAAGTTCGGCACTGTGGTTTGCGTTGCTGGGGGCTTTGCCATTGCCACCATAGTGCCCATTGCTCGGGCTATGAAAGAGGCAGGAAATAAAGTTATCTCAATTATGGGGTTTCGCACCAAAGGTCTTGTTTTCTGGGAAGAGCGCTTGGGCAGTGTGAGCGATGAGCTTATTGTAACCACCGATGATGGCTCATATAAGCGTAAAGGATTGGTCACCGAGCCATTAAAGGAGCTCTTGCAGGAGACCAAGGTAGATAGGGTCATCGCCATTGGCCCCACAGTGATGATGAAGTTCTGTTCTCTAACTACTAAGCCATTTGGTATCAAGACCATGGTCAGCCTTAACCCTATAATGGTTGATGGCACTGGGATGTGCGGCTGCTGCCGTGTATCTGTGGGTGGTGAGACCAAGTTTGCTTGCGTTGACGGGCCGGATTTCGATGGACATGAGGTTGATTGGGATTTGCTTATGAATCGTCTACGGGCTTATCTAGATGAGGAACAAGAATCTTTAAAGCTTTGGGAGGAAAGGAACAAGGCCTTGATAAACTAAGGAGACGAAAATTATGACGGAAAAGAAAAAGATAAATCTAAATCGAGTGCCTATACCAAAGCAGGAACCTTTGATAAGAAGAAGGAACTTCAATGAAGTAGCCTTAGGATATACTGAAGAGCAAGCTATGGAGGAGGCAAGTCGCTGCATTCAATGTAAAAAAACAGGTTGCAAAGTTGGCTGCCCGGTGGATGTAGATATTCCCGAATTCATAAAAGCAATACAAGATGGTGCTATGCCTGAGGCAGTAAGAATACTTAAGAGCAAAAACAGCCTTCCCGGCATTTGCGGTCGTGTTTGCCCTCAAGAAACACAATGTGAGATGACTTGTAACCTAGCCAAAAAGGGTGCTCCCATCGCTATTGGCCGTCTAGAGAGGTATGTGGCTGATTGGGAAAGGGCCCACCCTGAAGTTAGTGAGAAGCAGAAGGGGAACTGCATATCCAAGGATAAGAAGGTAGCCGTAGTTGGTTCGGGACCAGCAGGTTTAACCTGTGCCGCCGACTTAGCTAAGCTAGGGTATCAAGCTACTATCCTTGAGGCACTTCATGTGGCTGGCGGCGTACTAATGTATGGAATTCCCGAGTTTAGATTGCCTAAAGCCATTGTTCAAGGTGAAATTGATTATGTAAAGTCACTTGGTGCGGAAATTAAGCTGGACCACGTGATAGGCAAAATAGCCACTGTGGATGAGCTCCTGGAAGATGGCTACAATGCTGTTTTTTTAGCTCCCGGAGCTGGAGCACCCATGTTCTTAAATATTCCCGGCGAGAATTTAAGTAACATTTATTCCGCTAACGAATTTCTTACTCGAACAAACCTGATGAAGGCTTATCTCTTTCCTGAATATGATACTCCGATAAAAGTGGGCAGGAAGATAGCAGTCTTCGGCGGAGGAAATGTCGCCATGGATTCTTCCAGATGCGCCCTCAGGCTTGGAGCCGAAGAGGTATATATCATCTATCGCCGTTCCAGAGTAGAGATGCCAGCCAGGCGTGAGGAAAGTGAGAACGCTGAGGAAGAAGGGATTATTTTCCAGCTTCTAACCAATCCCAAGAGATTTATCGGCGATGAACAGGGTAGGGTCAAGGCAGTAGAGTGTTATGAAATGGAGCTTGGTGAACCTGACGAAAGTGGTCGGCGGCGACCAATTCCAAAGCCGGGCACCGAATTCATCATCGACATTGACACGGCAATTATTGCTCTGGGCACCAGACCAAACCCGATCATCCCCTCAACGACTAAAGGGCTCGAACTCACCAGATGGGGCACGATAAAAACTGATGAGGCTACAGGCAGAACAAGCAAGGAAAAAGTCTGGTGTGGAGGCGATATGGCTACCGGGGCAGCCACGGTGATCAGTGCTATGGGAGCGGGCAAGCGGGCTGCCGCTGATATCGATGCTTACCTTCAGGGAAAATCCTAAAGCCAAATCTTCAAATTCCTAATGTTTAGGATTTCGTGTTTATTAACCTATGCCATCTCAAGCCAGTTTTTGCCCAGTTTGACATCTATCTTTAAGGGCACAGAAAGCTTCATAGACTGAGACATTAGCTCAGCCGCCAGAGATTTCAGCTCCTCCACTTCCTCTTGAGGTACTTCAAAGAGCAGTTCATCGTGAATTTGCAAAAGCATCTTGCTTCTTAGCTTTCGCTTCTTCATTTCTCGATGCACATTAATCATGGCAACCTTGATAATATCGGCAGAGGTGCCCTGCACCGGGGCGTTTATAGCCATGCGCTCCGCAGCTTCCCTCACCTGCCGGTTGGGGGAATTGATTTCGGGTATAAACCGCCGCCTTCCCAGCACCGTTTGCACATAGCCCAGCTTCCTGGCTTGCTCTTTAGTTACCTCGATGTATTCTTTTACCCTGGGATACCTCTCAAAATATAAGGCGATAAATTGAGCAGCTCCCTCCCGGCTAAGCTCAGTGGCTTGCTCCAAGCCATAATCGCTCATGCCATAGATAACACCAAAGTTCACTGTCTTAGCAGTTCGGCGCATCTCAGCAGTCACCCCTGTTACCGGGATATCGAAGAGCCTGGAGGCGGTCATGGCATGGATATCTTCATCGCTGATAAAGGCAGCAATAAGGCCGGGGTCCTGGGAGAGATGAGCTAGCGCTCTGAGGTCAATCTGGGAATAATCAGCGCTTAGCAGGTACGTTCCTGAGGGAGCAACGATAGCCTGCCTTATTTTCCTACCTATTTCCCCTCTCACAGGGATATTCTGTAGGTTTGGCTCACTGGAGGAAAGTCGCCCTGTAGCCGTGCCTGTTTGATTGAAATTGGTATGCAACCTGCCAGTTCTGCCATCAATAAGCGCCGGCAAGGCATCAATATAAGTTGACTTGAGTTTGCCAAGCTGGCGATATTGCAACACACGCTCAATTATGGGATGGAGACCTCTCAATCCTTCCAGAACCGAAGCCTCTGTGGAGTAGCCGCTTTTTGTTTTGCGATAGCCAGGTAGCTTTAGTTCCTCAAACAGTACCTTGCCCAACTGCTTGGGTGAATTGATATTGAATTGATGCCCCAAGCTATTATAGATTTCTGCCTCTAGCTTTAGCATTTCCTGACCTAATTCAAGAGACATCTTACGGAGCAAGGCAGTATCTAAAGTAATACCATTTCTCTCCATAGCTAACAGCACGGGAATCAAAGGCATCTCCACTCCCTTGAAGAGCTGCCACAATCCCTGCTGGTCTAGCTCCTCCTTCAAATTATCCCTTAAACCCCACATGCTGTCAGCGGCAGCACAAGCATAATCAGCAACTCGCTCCACTTCTAACACTGCTACCAAGCCCTGTTTCTTTCCCCTGCCAACCAAGTCACTGAGCTGTGCCATTTCCAGGCCCAGTTTATTAAAAGCGATTGCTTTAAGACTCAGGTTCTTTTCACCCAGAAGGTAAGCAGCAATCATGACATCGAAATCCAGGTCTTCCAGCTCCACTCCATAATTAGCCAGCACGCTCATGGCATGCTTGCCGTTGTGAGCAATTTTGCCCATCCTTGCACTCTCCAAGACTGGCTTTAGCCCAGCTATCACCTGAGCCGCTGGAAGTTGCGCTGGTTGATTCAAGCCATAATGGCCTAAAGGGATATAAAATGCTTTTCCGGAAGCTGGCGATAATGCTATTCCCACAAGTTCCGCTGCCATAGCTCCTCCTCTGCCCTCAGCCTCAAGGTCAAGGACTATTTCGCTTGCCATCTCCAGTTGACTCATAAGCTTGGCTAAAGCTGCCTCTGTGTTTACCACCTGATAAATGCCTCTCTGAAAGCCAGCAGCCGTCAACTGACGCCTGCCATGTGGCAACCTTGGAAGCAAGTTAATAAACCCAAGTTCCCGAAAAAGTTCCACTACCTCACTCCGGTCATAAGTGCTTACCTCACAGGCTGGCAAATTCAAGCTGACAGGAACATCCCTAACTATAGTGACTAATTCTCTACTTTGAAAGGCCTGTGATTGATGTTGACGCAGCGCTGCCTGCAGTTTGCTCGGTCTTATCTCATCAATACGAGCATAGATTCCTTCCAAGTTGCCATATTCCTGGATTAGCTTGGCGGCTGTTTTCTCGCCGATGCCTGGAATGCCAGGGATATTATCCGAAACATCACCAACCAAGGCTTTAAAATCAGTAATTTGCCCTGGATTTATGCCGTATTTTCGCTTAACTGCCTCTTCGTCGTAAAGGACAGTATCACTAAAGGTTCGCCTCGGCATGAGGGCTTTTATCCTCGGCAGCACAAGTTGGAGCACGTCATTGTCACCAGTGACGATGATGGTTTCGATGCTTTGTTCGCTAGCCTGCTTGCCCAAGGTGCCCAGAACATCATCAGCCTCAAAGCCATCAATCTCAAAGATAGGAATGTGAAAGGCGGCTACTAACTGATGAACCCACCTTATCTGGCTTTTCAGCTCCTCTGGTGCCTTAGGGCGTTGCGCTTTATACTCCTCGAACATCTCATGCCTGAAGGTCGGAGTTGGGCGGTCGAAGGCCACCGCCCAATAAGTGGGCTTGAATTCAGCCAGTACCTTGAGCAAGGTGTTGGCAAAGCCATAAACAGCATTTACCATCTCCCCCGTTTTGGATACCGTCAGTGGGGGCAAGGCGTGAAAGGCACGATGCACCAGAGCATTGCCATCAAAAAGCAACAGCAGAGGCTTTTCCTTGTTAGGCATTTTACGTATTATAATACTTAACAGGCATGATATACTAAAGTTACATGAAGAGAGATTTGCTCTCGGTGTCCGACCTCGGCCGCGCGGAGATTGAACAGCTCATAGAGCAGGCCTTAATTATGAAGCGGGGGGATACGTTGTGCCTCCTCTCAGGGAAAACCCTGGCTCTCCTCTTTGAGAAGCCTTCTTTACGGACCAGAGTTAGCTTTGAGCTGGCCATGTCTCAGTTAGGCGGACACGCTATCTATTTATCTCCAGAAGAGGTAGGCTTAGGCAGGCGAGAAGCAATTCCCGATGTAGCCCGGGTGCTCAGTCGCTATGTTAATTGTATTGCTGCCCGCACCTTTTCCCATCAGACCTTGCTCACTCTAGCTGAGCATTCTTCTGTGCCGGTAATTAATGCCCTTTCCGATTTGGAACACCCCTGCCAGGCGCTTGCCGACCTCCTGACCATATACGAAAAGAAAGGCAAGCTTACCGGCTTGACTCTGGCATTCATCGGAGATGGTAACAATGTGGCTAACAGCCTGCTTTTCGCTGCCTCACTTACAGGAATGAATTTCTGCATTGCCTCCCCACCTGGTTATGAAATTAAGAAAGAGGTATTGAATCAAGGCCGGGAACTTGCTACTTCCAGTGGCAGCAAAATTCAGCTAAACAGTGAGCCTGGTGAGGCAGCCAGAAACGCCGATATAGTTTACACCGATGTGTGGACTAGCATGGGGCAGGAAGCCGAAGCAGAAAAACGGCGCCTTGCCTTTTCCGGCTATCAGGTAAATGCCAAGCTGTTATCTTTAGCCAAAGGAGATGCTTTATTTATGCATCCACTGCCAGCTCACCATGGTGAGGAAATCTCTGTTGGGCTACTAGATAGCCCTCAATCGGTGGTTTTTGACCAGGCAGAAAATAGGCTTCATCTTCAAAAGGCACTGCTGGCAAAAATTCTTTTGCCAAGCGATTCAGAGGCACTAAGCAAATGACGCAACCCATTGTAGCCATTGTAGGCCGGACTAATGTAGGTAAGTCCACCTTGCTCAACCGCTTGGCGGGCAAGCGCCAAGCTGTCGTTGCTGATTTACCGGGAACTACTCGGGATCGCATTTTCGCTCCTGTTTCATGGCAGGGAAAAGAGCTAACCGTGGTCGATAGCGGTGGCTGGCAAGCAAAGTCACAGACAACTTTAGATAAAATGATTAAGCAGCAAGTGGAAGCAGCCATCAGCCAAGCGGATGTCATTATTTTCCTTACCGATGCTAAAGAGGGGCTTATTCCCGCTGATGAAGAAATAGCCGATATATTGCGTGCTGCCAGCAAGCCCGCAGTCTTAGCGGTAAATAAGATAGATTCTGTAAAGCAAGGGGATTCGGTGGCTGATTTTTACCACCTGGGTATTGGCACGCCCATAGCTATTAGTGCCTATCATAACCGCGGGATAGACGAGCTTATGGATGCCGTGCTAGCCTTTCTCCCTCCATCAACCGCCAGCTTGGTAGAGCCAGAAGAGACTAAACTAGCTATTGTGGGACGCCCCAACGTAGGAAAGTCAACATTGCTGAATGCACTGCTCGGCGACGAGAGGGCCATCGTTCATGAAGCTCCAGGGACAACTCGTGATGCCCTTGATGCTATAGTCCATTGGGCTGATAAAAAGATGCTACTCATTGATACTGCTGGTATCAAACGACGCGGCCGGGCTGGTGCTGGCGTTAACTACTACAGCCTGATCCGCGCCGTTCAAGCTATCAACCGATGCGATATCGCCTTATTACTAATCGATGCTGGTGAGTTCATCACCGCTCAGGATATGCATATCGCTGGCTATATTATAGAAGTAAGCAAAGGCATGGTATTAGTGGTTAACAAATGGGATCTTGTTTCTCAGGAACAGAGGCAACAATTTAAGCAGCATATGGAAAAACGACTTAGCTTTATGTCTTATGTGCCCACTCTTTACATCTCCGCCAAGTTAGGGCACAATATTGATAGAATCTTACCCCAGGCTTGGCTGGTATGGCAGGAAAGGCAGAAGCGTTTGCCGAAATCAACAGTTGACATGGTTATTAAACAGGCAGTAGCCAGTCATCCCCCACCTCGTATGGGCTCTAGGCAGCTACACATTGCCCAAGCTTATCAAGACGAATCCAGACCTTCAGCTTTCGTGCTACAAGTTAATGACCCACATTTAGTCCACTTTTCCTACCAGAGGTACTTGGAGAATAAACTTCGCCATAGCTTTGGTTTTTGCGGCTCCCCTTTGCACCTAATTTTCATCAGGGCTAACAGTAAAAGGAGTAGAAGGACAAAGGTGGTGAAAACATGATAATTGCTAAATTCATCGCTGCGGTGGTCATTGCATATCTTCTGGGCTCTATTCCTTTTGGCTTGATCATAGGCAAGCTCAAAGGTAGTGTTGATGTCAGGAAATATGGAAGTGGCAAGACAGGCGCCACTAATGTAATGCGCACTGTAGGGACTAAATTTGGCATTTTAACCATGATCCTTGATGTGGTCAAAGCCGCTGGAGCGGTGGTGCTAGCCGGAGTAATCATAGACAGCGGTGCCTTGACCATCGGTAGCATACCCCTCCACCAGATGGCTCAAGTTACGGCTGGTCTGGCAGCAGTGGCAGGACATAACTGGCCTGTATTTGCCAGGTTTAAAGGTGGCAGGGGCGTGACTGCTTATTTTGGCACATTGTTTGTTATCTATCCTCCGGCAGCTATATTTGGAGTCGAAGTTCTAGCTATATCGGCATTGCGTAGCCGGCACATGTCCTTAGGCTCTATACTTGGAGTTCTAGCCGCTTGGTGTTTATTGGTACCCTTGACCATTATTTATGATTCTCCCCCCATTTATCTAGCTTACGGCTTAGCAGCTATAGTCTTGCTTATCTACCAGCATCGCGGCAACATAAGCCGCTTACAGCAGGGCACAGAACGCCGATTATGGTAGAGAAACAAAATATAAATCATCCTTAAACCATGCCTAAAGCTACCATTATAGGCAATACTACCTGGGGTAACACTTTAGCTTCTTTGCTGAGTGACAAGGGAATAGCAATAAAGCTATGGGCGCGCAGCAAAACCGCGGCTGAAGAGCTGAATAGAAAATCACATAACTATTCCTCTACCAGCCACATTGAGGAGGCACTAGACGGGGCTGACTTGGTGATTTGGGCTGTTCCTTCACAAAAGTTGAGGCAAAATGTCATTCAGGCATCGAATTACTTAAGCAATTCGATGCTTTTGGTGAGTGCTGCCAAGGGATTAGAGAGGGATAGCAGTAAGAGAATGTCTCAAGTAATGGCAGAGGAAATTGCCCCTGCTTTGAGACACCAGATTTGCGTTCTCTCCGGTCCCAATCTGGCCAAAGAAATTGCTCAAGGCCTGCCTGCTGCCTCGGTAATCGCGGCACAGGATATAACAGTTGCTGAGAGAGCACGAGCCCTGATGAATTCACCTAAATTCCTTCTGCTTACTACCGATGATATTATCGGGGTAGAGTTAGGTGGAGCTCTGAAAAATATCGTAGCTTTAGGTGCCGGGATGATCGATGGGTTGGGCCTGGGTGACAATGCTAAGGCTGCCTTCATCACTTGGAGCTGGACTGAAGTTATTTCTCTCGGGGTAGCCTTGGGAGCTAAGGTTAGCACCTTTTACGGTTTAGCTGGCTTAGGCGACTTAATAGCCACTTGTGCCAGCACCTTGAGCCGTAATCATTACGTTGGCTACGAATTAGCTAAAGGTCGCTCCTGGAAGGAACTATCTGCTTCTATGACACAGGTTGCCGAGGGGGTTTACACTGCCATGGCAGTTCACCAAATAATACGGAAATTGAATTTGGAAACCCCTATTATCAATCTTATTTATCAAGTCCTTTTTGAAAACTTGCCAGCAACTGAGGCACTG
>CAYTBB010000042.1:0-10984 GCA_964435965.1 uncultured Dehalococcoidales bacterium
AGGCAGACCTGCGTACCGATTTATCCAAGTACCGTGTTTTCAAGGATGGAGAACTGATTGACGAGCCTACCGATATCAGCAAGTACTGGCGTGATGACTTGGTTGCTTTTCTCTTAGGTTGCAGCCGCGGGTTCATGTGGGCACTCAAAGCAGCTAACATCTCTTGGCGTAGGTATGGTGCATACCAGACTACTATACCCTGTGTTCCTGCCGGGCGCTTTCATGGTCCCATGGCGGTTACTCCCCGTGCCTTTTACAACACTCATGATGCCGTGCGAGCTGTGCAGATTTCATCCCGACATCTTCTCATGCATGGGCCTCCAATTCACATTGGAGCCCCGGAGGATATTGGTATAAAAGACCTGGGTAAACCAGACCCGTTTAACCCCTACTGCCCCGTCGTTGAGCCACCGAAACGTGGCGAGGTCGTTATGTACTGGGGCTGTGGGGTAACGCCACAGACAGTAGCCATGGAAAGCAAAGTGGCTTTTATAATCACCCATTGTCCCACTTACATGTTTGTAATGGATCAGCTTTCTGAGGAGCTAGCAGTCCTATAGTAGATGTAGCAACAATTTGTGTGCCCATAATATGCTATAAAGGGCAAAAAAGGAGGTGATAAGATTGAGGTGATTCGATAAGCAGTCCACAAACCGGCTAAAATACACAAAGGAAAAAGGAGGAAACGGTGAAAAGATTGACATTGGTAATAGTAAGTGTGGTGCTGGTGGTAGCTATGCTCGCTGTGGGTTGTGCCAAACCGGCACCGACGCCAACGCCAACACCAACACCAACGCCAACGCCAACGCCAACGCCAACGCCAACGCCAGAATGGCCGCCGGTAGAATTCGGGAAAACCATACTGTTTGCTATCTCCACCAGGCCAGAGTCAGGAGACTTCCCCTGCCAATCCAGAATTGGTACCCTGGGAGGAGAGGCCTTAAAAGAGCAGTTTGGGGTTACCGTCACCATTGCAACACCTGGAGGTGCGGTAGCTTGTCTTGACGCGCTTATTGCCGGGGATGTACACATGGCTAACGTCGCTGAGCCGGCAGTTATTCAGGCTTTGACTGGTGTCGGTGTCTGGGAAGGCAACCCGCAGCCAAACAATTTTAGAGGGATTCACCCGCGGGACCTTCAGGAAAATGCTGTTGTTGTGCGTGCGGATTCAGACATATACGAGATGGAAGACCTCAAGGGCAAAAAGGTTTTCTATGGGCATCCCGGTACCAGCTGCAACGCGAATATGAGGATGGCTATGGAGGCTCTGGGCTACGATCCCGACATAGAAGAATACGTAGGCAGTCTGGCAGATGGAGTGTCGGCAATGAAGGATCGTAGGATAGATGCCTATGTCAAAACGACTCGTGGTGAATTTGCCGACCCAACTCACGTTGACATAGCGGTCACGCAGGACCTGAGGGTTATCACCTTCAGCAAGGAAGAGGTTGATAAAATACAGGAGACGTTTTTCTTCATCCCATACAGACAGCTTAGTGATGATGCCTACACGACGGTTGCACCTATGGAGGTAGTTGGGGAGCGCTGGATAAATACAGATAAGGCACCCACCATAACCCGCATGGAGATGCCCGAAGAATGGGCGTATGCCTGGGTGACGCATGTCATTGACAACTGGACCGACGTGCTGGTTCCCTTGATGACAGTCATGGGCACCTTCGATCCAAAGGACTTTCCCTCTTTTGCAGATTCAACTGCCCAAGCGTGTGACTACTATCTGCATCCTGGAGCCGTCAGGGCTTATCGGGACTTTGGAATTGACGTGCCAGATAGAGTTATCCCGCCCGAGATGAAGTAAGCCGTTGTATGCACCTTTGGTGCTGCTAAGAGGAGCAAGGAGGTGGGCCCACTCACGAGTGGCCAGAGATGGCCTTTCGCGGAGCGAGCCCACTCTCCGATATGATTTAAGTGAGGTGCGGGTGAATAACTTATTGCTATCATTTGAACTAGGCTCTTTACGCCATATAGCTGCAATTCCTTCACTAGCAGCCCGGCGGAAAAGTTGCTTGGTTGCACAAATTGCCAAACAGGAGGAAGTTATGAGACGGAGTGTCAGATGAAAACAATAACAAGCTGGGCGATACGCATTATAGCTATCAGTTTGTGCGTCTTTCACCTCTATAGCGGACTAGTTGGCCCAAGGGTAGCTCCTGAACAGGCTGCAGTCCATGTTGCTCTAGTGCTATCCTTGACTTTGCTCATTGTCCCTATGCTAAAAAGCAAGCCCCGTGTCCAGTGGTGGGACCTTCTGTTTATAGGCATGGCGCTTGCAGGATCCGCGTATACATTCTTCAACTGGCAGCATTTTCTACCTGTCATGCTAGGCAGAGCCAATACCTTGGAAAATATAATGGCATTAGCCATGATATTTGTCGTACTGGAAGCAGGAAGAAGAACCGTGGGGTGGGTATTTCCCTGTTTAACCGCTGCATGTCTTGCCTATGCGTTGTGGGGACATTACATACCTGGCTATTGGGGACATGCGCAATTTCCATTTCATTATGTGATGAAAACGATTTTTTTCTCCGCTGAGTGTATCTGGGGGTTCTTGACCAGCCTTTCCGCTACATTCATAGCCCTGTTCGTGATCTTCGGTGCTATTCTACTCACCAGTGGAGGAGGCAGAACGTTTATTGATTTGGCTTTGATACTGACTGGAAAATACCGGGGAGGACCGGCTAAGGTAGCCGTCGTTTCCAGCAGCATGTTTGGCATGCTCTCCGGTAGCTCCATAGCCAATGTAGCCACCACGGGAAATTTCACCATCCCTCTGATGAAGAAGTTGGGTTACTCCCCCACGTTTGCTGCCGCGGTGGAGGCCGTTGCCTCGACTGGAGGGCTGGTAATGCCACCCATAATGGGTACATCTGCCTTTATCATGGCAGAATTCTTAGGCATTCCATACCTCCACATTATTATTGCTGCTTTCGTCCCCGCCATCCTGTTCTACACATCTGTTTTCATGGGTGTGCACTTTCAGGCGATAAAGCTCGACTTGCAGCCAGTACCTGCTGAGCAACGCCCGCTGGCAAAGGATATTTTGACATATCCAAGAATATCGTGTCTTGTAATACCGATTGCTGTGCTGATATATTTCCTGCTTCGGGGATATTCCCTTACCATGGTCGGCGCTGCTGCCTGCACTGCAGCCATTCTTGCCCACATCTTTTCTGATGTATCCTGGAGTAATATGAAGGAAAGGCTGCGCAATATGGTGCCGTGCCTGGAAGCAGGAGGGAAAGCCCTCATATACGTTGGCCCCGTGCTTGTCTGTGCCAATATAGTTCTGGGGTTGCTGGTCGGCACCGGGCTTGCCATGAAGTTTTCCTACCTAATTGTGACCGTGGGGGAGACAAATATGTGGCTCAGCCTGGGCATATTAGCATTTCTGGTCATGATTCTGGGATGCGGTCTGCCATCAACAGCAGCTTATGTGATTGCTGTTGCTGTAGGCGGACAACTATTAATCAGCTGGGGAATACTACCTTTAGCTGCTCACCTATTCCTGTTCTACTATTCTATCATCGCCCTGATAACTCCACCTGTGTGCCCAGCGGTGTTTATAGCGGCTGGCATAGCTAGAGCGCCATGGCTGCCAACAGGTTTTACAGCCGTAAAGCTAGCCCCCTTACTATATCTCATGCCTTTCATCTTTGTCTTCGACAACACATTCCTATTGAAGGGCCCAATTCCGCTCATATTGCTAAACGTACCTACTGCAATTTTTGGGGTGATAATACTGGCCAGTGGCATCATAGGACAATTGATAGTCAAATGTAAAAGCTATGAGCGCCTGGCTTTGGTAATTGCGGGATTATGCTTGTTGACACCTGGCTGGCAATTGGATTTGCTGGGAGCAATTTTAGCTGCTGCCGTTATAGTAAGACAGATCTTGCAGAGGAGAAAGAGTGCGGAGGCTGAGATACATGGGTAACACTCATGGTATGGTTAGTAATGATACTGACTGGTGCTGTGTTTCATCGCTCTGTTTCCCTTTTGAGCATATGAGCGTGCTCTTTGAAAGAGCGCGCTCATATTTATACCTCTTTATCTTGGCAAAGAATTATATGACGCGATAGTAAATCCCAATGAGTATTTTAATAAATTTGTTTACAAAGCTGTGACTGAAGCCTTACGAAAGTGAGGGAAAAGGATGTGCTTTGTATGGGTGTAACCACAAACACAAATATGGGAGGTTCGAAACTAAGTATGTTACATAGAGCAGAATTAACTGGAAAGGTTCAAACTGTACTGGGATTGATTGCCCCAGATAATTTAGGTATCACGCTCGCTCACGAGCATCTTATTTCTGATGGCTCATGCTGCATGGCCCAACCCGACGAGGCAACTGAGAAGGCGATGATGCATTGTCCTGTCGCGCTGGATATCTTGTGGTGGCTTCGTTATCACGGGAATCTCAACGTGGATAATTATTTACTGATCGATGAACAAGAGGCTATAAGCGAAGTTATACACTTCAAATTGGCTGGAGGTAACTCAATCGTTGAACTAAGCAATGTTGGGTTGGGTCGTGATCCTGAAGCATTGGCACGTCTCTCCCGGGCCACAGGCCTAAACATTATCATGGGTTCAGGCTACTACCAGGCTGCATCACATGGCCCAGAAATGGATGCCAAAACTGAAGGGGAGATCACTGAAGAAATCGTACGAGATATCACAGTGGGTGTGGGCAATACTGGAATACACTCTGGTATTATCGGGGAGGTTGGCTGCTCATGGCCCCTAACGGATAATGAACGAAAGTCCTTGCGTGCCTCTGCCCGCGCCCAGCAACTAACGGGCGCTCCTTTAACTGTGCACCCTGGGTACAGTGAAGAATCTCCAATGGAAATTATCAAAATACTAGATGATGCTGGCGCTGATATCACCCGCACCGTTATTGACCACATGGACCGCACTCTCCGTAGCTCTGGCAGCCGTGTTGAGCTAGCAAAAACAGGCTGTTACCTCGAATATGATGGGTTTGGGAAGGAAGGATATTATCATGTAGGCAGGAACAAAGTTCTAGACTTTCCCAACGATACGCAGCGCATCAACGAGATTATGGAACTCATCGGTAAAGGCTACTTGAACCATATCTTAATATCTCAGGATATATTTACCAAGGTGCATCGCCGCACTTACGGCGGTTGGGGATATGCCCATATTTTGCGCAATGTTCTGCCTTGGATGAGAGCTAAAGGTATGACTGAGGAACAAATACATACAATTCTGGTAGACAACCCCAAGCGGTTGCTCACTTTTATATAGAGTGGAAATTAGTCTATTAAAGAATTAATAAGGTTTAAGGAGGAGGGTCAAAATGTCGAGAGTTGTAAAAGTTGGACTTGTTCAAGCCAAATGGGAAGGCAATGTAGAAGCTATGATCCAGAAACATGAGAGAATGATTGATGAGGCAGCAGATGAGGGTGTCCAAATTCTATGCGCTCAAGAACTATGCTTCCAACCTTACTTCTGTGGGGAGGTAGATACAAAGTGGTATCAGCTTGCCGAACCGGTGCCAGGCCCGGTAACTGATCGGATGCAGAAAAAGGCAGAAAAGCACAACATGGTTGTAATAGTAACTATGTATGAGAAAGAGATGGTGGGAGTTTACTATAACACCGCAGTTGTTTTCGACGCTGATGGTAGGATATTAGGTAAGTATAGGAAAATGCATATACCGTTAAATGTTACTTGGGAAAAGTTTTATTTCAAGCCAGGCAACTTAGGTTACCCTGTCTTCAATACAAGATATGCCAAAGTTGGCATCCATATCTGCAACGACAGACATTTTCCGGAAGTATGGCGGATTCTTGGCTTAAACGGTGCAGAGATTGTCTTCAACCCTACAGCAACACTTGTTTTAAAAGATTTATGGGAACTTGAACAGCCTGCAGCTGCGGTAAACAATCTATACTTCGTCGCATCTATAAATAGAGTAGGAGTAGAAAAAATAGGGATTCCCAAGAAATATTATGGATCCAGCTATGTCTGTAACCCAAAAGGGAAAATCATAGCTAAAGGCTCAGAAGATAGAGATGAGCTAGTGATTGCCGATATTGACCTGGACATGATTGAGGAAACCAGACACTCATGGCCATTTTATAGAGATAGGAGACCCGAAACGTATCAGAGACTAGTAGAGTTATGAAACAAAGAAAACATAATTATACGACGTGACAGCTGCCTTCTAATTACCTCTTTCATAAGTTGACCTGCCTATCAGTAAGTAAAGCACTAGTATCAGACACCACCAATATAGGCAACACAGCCAATATCACTACCAGGGCAATTAAAAGGATTAGCCTCTTCATCTCCACTAAACCATTATATGCCGTCTTTGCCTGCAATAGAAGACTTTCCAAAGTTAAAAGTCGTTTTTTTAGTTGTGAAAAGAATGTCAAAACAGCCAATTTTAGGCTAAGACGGAGACGGAAACGTGTAATTGTGAAAGTTTTCGCTTTTGTCGACCACAAAAAAGGAGAAAACAAAGCTACAAAGTTCGAAATGTACCGAATATTCCGAAATGATGCTAACTCCAGATTGCAATGTTGCAACTACATATACTAAAAGAAGGGGACATATTAGTTATTAAGGGAGGGGGTGGAAATAACTGGGAGGTTGCACTAGAGTAACCGTTGGGGCAACTGCATGCAAAATTTCGCAAAATTGGATAGGGGAGGTAGAACTCATTAGAGGGGATAGCTACACTGTCTAGGTACTTATCCTTCCTCTCCTTTTAATATTCTTTGTTCTTAAACTGCTAATTACATAGTATCTACCTCCCCCCTTACTATAGGATAGCTAACTTTTCAACCTGTTTATCTGTCATAAACATGTGACCAGGGTTATGAGTGATCATCAAGGGTATTTTGCTCTCCATCGCCACTGTTTCTGGAGTGACACCACATCCCCAAATCATAACAACTTCGCTAGGTTTTGGTGGTTCAGTAGGCGTACCGCTAGAAAAAAGCGGGTCGGGTTTACTCAAGTCTGTTATACCAATCTCCGCTGGGTCTCCAATATGAATTGGTGGTCCATGCATAAGAGGATGTCGAGACAAAATCTGTACAACTCGCACTGCGTCATGAGCATTATAGAATGCTCGAACAGTAACTACCATATGTCCATGCAAACGCCCTGCAGGGATACAGGGGATGTTAGTTCGATATGCACTATATCTCCGCCAAGAAATGTTTCCTGCATGGAGTGCCTGTGTGAAGGTACGACTACAGCCTAAAAGAAAGCAAACTAAGTTGTTCTTCCAATACTTAATGATGTCAGTGGGCTCATCAACAAGCTCCCCGTGTTCAAAGACACGGTACCGTCCCACATCAGTACGTAGGTCTGCTTCTGGTGCCATTAGTTTCGGATGTGGATCACCGTGGTCAGTTACATCTAGTACAGGGCAGGGCCTTGGATTGCGGTTACAGAACAGCAGGAACTCGAAAGCATACCCTTCAGGCACTATAGCCAAATTTGCCTGAGCATAGCCTTGACATGGCCATAGCATTCTTTTGGCTGCTTCATCTGCAAATTTTCCTGCCCTTATGATATCACGGTATTCTTTTGGTTTCATTGTTGCTAACTCAGCCATATCTGATTCTATCATTCTTAATTTAGCCCTCCCTTATTTTTTCTGGATATAAATTTACTCATACTACTTTTTGACTCAACTGCGACATATACTTCATCTCCTATTTAGTAATGTGTCTCCCCTTTCTCCGTATCTGTATTACTGTAACAATAGAAATCAAAGCTAATCCCAACAAATCTGTCTGCCATTCGGGTATCAGCAGAAGCAACCCTCCGGCCACAAACACTAATGTCTCCGGAATATTACATTTAGTTGTCAGGTGCTGTATTGTGCCGCTCACCAAAATTACTGCACCCAGCACAGCGGTACTTACATTTAACAATATAGTTAGAGGTGCTCCCATCATAATGAAGGTATTATCGTAGACAAACAGAAAAGGCACAATGTAAAGGAGAGGAGCCAATCTCAGTGCTACCCAGGCTGTTTTTACCCAGCTTGCTTTGGCGATGTTCGCTGCCAAAAACACTGATGGGCATACAGGTGGGGTTATTCCACCCAGTATGGAATAGTACATTACGAACAAATGAGCGGCCATAGGTTCAATACCCCATGCGATCAGCATTGGTACTGCCATAACAATCCCTATTATGTAAGCTGCTGTTACTGTGATACCACATCCCAGAATTAGAACTAGACCTGCTGCCATACTTAGACTCAGAATTAGATATGCCTCGCCTAAACCCATAATTGCGGATGATATCTTAACTCCTAACCCAGTGAAAGTTAACAGGCCTATGATGATATTGGCACAGACAAGCACAGGGCAACGGTCATTATAGCTTTCCCAGCTGCCTCAAGGACATTGGGTATGTTCCACAGTCTTTCCTTTATCCCCCGCAGGGAGAGACTAGAAAAAATGTAGGTCACCAGGACCGCGAAGCAAGCACTGGAGGATACCATGATTAGCGAGTAACCTCTAACTAATGTATATAGTAATATGCCGATTGGCACAAGGAGACACATCATTCGTGACCAGGTGAAAACTTCCCTTGCCTGTGGTATCTGTTCACGAGGTATTGATGCCAGATTTTGCTTCTTTGCCTCAAAGTGAACTCCCGTAATGACAGCCACGTAAAACAAAAAGGCAGGAATAGCGGCAGCAACAGCAACTTTGAGATAAGGAACGCCTAAGAATTCTGCCATGATGAAGGCAGCTGTACCCATTATGGGTGGCATTATCGACCCCCCCGTCGAGGCAACGGCCTCCACCGCGGCGGCAAACTTGGGGTCGTAGCCCAAGCGCTTCATCAGAGGGATGGTGAAAGCTCCTGTGGTGGCTACATTGGCCAAGGAGCTACCGGAGAGCGTGCCAAACATGCTGCTGGCAATGACGGCTACCTTAGCTGGTCCCCCCCGGTATTTTCCAGTCAGTAGCAAGGCCAAATCAATAAGCGTCTTGCCTCCTCCACTGGTGAGTAGAATAGCACCGAAGATCACAAACAGGGCTATGTATACAGCGGCAATGCCAGTCAACGTTCCCCATATACCCTCCGCGGAGAAGAAAGCAATTCTGAGCACATAAAGGCTGGTCATGCGTGCATGTCCCCAATAGCCAGGTATATAATGTCCTCAGAACGCATAGGCAAGAGACATAGCGGTTAAGGAGGGAAATACCCACCCCACGGTTCTTCTTCCTGCTTTCCGGCACTGTCAATATGATACTACTCCCGTAATTAGACGGTACTAAATACCAGGAGGACGCAAATAGACATTCAAAACCCGTTCACACCATTTTGCCGTAGCTAGTAGATGGGCCTCAGCCAAATAAGGTCCCACCAATTGAATGGCAAGGGGAAGCTTATCCTTGTTTAAGCCAGTTGGTAAACTGATGGTTGGTACCCCAATATATGTCCAGGGTGCTTGCATGACCGGATTTCCTGTGCTACTCAATCCGTAAGGTGCAGCACTGGGCGCTCCCGGAGTCACTAGAACATTCATATTCGTAAACAAAGTGGCCATATCATGATTCAGATGAGTGCGAACCTGCAATTGATTTGCGTATTCAATAGCTGTCGTTTTCAATCCTTTTTCAATCAGTTTTCTTATTTGGACTCCGTATTTATTCTTGTGATTTGTAAACATTTCTTGATGATACGCTGCTGCCTCAACTGCCATAATTAGAGGGCGATCTTTCATAGCATCTGCAAAGTTGGAGGGAAGCTTTATTTCATGGACTTGCGCGCCAGCCTGTCGCAGACAGTCAACTACGCTTTCTGTATGCTCGCACATTTCTTTATCGGCGTGATCAAAGAAGTATTGTTTGACGATGCCCAAACGTGGTGTTCTTGGGTGCTCCAGGTTACTTATGCAATCAGGAACTAACGCGTCTAGTGAATGACAATCTTTAGGGTCGTGACCAGCTATGGCTTGGAATATAAGCACCGCATCTTCAACGCTGTGTGCCAAGATACCCACATGGTCAAGAGTCCAAGATTGTGGTACTACACCATAAGTGCTGATCCTCCCGTAGTTAGGTTTAAAACCTACCACACCATTGTAGGCTGCTGGGCGAAGTACTGACCCTCCAGTTTGAGTACCAAGTGCGACAAGACACATACCTGCCGCAACTCCGGCGCCTGAACCACTGCTTGATCCTCCTGGGGTATGATCATGATTCCATGGATTACGAGTAGGAGCAGGAGCAAGGTAAGCAAATTCTGTAGTGTGGGTTTTGCCTAAAATAATAGCTCCTGCCTCTTTAAGGCGAGCTACTGGAGTAGCATCGTAAGACGGCACAAAGTCTGACCAAATGGGAGAGCCTGTCTGCGTCCGCAAGCCGGCTGTATAGATATTGTCTTTAATTCCCACGGGGATACCATGTAGGGGCCCGCGTCTCCGTCCTTGACGTAACTCATGGTCAAGCCGGTATGCCGCTTCCATGGCTCCTTCTCTGTCTATTAATGCCCACGCCTTTATTTCACCTTCCAGAGCGTCAATACGTTCCAGACAAGATTTGACCAAATGTTCAACTACTAAATCTCCGGCAGCAATTTTAGAGGCTGCTTCAGTAACAGTTAAATCGCAAGGTGTCTTAACCATTGTGATATTACTCCCTCCTTGAAATCATAATCTGCTGGTTTATCAGTATTAGAGCAAGCCCTTAAGTGTCGGGTATATACTATCTCAAAAGTGTTCCATTGATGCTGAAGACTTACAGACCATTGTTTAATTGTCTAGTTTCCTTAGCATGATGGCGTAACCCACTTCGTCACCTCTTTTCAAATTTTCGTATCCCACATTTAATTTACCTCCTTAATTTTAACTATGCTGTCTGTTACTGTAGACTATTGGTCGGTTTGAATCAAGGATGTGTGCTGGCTGACCACATAGGTAACACTGGACTACGGACCTTAGCAAGTTCCC
>CAYTBB010000043.1:0-10925 GCA_964435965.1 uncultured Dehalococcoidales bacterium
TGTGAACCCCATATTCTTTTAAAATGATACAGAGAGAAAATAGGTGTCTGTCCCTATTTTATCTCTTGATGAAGTACAAAAAACTTTCTCTAAACATAATAAACCTGAAAAAATTCAAAGACATAATTTTGCCTTTACCGGACTTTTAACCTGTGCTAAATGTGGTTGTGCTATCACCGCAGAAATTCAAAAAGATAAATATGTTTATTATCACTGTACCAGTCATAAAGGTAAATGTGGTAATAAATTTATAAGAGAAGAAAATTTAACTGAAAAACTAGGAGAGTTAGTTAAAAAGATAAGGATTGAACCTGGGATTATAGATTGGCTGAAAGAAGCTTTATTAATGAGTCATAAAGATGAGCAAGAGTATCACAATAGCCAGATAAAATCTCTGCAAGAACAATATAATAAGCTACAGCTTCGCTTAGATAGAATCTATATAGACAAATTAGATGAATTAGTTACTACTGAATTTTATCAAGAAAAGACTAATGAATGGAAAAACGAACAAAATGATATACTAATAAATATTAATAAACATAAAGATGCAAATACTAATTATTTTGAACAAGGAATCAGAATTTTAGAACTTGCTCAAAAGGCTTATTTTGCTTACCTTGAGCAAAATAACACTGGTAAAAGAAATCTTTTAAATATCTTACTATCGAACTGCACTCTAAACGATGGAAACCTTTATCCTACATACAGAAAGCCCTTCGACTTACTTGCCAAAGGGCTCTCTCGTTCTAACTGGCTCCCCCAACAAAACGATTTTCGAACTTTTTGTATGAGTGATGAGACTGAAAAAGTGTATCGGAAGTTAGAAGAGATAATTAATATTTGTTAAAAACTAAAAAGACAGAATTACTTTAGTTTAATTAAAGAAAGTAAATGGCGTGCTTTTATACAGAAGGCGGCAAATAAGGAGTTGAAATCCAATCATCTTGAGGGGTCACCGCCAGAAAGTTATTTCCTTGAGTTTTTTATTGTGGTAAAATAATAAAAAGGTCGGAAAAAGCTAATTTAAAATTTATTAAGTAGAAATATTTATGTCTAAACCTCTAAACAAAAAAAATTATACTCCGTTAGGAACGATTATTATTTTGATTACCCTTTTGGCTGGAGTAATTTTCGCTTGGCAGTATTGGGGAGTGCTGAAGGAAGAAACAACGAGCTTTGAGGTAGAAATAGCAAAGGATAGATTCATGGAAGAGAAGGAAGAAACACCAGGGGAAAAATTGGAAGAAGTAATATTGACTGAACGGCCAGAAGGAGAAAGCAAAATAGGCAATATTAAGATTGAAAAAATTAAAATTGACCTGAATTCAGGTCTGCCTGAGAGTATTAAGATAGGCCCATTGGATGAGAGTAGAGTAAGTAGCGGTTATTGTATTCTTAAAGAGAAAGATAAAACAGTTTTGGCAAGTTCGTATACAGGAAAATACTCTGGATACGCAACTTTTAATTACAGAGAAAATAAATATATTCTTGTAACAACATTAAATACCGGAACTGCTGGCCCAATAGAAATTCATTTTCTTTTTATAATTTACGAAGATAGCAAAATTTTGACACCGATTGGAGATGTAAAGTGGGGTCTTTTTACGAGTAGAGACAGCAGCTTTTCAATAATTGGATACGGAGAGTATTTATACTTTGAATCTCATACCCGGGGCCATTTAAGTGCTGGAACTTATTTTGAAGATGTAGAGCTTTTAGTTATCGAAAAAGACACATTAAGAGATGAAAAATCTTTTCATGCTAGCAATATTTCATGGGGTTATTCTTTTCCTATTCCTACAAATTTATCCACTTCGTTAATAAAGAAGGATGGAAAATTGTATGCAAAAGTAAAAAACGGTTACTGTTATTATATTGAAAAATCCCCAGAGATAATACTCGTACATTGGGGTATTGCTGATGAATATTATCTCTTAAATGAAGACGGTAAATTGATTGAAAGTAGTTTTGAATTTAAAAATGAATATCTTAAAGCAGCCACAGAATATAATGAGATGTTGGAGAAATATGATAAGCCATTGGTAAAATATGATGAAGAATATTTTGAAATATGTGAAAAATTGAGTGAAGAGGCCAAGAGTGTCATAGAATTTTATTATGGTAATTGGTTTAATCCCTTGCTATGCAGAACATTGAATTATGTTCTTGCTGGAGAAGAAAAAAAAGCTTGGAGTATATTTGAGGAAGATTTTGACAAGTTTTCAGAAGAATATCCATTAGAATATCCAGTAAGATACATAATAAAATATCCAATGAGAAGGATAGAAAAAGTAGAAATAACAAGTCCTCAAGAGCTAAAACAAAAAATTCAAAACTTCTTTTCTAAATTTTAACATGATTAAAAAGAAACCTTCAAATCCAAAGTGCCAATATTTGCTTTATCACTATCCGAAATTAGAAAAGAAAAGCAGGGCACTAAGGCCCTGCTTATTTAATGATAAATTACTACGGTTTCTTGATCACCCTTATGGTATCATTGTCTCCAAATGGTGTACCATCTTGTAGTTCTCCCGACACTGCTACAGTAGTTGCATCTACAGGCCCGGTGAACAAGTCTTGCACAGCCTTCCCATTGAATTTAACCATTAAAGTACTGTCTTGGATATCTCCCCATTCCGCTGGAACACTGTTGCCTTCATACCATAAATTGACTGTGCTAACATCGATGTTAGATATATCATAATCTTCTGGAAGCTCAATATAGGCAGTGACCCATTTTATCTTGGAGTTCAAGTTTAGAGTATTAGGGTCAATATCGATTGCAGCAGGTACAAAGGTAAAAGTACTGTCTGTAGTAATAGTTAGCTCAGGTGTACCATCACCGTCGAAGTCTATTTGGACGGTAACTCCTTCTCCACCTTGGGAAAGTGTTTCCCAATCAATAGTGTATTGATGAACAACCCCAGCCGATGTGGGAATCTCAATAGCCCCAAAGCCGGTTATGTCCCCTTCCTTGGCGGAATTTACCGTTAGACTGTAAGTTCCTTCTTCTCTTCCTACTACCTCGTAGCGGTAAGAATCAATCGGGAAAAAGATTACAACGATTTCCCTTTCTCTATCATAAAATGAATTTGGATCATAAATTGAATTTGGGATCTCCTGCGCAAATTCACCATCTATTAAGCCCGTGGCTCGCCCCTGAGAGTCATAAACTAGGAGATAGGCAGAGCTACAGAGTATTATCTCTTCTTTATTATTATAGGCTTCGATGAATTTGTTCCCTAAACCAGGGTCATTTTCCACTCCTTCCGCATAATACCAGTTCCAACTTAAATAATTCTTAAGAATGTTTCCTATATGATACACATATTCAGTGGGGTGCTCGCTATACCCTGTATTATATTGTTGCACGGTTGATATCCAGCATATTTCTTCAGGAGTAATAATAGTGCTATTTTCATATCCGGTGCAGTTTGCACAATATCTGGTGATGCTGAACTTTTCGGCAAGTGCATAATAACCATCTCGTACATTTCTGTTTATTCCTTCCTGAGTATTGGAATAATAGCTATAACATGCTTCTTCATTTTTTCCTCTGCAGTCCCAACAATAATCAGAATCACACCCGCCACTACCTGCACCTACGAAATCATCGGTAGTGATCTGCATTAATCCACGTCCCCAATCAAAAGATATAAGCTCATTATTGAACTCGAAATTCCTTCCCGTCTCTCTCGCAACTATTGCTAGAACGAGGTTTTTTGGGAAATTATCCGGGAGGGTAAACAGACCATTAAATTCCTCAACTGCTTTGAGAGCCGCGGCTGCTCTATCTCTTGGGTCACTTATAACTTCTGGCGGAGCTTTTATTTGAAAATTCTGGTAAGCTAAAGATTCATTACCGTATCCATCAAAAACACACACAAAATACTGATAATCACCTGAAGCAAGAATAGGACCATTATAAGTAAAGGAATTATTTGTAATTAGAGGGCTATCCCATATTCTATTCCAATTATTATCATGTAGTTCCACTTTGTATCTTGCTCCCTCTATCTCTACACCAATCCATGAAAATACTAAAGGATCACCATAAGTTTGAGTGCCTACAGGTAAAAGATTTGTAGCAAAATCTACTACATAACTTTGGACAGAGTCATTTATATTATATATGTTGCCTATTTTATCAATAATTGTAAAAGTATAAACTAATGGTAAATCCGGAGGATTATCGCCCAAACTAACATTTGGATTAGACCACCATTGGTTTGGATTAAAAGGATGAATACCTTTTACTAAAGAAATAGAACCGTCTATTCCTGGCCCACTGACGGTTACCGACTGCACTGTCTGATTAGGGTCATCTATCATCAATTGCACCCAATAACCATCTGCGAAATGAGAAGAGTGAGCATTTGCTGTGTAGTATTTAGTTTCTTTATTGGGAAGCGAAGGAATTATGCCACGCAAGAGAGAACAACTACTCAGTAAGCTTGATATCAAAATCAACGAAATCATTAAGAATGTTTTAATACGTAGATTCATTATAATCAACTCCTTTTAAATAAATATTATTCTGCTATATTTTTACATAGTAGATAAGTTATAAATTATAAATAAAAAACTACCAATTCTTTTTTAAAAGTTGGCAGTCTGGCAGTCCTGTCACTGAAAGTGATTTAGACCCAAAACTTTGCGGCCTATCCTTTGGGATAGTATACCTTTCTCAACTTTTATAAAAGTATTTCTAAATACTTCTCCTCTCCAGATATATTCTTTATTTCACGAAAAAATTTATAATGAATTTTTAATTTTTTCTCATTCGATTACATTATTTTACAATAAGATTTTTGCATAAATTATTATATCAAAAACAGTTAAAATAAAATCGGTAATAACAAAAATTTTGTTTATTAAAGCCAGACTTAAAATATAGTTGTACGGGTAACATTCCATAGCAACCTAAATTAAGTCTGGCTTTTTGGTTAAGTTAGAATTCAAGCTTGACTTCTATTCATTTTAAATAGACTGAAAAATGTATTAAAATCTTCTTTTAAAATGATACAGAGAACCGTCCCCTGTTTCAAAATGGAGAACCGTCCCCTGTTTCACTGTTTGAACCGTCCCCTGTTTTATTTGAACTTGAAATCGGCAAAGTGTGAAGTGTCGTCTTTTAGTTTCACCTCTAATCTTCGGCAGGTGCCCGCCCAGTCCTTGTTTGTCTTCCAGACGTAGATGTACTGGTCGGTATCGGTATCGTAAGATAGGATACTATTTCCAGCGGTCACAGTTTCGTAGATTTCGTCGATAAAGGCCATTGATTCACACTCAATCTTCCATGACTGTGGATAGCCCGCTGCGAAGATATCCAACCCTTGGTTGCCATCCAGACTAAACTTCACCGGTATTGCTCTCCCCGCCTTGGCTGCGTTTAACACGCTGTCATCAACAGGGGGGAAGAAGTCGTTCCAGTTGTATATTACCGAGATTTCATCCATATAGTTGGGAGACCATTTCATAATAGTGTCTCGATACTGTACAGATACAGTTTTGATTCCGTACCCTGAGTCTAGATTCCAAGGTATGTCGGCACTAAAACTAGTTGTGCTGGGTACAGTTATTATGGAACCACTTGAGGCATCTGTACCATTAGCCACGCGGTATCCAGTAACCCCCACTGCGTCAGTTGCTGTCAAATTTAAGACAACACTCGTACTATTTGTAGATGGGTCATCCGAATTGATTTTTATAGATCCTATGGCGGTAACATCGGTGACCACAACGTTATCGAAACGGCCTTCTGAACCAGGGGGCCAAAAGTATCCTCCCCCTACACCAACTCTGCCGGATGCGAGAGCTACTGTATTATCTATAACATCGAATTTTTTCTCCCCGTCTACAAACACCTTAATGTTAGTCCCAGTTAGTGTCGTCCGAAGCTCTATTCTGTAATGATACCAAGTTCCAGTGACCGTAGGTTGTAAGGGACGGGTGGCTAAATCTGTGAAGCCTCCGCCGCCTACTCTCTTCATAAGAGCTATGTGGATTGTGTCTGATGACGGTGCTACTATGTAGTACGTTCCTGGATCGACGTACCTGAACGCAATCCAAAAGTAGTCTCCAGAATGTTTCTTCACATCTAGTTCGAGGCTATAGTCCTGCCAAGTCGAGCTACCAGTGACGGCGGCCACTTCACCAACATAGCTGCCTCCAACGATGCTAAGAGCTTGGCTTGTAACTCCATCGATTGTGTCTGAGACGATACTGGGTGCTCCTGACACGTATAACCAGTCCCCCAGCCCCCCACCGCCAGAATGTGTTCCAGGAGCATATGACTCAAAGTCATCTATGAACAAGTCACTACCGGGGCTTTTCGTTAAGTAGGTAATTCCGCTTTGCTCGGTAGCTGGAACCTGGCCGACATTGGATAATAAGCAACCAGTAAGAGCCAAGCCTAAAATTAAAACTAATATTATTAAGTAAGATAATTTTTTCATTAAAATTCACTCCTTTCATTTTTTAATAAAATTGACCGGAACAAAAATTTTGTGAATATAGGGCCAGACTTAGAATGTAATTGTATTGGAAATATTCCATAGCAATCAAAACTAAGTCTGGCTTTTTGTTAAGTTAAAATCCAAAGTTGGCTTCTATTTATTTTAAACAGCTTACAACATACTCAAAAATCCTCTTTTAAAATGATACAGAGAACCGTCCCCTGTTTCTTTTAATGGTTCATTCTTGAATATGTCAAAGAACTGTCTCCTGGCATAAAAAACTCAGCTAATAATTTTTTAGTATGTTCGATACATTTTCCAATTATGGTCAGTCGGATAATTCTTATTATCGTACCATGTACCAGATATGTAATCACAATCCTCTATAATACCTTCGAAGTAAGCCTCATACCCTGTCGTTACATATCCTACTCTATCATAAAGCATGCTTATTAGCTGACCATCTACTGTACCTGTTATGTTTCCCGTTGGTGCACCTTCAGGATCATATCCCATTCCCATGAATCCTGTTACCCCGCCATCTTCAAATGTTTCAATAACCACAAACCTATCAACAAATGTTACTTCACTCGTATAAAGGTCCATCAACCAATCTCCAACTAAGTCATAGGTCACTATTCCATCAATTTCTACGCCACCAGCAGGAACAGTCACAACAATGCTTAGGACATCTACAATGCCTGCTAAACCATTAACTATATCACCTACATCTGGTCTTGGAGTATTAAATTTACCTGTTGTAGTAATAACCACTTCATTATCTTCCGCTGTCCAGGTTAGTGGACCAGTTCCAATAGCACTGATTCCTTCAAAATATACAATAGGTGTAGAATGTGGTATTATAACGGGTGTAAGAACAACATCATTGGAGAATGTAAAGGTCATTTTCTCTCCTGCATTGGTACCAAATGTGTTGCATGTTCCTTCATAAACAACAGATTCCAATTCAGCCTCGAATAGTGCTGCTACTCCTTCTGCTCCGTGTCCAAGACCAATTAAGAATTTTGCTACTGCTAATCTGTAATTTTCAATATCACATTTTTCTTCACCGTCAAAATCAGTTTCAGACCCCATGTGATTTGCCACTTCCTTGATGAAGTTGCCTCCATCCTTACCCGTGCCCCAACGGTTATCTATCCCCACTGCCTCCAAAAGAAGACCGGCAACAGCGGGTGCGGCAGGACACTCTGCATCAAACTCACCCTTTGTTAAGCCAGATACTCCGCTTTGCTCACTAGCCGGAGCCAGACCGACATTCGATAAAACCGAACACCCGGTAAGAACCAAGCCTAAAATTAATGTTAATGCTATTAAATAAATTAACTTTTTCATTGAAATTTACTTCCTTTCATTTTTTTTATTTTTTGAATTGAAAATAATTTTAAATCATTTCAACACATTCAATAAACATCGCCTCCCGAAATGAATCAAAGAATTCTAGATTCAAAAGATATATTAACTTAATAAAGCTTTGGTTGATACAGCCAGACTTAAAATATAGCTGTACTGTAATATTCCATAACGACCTAAATCAAGCCTGGCTTTTTCACTAAATCAAAACTAACTCTGTCTCTGATTCATTTTAGAAGAAGGTCCAGGAATAAAAAAAGTTATGTCAAATGTTGAGACCTGACCCCTTTATTCTCTTCAAAAATTTACTAAAATCTTTTTTTAAAATGAAACAGAGAGCTGTCCACTGTATTAAATCTAGTTGTTATTCTATTTTCAGTTACATGGAAACTCAAAGTACATTGCCCAATTTTTATCAGGTCTAATTTGGTCACCTTCTGCCCATGCGCTCTCCTCCTGGAAACATGGTGCTTCAAGCCTCAACCAATCCCATACTAATCCATCACCACTGAGTACTTCGATAGTTAAAACATGGTCGCCCACATCAATTGCCGGAACATCAATCGAATCAATGAATCGTTCTTTATTATCCCACCAGCCTCCGACCACAGTCCCACTACGATTCACTGTATCGAGTTGAATTCCATCTAATAATATTTTTATAGTTTCATTACCAGAACCTCCTGGGCTCCAGGAGAACAGAAATTTACCCCCTAACAGCATTTCAGCATTAGCATTAAAGTAAATATTTATAGTGGGAGCATAATTTTTATTCAATCTGCTAATCCACGGAAATTCAATCGTGGGGGTTGTACCAACATAAAAGCTCTGAGTACCGTAAACAAGAGTAGGATGATTGAATTCATCACAAGGATTATCCAATTTATTTTCCTCGACATCACCAATCTGCCAAACAGGTTCGTAGCAATCAATAATTGGACGGATGACTTCGGCATGGGAAGCAATATAAATTTGGTCCCCTGGTCCTATACCTGGATCATCAGCAGCAATCCACTTTTTTCCTTTTATCAAATTGTAAGAATCAATATCTGCTATTGGTATTGTATAAGTATGACTTGTAGGCGTATCAAGTGGTTCAGAATAAGGGAACTGTCCGGGAGCACTTGTAAGTAATTTAGGATCAGTTTTACCTACATAAAGGTGGGTTTTAGTCATTTGCCAGTCACCTATAGTTTCATATGTAATGAGTAAATTGTCTCCATCATCATCTACCATTACCATGCCCGCAACTTCGTTTTGACCAGCTATTAAATCAACTGTGCATTCATCCCAGAAGGGACATCCATCAACAGTAATATCAGATATAGTTACAGTACCACCGCCACCTCCGCGACCATAGAAAACCTGCATTTGAGTCATGTCTCCCTCAAAGCTTCTTCCAGCAGGATAGAACTCGGGCTCAGCATCTTTCCATCCACCAATGTATAATCCCTGCTGAACAACACCGTTGATAGTTGCAAACATTGTTCCGGTGTTTAAATCAATTGCATGGTAGGTAATAACAATTTCGTATATACCGCCTGTATTATAAGTGCCATCCATTCCCCACATCTGTGCTTGCCATTCATCAACTCCATCACGGTCAAACCAGAAACCATAATTATTACCTGACCAATAGGGAGTTATAAGGGTATCTGAATTTGTGGCATCATATTTTTGGAACGACCATCCATGTTTGCTAAGTAAATGCATATCGTTACTCTTTAAAGAATCTGGATTGCTAGTACCATCTATATAATTCGATTGCATCCAACCACCTTTTAAATTTGGGTCTATATTTGAAGCGCCAACTTCACGAAGTCCTACCTCAGTTACTGCCCATCCTGCATTTGTAATTGTGCTCATATCAATTGTATAAGATAGGGTTAAATCACATTGGGTGAGATCCCAAACATCAGAAAAGTTACCTTTCCCCCAATTATTTAAAGTAACCTCTCCGTAAGTATTATTAACACCAAGGGATTTTGTTAAATCACTTATTCCGCTTTGCTCGGAAGTTGGAACCTGGCCGACATTAGACAATAATGAACAGCCAGTAAGAACCAGACCTAAAATTAAAGCAACTATTATTAAGAAATAATACTTTTTCATTAAAATTCACTCCTTTCATTTTTTAATTTTAATTGAATTGAAAATAATCCTAAATCATTTCAATACAATCAATAGACATCGCCTCCTTTTTAAGATTAAATAAAGTTCAAGTGATTTATTTATACTATGATGAATGAATGTTAATTTTCTTTATCAGGTTAAAGATACTTTTGAGTTTATACTTTATAAGTAGTGCTTCGAATATTATTTGGAATGTTTTCAAAAGGCAGTTTTTTAAGTAGATAGATGATAAGATTTCTTGAGTGATTTTTTGCTAAATATAAATAGATGTAAGAATAAGAGAAATGAGGGTCTATAGGTACAACAAAAAACTGCCAATCTTTATTTAATTAAAAAGTTGGCAGTTTGGCAATCATAGCAGTAGAGGGCAGCAAAAGGCGATACAAATGCCTTAGACCCAAAACTTTGCGTCCTATCCTTTCGGATAGTTTACCTTTCTCAACTTCTCTTGAAGTATTACTTTAATACTTCACCTTCCTATTGAAAAAGTTTTATATAATATTTTAAATAGTGGGATAGAATATTATATTTCGTGAAATAATTCACGTTTTTAGGGAAATTTTTTTATTATATATATATTATACCTAAAATTAGAATTTTGTCAAGTATTTATCATTCTAAAGTTTTTGTCTCTGTGCCCAAACTCTCTTGGCACAACGTTTTGAACAGTATACATGGTCAAATCTTACCGGAATAAATATTTTGGAGCAGTCTTTAGCTATACATCTTCTTACGGAAATATGTTTGATCCAGGTCCAGTAGACCCAGTAAAAGGCTAAGGTCCTGCCCGGAGGTATGCATATATGTAAAGATGGATAAAAATGTGGGTTGCCCTCTTGGGGGTAACTCTCTATTTTTATCTTCTTATTTTTTAACAGAATCTCCTCCAGAATCTTTATATCCTCTTCAGTCGGTCTTTGACCAGAAATAGCCCTATCGGTCATCTCTCTAAAAACAGCC
>CAYTBB010000044.1:0-10810 GCA_964435965.1 uncultured Dehalococcoidales bacterium
ATTTCTATCGTTCCAAGGTAAGCCCGGTAGTAGGGACTCATGTTGGTCCCCATGTCCTAGCTGTTTCTATCCTTGAAGGAGAATAAATAAATTCGCTGAACTAAAGTTTGCGCTAATGTGCTATGCTATAAGTGCTGTAACCTTACCATAATTAAGTGACGCCTTCACAAAGTGATAACTAGCGACTCACTAAGAAAAATTCTTGAATTGGAGCGTAAGAAGGGATATAGCGATAAAGCAGTAATCGGCGGTTTGGATAAATATCTTCACAAACAGGCTGGGAAAATCAGGCAAAGCATAAATAACCGGCAACTTTTAGCTGAATTCGATGAGCTCAATTTAGCTAACTCCAATTATGATTCATTTGATGTAAGTGAACGTAAGAGATGGATAATGCGCCTCTTCGATTGGCTAAGCAAGCTGGGAGTAAAGCAAGACGCCCTCACCTCTCCTCTCCCTTCAAGGGAGAGGAATAAGGTGAGGGTGACAGCAGTAGCCAAGTCACACCCTCTAAAGAAAAGTGAAGGATTAAATTCCCCTACAACTATTATCAAAGGCATTACACCACGTGTAGCCAATAAATTTGCCAAGCTAAATGTGAGAACGATACATGATTTACTTTATTTTTTCCCCCGGAGGTATGTCGATTATAGCCAGAGGAAACCTATCTCTGAACTTAAGGAGGGAGAGGAACAAACTATTGTAGCTACAATATGGCAAGCCAGGATAGCCACTCTTGGTAGTCGGCAAGGCACTGAGGCAATAGTGGGTGATGAGACTGGGAACATCAGAGTAGTTTGGTTCAACCAACCTTATCTGGCCAAAAGATTCCCCACCAACGCCAAGGTAGTAATTAGTGGCACCGTCAGTTTATTCAAGGGTCAAAAAATCTTCCAGTCTCCTGAATGGGAATTGCTTGAGGATAAAGAACTGATCCACACTGGCCGCTTGGTTCCCCTTTATCCTCTTACCCAAGGCTTATATCCTCGGCAAGTGAGGAAATGGACAAAAGAAGCCATCGATGGCTGGGCATGGCAAGTGAGTGATTTCTTACCCTCGGAAATAAAAAACCAATGCCACTTACTAGATCTTCCTGAGACGATTGCTCAAATACACTATCCTGACAACCATTTAATAGCAGAGAGGGCAAAGGAGAGGCTAGCCTTCGACGAACTATTCTTACTTCAATTAGGTGTGCTAGCAAGAAAGCGAGATTGGCAAGAAAGTCAGCCAGGCAATGCCTTTAATATAGACCAGGAGGTTATTGACAGGTTCTTACATTGTTTACCTTTCACTCTGACCCGAGCTCAGGAGCGAGTACTAGGGGAAATTTTAGCTGACCTAAAGCAACCCAGGGCTATGTCACGCCTTCTTCAAGGCGAAGTAGGGAGTGGCAAAACCGTAATTGCTACTTTGGCTTTATTAATAGCAGTGGCCAACGGCTATCAAGGAGCGTTTATGGCACCCACTGAAGTGCTGGCTGAGCAGCATTTCAGCAATATCTGTGCTTATTTGTCTAAAGCCAGCACCCAGAAAGGCACCCTCACCCATCCTCTCCCTTCAAGGGAGAGGAACATGGTGAGGGTTTATGCAGGATTTCTCTCCCGGCCACTCACCATCGCTTTGCTCATCGGCAGCCTGAAAGACAGTGAGAAACAGGATTTACATCGTAAAATTAAGCAAGGCGAAATTGATATCGTCATTGGCACCCACGCCCTTATCCAAAAAGAGGTAGAATTTTACCAGCTAGGGTTAGCAGTGACAGATGAGCAACAAAGGTTCGGTGTTTTACAACGCTCTGCATTGCGTCAAAAAGGCTTTAACCCTCATATATTGGTTATGACCGCCACCCCTATCCCCCGAACTATGGCACTGACACTTTACGGTGATCTCGACCTCTCAGTTATTGACGAGCTGCCTCCTGGACGACAGGAAGTGAAAACAAGATTCCTTGAGCCCCAGTATACAGAAAAGGCTTATAGCTTCCTCCGTCGCCAGGTTAGTGATGGTAAGCAAGCTTTCATCATTTGTCCTCTGATTGAAGAATCAGAAATACTCGAGGCAAAAGCGGCTACAAGTGAATACGAGTATCTATCCAGAGAAATTTTCCCAGATTTAAAATTGGGATTGCTCCATGGTCGAATGCCCCCTGGTGATAAAGAAAGGGTAATGCGCCGTTTTCGAGAAGGTATGCTTGATATTCTAGTGTCAACGTCGGTGGTAGAAGTGGGCATTGATATACCCAACGCCACGGTAATGTTAGTGGAGGGCGCTGAGCGCTTCGGGCTATCACAGCTCCACCAATTTAGAGGGCGTGTGGGGCGGGGTAAAGAGCAAGCTTATTGCCTACTTATCCCTTCCTATCATTGCGAGCGAAGCGAAGCAACCACGCCTGAAGCAAGAGACCGCCTTCAGCTAATGGAGAAAACTCACGATGGTTTTGCTTTAGCCGAGAAAGATTTGGAGCTAAGAGGCCCGGGAGAATTTTTTGGCACACACCAAAGTGGTCTGCCCGACCTCAAAATAGCTAAACTATCAAATTTACGCCTCCTAGAGCTGGCTCGGCAGGAGGCAATAGCCCTTTTTCAAAGTGACAGCAATTTGGGGAAACCCGAATATCGCCTTCTAAGACAGCAATTATCTCAAGTATGGTCTAAAAGCGCTGAATGGAGCTAGTAATGTCATTGCGAGTGGAGCGAAGCAATCTCTATGGTTAAGAAAAGGTTAGCCACTTGTTTGCAGCAGGCTGTAACTGAGGCACAACGAGAGGGCAGTCTCGTTGCTGTAACTCTGCCCGAAGTAGTTATAGAGCACCCCCAGAATCCCGAGCATGGAGATTTTGCCTCGGGACTTCCCCTAAAGCTAGCTCGAACAGCCAAAGAGCCCCCTCTGGTTATAGCCGAGAAAATAGCTAAGCATATATCGCTCCCTCCGGAAATTGATAAGTTTGCCATTGCTCCACCGGGCTTTATTAATTTCACCCTGCGAGATGATTGGCTAGCCAAACAAGTAGAATCCATTTTGACTGCTGGTGTGGCATACGGTAACCTTACTCTAGGCAAAGGCAGTCACACTCAAATTGAGTTCGTTAGCGTCAATCCCACCGGACCTCTTCACGTAGGTCATGGCCGTGGTGCTGTCTTAGGTAGTACTTTAGCCAATGTTCTCACTGCTGCTGGCTACCAGATAGAAAAAGAATATTACCTGAATGATGTTGGCAGTCAGATACATGCTTTCAATCGTTCTCTTTATGCTCGTTATCAACAGTGTCTAGGCAGAGAAGCCAGCATGCCTCCTGATGGCTACTTGGGTAATTATATGATCGACTTGGCAAGAGAGATTATTCGGGAGCAAGGCGACAGATTTTCCCTCTCTTGTAAGGAAAAGAAACTTCATTACATGAGAGGCTTAGGTGAGGGTGAATCGTCATTGCGCGCCGAAGAGGAAGCAATTTCAGAACTAGGTAAAATCGGACTTGAAAAGATAATAGACAGTATTAAGCAAGACCTCAAGCTGCTGAATGTTGATTTCGATGCTTGGTTTAGCGAAAAAAGCCTTTATCACAATAAGCAATACCACCGAGCTATGGAGTTATTACAAGGAGAAGGCTATGTAACTAAAAGGGATAATGCCATCTGGTTTGAATCGAGTGCCCTGGGTGAGGATAAAGATAACGTGCTGGTGCGTAGTGATGGCTCCCCTACTTATTTTGCCTCCGATATTGCCTACCATTACAACAAATTCATAGAACGGAAATTTGACACCGTGATTGATATCTGGGGTGCTGATCACCAAGGGCATGTGCCCCGTATGAAAGCAGTAATGAAAGCCCTGCGAAAGGACACCGAACAGCTCAAGGTAATAATTTGTCAGTTAGTTACCTTACGGCGCGGGGAGGAGGCAATTAGAGCATCAAAGCGAAGTGGCGATATTATTACCCTGCGGGCAGTAGTAGAAGAGGTAGGGGCAGATGCTTGCCGCTTCTTCTTCCTTTCTCGCTCCGCTGATAGCCAGATGGACTTCGACCTAGAACTAGCTAAGAAGCAGTCACTAGATAACCCAGTCTACTATGTTCAATATGGCCATGCCAGGATTGCCAGCATTCTTCGGCTAGCCAACCAAAAGGGGATTGATTACAGCCAAGGCGATGTTTCCCTGCTTACTTCTGAGCCAGAGCTAACCTTAATTCGCCGCTTAATCCTCCTATCCGAAATAATAGAGGAGCTAGTAAATACTCTCGAGCCTCACCATTTGCCTTACTATGCCCAGGATTTGGCCACTGCCTTCCATAGCTTCTACAAGCAGTGCCGGGTAGTTTCCAAAGACGAGGCATTAACCAGAGCTCGGCTCAAACTGGTCAGGGCAACTCAAATTGTCCTAGCCAAGACCCTTCACCTGATGGGCATGACAGCCCCCGAAAGGATGTAAATTACCTCAGTAGTTAAAGACCCTGCTCTTGGTGGTAGCTATTTAGCTAGCTTATTCAAGCTTTCTAGACTTGCATTCAGAATCGTCCCATGTTAAATTTGCCATCTAAACTTAATTTAGCATAGAGGTATGTAGCAAGATGACCCAATTAGAACTGGTTCAAAGTGGTGTTGTTTCACCTCAAGTAAAACATGTAGTTGAGCAGGAAAGGGTAGAGGTAAACTTTATTCTTCAAGGCTTGATTGAGGGCACAATCGTAATTCCAGCCAATCCTAACCATGCAAACCTAGTCCCCTGCGGCATTGGCACGGGACTAAGGACTAAAGTTAATGCCAATATAGGTACGTCACCAGATTTCTGCGATTTAGACATGGAACTTAAAAAATTGGAAGCCGCTGTTGATTCTGGCAGCGACACAGTCATGGATTTGAGCACCGGGGGTGATATTTCAGCCATCAGGAGAGCCATCATCAACGCTAGCCCCTTGCCCGTGGGAACTGTGCCTGTTTATCAAGCTGGGATTGAGGCTATTGAGAAGTATGGAGCTATCGTGAATATGACTGTTGACGAGCTCTTTGATGTAATTGAGGAGCAAGCTAGAGACGGCGTTGATTTCATGACCGTTCATTGTGGTGTAACTCGGGCATCCCTGGCACGGCTAAAAAACCAAGGTAGAACAACTGATATAGTTTCTCGAGGAGGCGCCTTCCTCATCGGCTGGATGCTACATAACGAAGAAGAAAATCCTCTATATCAATACTATGACCGCTTGTTAGATTTAGCCCATAAATATGATTTTGCCTTAAGCTTGGGAGATAGCTTGCGTCCAGGAAGCATCGCCGATGCCACCGATAGGGCTCAAATCGAGGAGTTAATCATTCAAGGTGAATTAGTAAAGCGTGCTAGGGAAGCTGAAATTCAAGTTTTTGTCGAAGGGCCGGGACATTTACCCCTGGATCAAGTAGTCAGCAATGTTCAATTAGAAAAAAGCTTGTGCCAGGGAGCGCCTTTCTATGTCCTGGGGCCGCTGGTAACTGATATAGGTGCTGGCTATGACCACATTACTGGTGCTATCGGAGGTGCCATCGCTGCTGCCGCTGGTGCAGATTTCTTGTGCTACGTCACTCCCACGGAACACCTTTCCCTTCCCAATATAGAAGATGTAAAGCAAGGAGTGATAGCCTCTCGCATAGCTGCTCATGCTGGTGACATTGTTAAGGGGGTAAAGGGTGCCAAGGAGTGGGATGAAAGAATGTCCCGGGCTCGCAAGAATCTTGATTGGGCCACTCAAACTGAATTGTCCTTGGATCCAGAGCTTTCAAAGCGAATTCATAGTAAAATTCCCACAGCAGGAAAAACTTGCAGTATGTGTGGCAAATATTGTGCCATGGCAATAGTAGAAAAATACTTAGGTATTTCGGCAATTAAATGCTAATTGATGGGTGCATCACGGAGTTTATCCTGATGAGCCGAAACTCTAACCAAAGTGAAGAGGAGATTCTTCGGTCGCTTCTCTCCCTAGAATGACAAGAATTTCATCACCCCATTTGATTAAATACAGCGGATTGGGGGAATATGCGGATTCGTTTTCATTGCTGAGAGCCATATTAGCATCCATACCTTTCATGGCTCACAAGCTATCATTGCTGCCTCCCAATACCTGGAACTGTATGACTTAGAGCTAAACCGCAAGATATATAAAGTTGGCATTCATACTCTACCAGAAGTAGAGCCTGTGATGAGCAGCCCCAAAGATATGATAGACAGAGTCTATCATATAACCAAGGGATTAATACCAAAGAGGAAATTTGTGGTAATGCTAGGTGGCGAACACTCACTCTCTTTAGGAGCAGCCCGGGCTTTCAAGGAAATATTTCCCGAGCTTTCCGTGCTGCAACTGGATGCTCATGCCGACCTTCGCCATAAGTATCTAGGAACCAAATATAGCCAGGCTTGTGTTATGCATCGTATCTTCGAGCTTTGCCCCGTTGTTCAGGTTGGAGTGCGCAGCCTTAGCTGGGAAGAGAAACAATTCTTAAACCAGCAAAAGATGACGCATTTCTATATACCTGATTTGGCATCAAGTGTAGCTTCCGCAGAGCAAATAGCAGCCACACTCAGCGAAAACTTTTATCTAACCATAGACATGGATGTCTTTGACCCCTCGATTATGCCAGCAGTGGGCACTCCTGAAGTTGGGGGCATGCCATGGCAGCAAGTCTTGAATCTGCTGAGGTTAGCAGCTCTTCATAAGCACATAATTGGCTTCGACTTAATGGAGTCCTGCCCACAAGAGGATCCAGCTTCTTGTGCTTTTTCGTTGGCCAAACTGGCTTATAAGCTTATAGGCTACGCTATGCCACAAAATAAGCGATGAAAGGTAACATTAGCCTAGGTAAAATTTTTGGTATCCCACTACGGCTCCATTACACCTGGTTCATTATCTTTGCTCTAGTAACTACTTCATTGGTGTTTTACTCCCCTGGTGATTATCCTACCGTGGAACGAATAGCTTTCGGCATATTAACCAGTATCCTTTTCTTCGCTTCCATAATTATCCACGAACTGGCGCACAGTATCCTTGCCATTCGCAATGGCATCCCGGTGAAAGAAATTACCCTTTTTGTCTTCGGCGGCATTTCTCAGATAACTAAAGAGGCAACCCACCCTAGCACAGAGCTTTTGATAGCCGTAGTTGGTCCGTTAGCCAGTTTAGCTATGGCCGGCATCTTTTACGGATTATCCATTCTGCTAGCACAAGCTGAACAAGTCTTAGCAGGCAACTCAATGCGGTGGCTGGCGATAATCAATGTAATCTTAGCTCTCTTCAACCTAATCCCTGGCTTCCCCTTGGACGGAGGCAGGGTATTTCGTGCCATTATATGGCGGAGAACAGGTAATTACCACCGGGCAACACGCCTCGCTACCAAGGTGGGGCAGGGTGTAGCTTATGCCTTTGTCGCTGGTGGTATGGTAATTATTTTTGTGGCCCACTTATGGTTGAATGGCCTGTGGCTTGTCTTCATTGGTTGGTTCTTGCACGATGCCGCTAGAGCTACCTATCAACAGATCTTGCTACGTGATTCCCTCTCCGGTGTTAAGGTACGCCATGTTACCGATTATAGCTGCCCCCTTGTCTCCCCTGAGCTTACTTTGGAGAGGTTGGTTCAAGAGTATATTCTGCCTACAGGACGGAATTGTTTCCCAGTGGCCAGGGAAACCTTACTGGAGGGCATGATCGCCTTGTATGACATAAAGAAAATTCCCCAAACTCGTTGGGATATTACCACGGTGCAGGAAGCAATGACCCCAGTTAACAAGTTGAAAACAGTCCACCCTGATCAAGATATCTTAAGCCTGCTACAGGAGATGGGTAAAACAGAGCACATGCCGGTGGTAGAAGAAGGAAAGGTTATTGGCATAGTGAACCGAGAAGACCTAAATCGTTTTCTTCGCACACGAGTTGACTTAGAAATGAAATTAAGACGCTGAAACAATTGACACCGCTGCCTCTTTTGTCTTATCATTAGTTGTTCTGTGAGGAATATCGCTGGTCAAGATTCTACAGTAGTTGAAGTAGCTGCTGATTATTTAATTAGTCTACCCCCACAAGACAGAGAAAAGGCACAGAGGGAAATATATAAATTTACCCGCTGGCTTGGCCTACACAGAAAAGTAGACGAGCTTAGTCCTCTCGATATAGCTATCTACGCTGAGCAAATCACCCCCTCAGAGACAAAGCCGGTGAAGTCTTTCCTTACCTATATTCGCAGAAAAGGATTCAGCAAGGTAAATTTAGCTGTCCACCTCCGAATGAAAAAACCATCCCGCAAGGAAGCTTCAGTTCAGCAAAATCTCCCAGTCCAAACTGCTCTAACTGCACAAGGTTATGCCAAACTTGAAAAAGAGTTGGCTGAGTTGAAGAGTCAGCGCTCTGAGGCCACCAAGGAAATACGCAGGGCGGCAGCCGATAAAGATTTCCGAGAAAATGCTCCACTGGCAGCAGCTCGAGAACATAAGGCACATCTAGAAGGAAGAATCCAAGAGTTAGAGTCAGCTTTAAAATCAGCCACAATTATGGCTGAAAATCAAGGCACATCGAAGATAAAAAGCGGTGACACAGTGTGGCTTTACGACTTCTCTTCAGATAAGCAGCTCCACTACATCCTAGTCTACCCCCGGGAAGCAAATCCAACCAAGGGCAGAATTTCCATCGCATCACCTATAGGCAAAGCCCTTTTAGGCAAAGAAAGAGGACAAACAATTGAAGTCATCGCTCCTGCTGGCACATTCAGCTACCGCATTGAGGACTTACACCACAAAATGCCCTAAATACAAAACGAAATAGCCTCACAATCGCCCCACGGCACCACAGCTAGGCATACGCTATTTGTCCCTCAGCTCACTTCAGCGCTAGTATTACTTGGCAAACAAAAATAGAGAGGATCAATCTGGGATTTCACGGTGCGGATTTAATATATTGTTCGGGTCAAATACCTTTTTGATTCCTCTCATGTACTCCCATATTTGGGGCTCGGGCCACAAAGGAGTATTATGAAGCCTGATTGTTCCTATACCATGTTCACCAGTTAAAACTCCGCCTAACTCGACAGTTTTCTTATATATATCGGTCTTACAATCTTCGAGCACGCCTCTATCGGCAAGTTCCTTCAATGGCGTAGGATGTAAATTACCATCGCTTGCATGTCCACAGGTGGGTATCCAGGTGTTGTATTTCTTCTCGATATCTAGCATTCCCTCAAAGAGATCCGCCACACGCGACGGAGGCACAGCTACATCCATGAAGTCCCCTATATTACCGGCCGCCTTCTGCATTGAGCCTGTCTCGCCTCTTGACTTCATAATAACATCCTGTTCTTCCCTTCTCTCCGCCATTACTACATCAATGGCTCCATGCTCCTCGCATATCTTAGATATCTTCTCAAGCTGCGAATACACTACATCCTCATTTTCGCCTTCACTGACAAAAAATATATGAGCCTTTCCTTTCTTGGCCGGCCACTCAATGCCCAGATACTTAGCAGTATCGACAGCCAAGTCGTGATCGATATACTCTCCGGCTAATGGAATTATCATTGCTGCAGTTACATGTGGAGCAACTTTCATACATTCAAGACGATCATCGTATGATGCCAGTATAAGCGAACTAAAGGGCATCTTCAAAGCAAGCCTGAAGGTAACCTGAGTTATCACACCCAAAACCCCTTTGCTGCCGACAAACAAATGTGCCAAATCAAGCCCCATAGAATATTTAAGTAGCTTTCCACCGAGATGCAATATTTCGCCAGTGGGGGTCACAACCTCCATGCCTTTCATGAAGGCCCTTGTGACACCGTACTTCACTGCTCTGGCACCACCGGCATTGGTGGCGACTATGCCGCCACAATGAGCACCCAAATCTCCCGGCCTCGGGGCGAAGAACATACCCTCAGCTTCCACAGCCTCACACATCTCCCCATAAGGCTTGCCTGCTTCAACGGTGATCATTAAATCCTCTTTGCTTAACTCTACAATCTTGTTAAGCCTTTCTAGTGAGAGAAGCACACAGTCTATATTTGGTACAGCACCACCAGCCATTCCACTTCCCCCACCCCTAACAATGACCGGAAATTTCTCCTTATTCGCCAGCTTCAATATCTCCGATATCTCTTGCGCATTAGCTGGTTTTACCAGGATGACACTTTTTGCCGGCTTAGGTATTACAGCTCCCATCACTGCATCCTGCATATAGTCCACCATTTGCTCCGGTTTCGTTACCACCCAATCTCTACCCACGATATCCTGCAATTTTTTGACATCCATTATGAACGCCTCCTTCTAATTTCGTTTGCCAGTACTAGCTTTGGAGCTAGTTCATATTTGGCCGTTTTGCCATTGTACTATTTCCCGGCGCGCTTTCTTTCCCTGGCTTCGATCTCTGCCATAGTACCAAGGATCTTTTTGGCTCCAACGTAAACAGGTGTATCCACCATGTGACCTTTGTATGACACTGCTGCTGACCCTTTGGCGATTCCTTCCTCTTCAAACACCTTAACAACTTCTCTGGCCCACTCTACCCTCTCAGGTGCCGGAGTGTAAATCCTGTGAGCAGGCTCAATCTGACTGGGATGAATCAGCATTCTTCCCTCCATGCCTAGCTGCCGACCATAGCTGGTATCTTTCTCAAAGCCTTCAATGTCTTTGGGTGTCATATAGGGACAGTCAATAGCTATAATACCGGCCGCTCTAGCGGCGCAGGCCATGCGCGCTCTAGCCCATTTCTGTTCCTCACCTTTCTGTTCCTCACCTATCGGCCAAGTCAATGTAACCCTCATATCGGTAGTATAATCCACCGCCCCAAAAATCAGCGAATTAACTCTTT
>CAYTBB010000045.1:0-10011 GCA_964435965.1 uncultured Dehalococcoidales bacterium
AATATCAGGGAGCATTGTTCTTGGCCTCATGCTGCAGACAAGAAGCGAGCTACGGAGAAGGCCAAGGATCTTGTGCGTGCTGGGGTAAGGCGTGTTTACTGGCAGGAAGCTTTGGAGGTTAAAGAAGTTCCAGTTAATCCTAATGTCTTAGTTGTGGGTGCAGGCATTGCTGGTATCCAGGCTGCTTTGGATATCGCTGATGGCGAGAAGAAAGTTTATCTGGTGGAAAGAGACCCGTCCATCGGCGGACATATGATCCAACTCGATAGAACCTTTCCCACTTTGGACTGCTCAGAATGCATTCTCACTCCGAAGATGACTGATGTTGGTCATCATCCTAACATCGACTTAATGACTAATAGCGAGGTAGAGGAGGTTTCAGGCTACATCGGCAATTTCAAGGTCAAAGTCAAGAAAAAGGCCAGGTACGTCGATGTTAACAAATGTAACACATGCGGTGAATGTGCCAAAGTATGTCCAGTTGAGGTACCTGACGAGTTTGAAATGGGCCTGCATATGAGGAAGGCAGCCTATCTTCCTCTGCCCCAAGCTGTTCCTAGTGCTTTTGCCATTGATAAGAGAGGCACTTCACCATGCCGCATTGCCTGCCCTGCCGGAGTTAATGCTCAAGGCTACGTCGCCCTTATTTCCCAGGGCAAATTTAAAGAGGCCCTGGAGGTAATTAGAAGAACCGTGCCCTTTGCTGGAGTTCTTGGGCGGGTCTGTACACATCCTTGCGAACTGGACTGCGAGCGAAGGCATGTTGATGAACCTCTTGCCATTCGAAGCCTGAAACGGTTCGTTACTGATTACGAGCTAAAAATGGGCAGGAAAAAGGCAATCCCCGCTGAAAGGACAAAAAAAGATAAGGTGGCCATTATTGGCTCTGGCCCTGCGGGGCTTGCCTGTGCTTACGATCTAGTCAGGGAGGGTTATGCCGTTACCGTATTCGAAGCTCTCTCTCAGCCAGGCGGCCTCCTGAGCTATGGTATCCCTGAATACAGGTTACCTAAGGAGATAGTGGATAATGACATAAGTTACATACAAGAACTGGGGGTGGAGATCAAGACAAATACGCCGGTGAAAGACCTCACAGAGATTTTCAATCAAGGATATATGGCCATTTTCCTCGGCAGCGGTGCCCAAACAAGCCAGAAGATAGGGATCCCTGGTGAGGAAACCAGAGGAGTAATCCATGCCCTTGACTTCTTGAGGCTGGTGAATTCTGGAGTGGAGATTAGCTTAGGGGGTCGAGTGGCAGTCATTGGTGGTGGCAATGCCGCTGTTGATGCCGCTAGAGTAGCTTCGCGCCTCGGGGCTAAAGAGGTTACCATCGTTTATCGCCGTTCCCGGGCCGAGATGCCTGCTATCGAGACTGAGGCTAAGGAAGCAGAGCGAGAAGGGATCAAATTCCATTTCCTGGCAGCGCCCGTTAGAATCCTGTCCAAGGAGGGTCAATTGTCCGCTATAGAATGTATCAGGATGGAACTAGGCGAACCTGACGCTAGCGGCCGTCGACGTCCCATACCTATCAAGGGCTCTGAATTTACCATAAATGTCGACAATGCCGTCATCGCCATTGGTCAGGGTGTGGATAAAGCAATGCTGCCGAAGGAACTCGACTACACCGGTTGGGGCACGCTTGAGGTAAACCCTGTTACCCTGCAAACAAACATTGATGGCGTCTTCGCTGGTGGTGATGCAGTCTCTGGCCCTGCCGATGTCATTGCAGCTGTTGCTGCGGGCAAAGAGGCAGCTGTTTCTATCGATCGCTATCTAAAAGGTGTTAGCCTATCTGAAGGAAGGCAAATAACGCCTAAAAAGGTAGAAAAGGTATCGAAGGAAGGAGTCAAGCCAAGGGCAAGAGCCAGGATGCCACTACTCAAGCTTGACCAGAGAAAAGGCTCCTTTGATGAGGTTGAGCAAGGTTTTGACGAAAAAACAGCTATCGAGGAGGCCAAGCGCTGTCTGAACTGTGGCGTATGCTCGGAATGTTTGGAATGCCTCAAGGTCTGTGAGCCAGGGGCAATTAACCATGAAATGGAAGATGAATTTGTTGAGGTAGAGGTAGGCTCAATCATTCTAGCTACTGGCTACGACCAGTTTGATCCCAGTGTCATAACTCAATATGGGTATAAAAAGTATGATAATGTCCTAACTGGGCTTGAATTTGAAAGGATAACCTGTGCTGGAGGGCCAACCCGGGGGCGAATTCAACTTAAAGATGGTCGAGAACCTGAGAGTGTGGCTATAGTACATTGTGTCGGCAGCCGTGATAAGAATTACCATGAGTATTGCTCCAGGGTTTGCTGCATGTATGGACTCAAGTATGCAGAGCTGATAAAAGAATTTACCAAGGCCGAGGTGTATGAATTTTATATTGATATGAGGTGCTTTGGAGAGGCCTTTGAGGAATTTTACCAACACGTTTCGGAAATGGGAGTCAATTTCATCCGAGGTAAGGTAGCCAAAATAACTGACCAACCTATAAGTGAAGAGGAAAAGAGGAAACTAGTTGCCGTGGCTGAGGATACCTTGTTGGGGAGAATGATCCGTGTCCCGGTAGACATGGTCATCCTCTGTGCTGCCTTGCAAGCCCGATCTGATGCGGCTGATATCGCTAGCCTTTTTACCATAGGGCAGAGGGCCGATAGCTTCTTCCTGGAAACCCACCCTAAGCTTGCTCCGGTAAACACGCCAACAGACGGGGTTTTCATTGCCGGCTGCTGTGCAGGGCCGAAGGACATACCCGATACCGTGGCCCAGGCTTCTGCGGCAGCATCCAAGGCTCTGTCTTTAATAAGCAAAGGGAAGGTCACAACCGAAGCAGCCATAGCTCATGTGGATGAAACCATTTGTCACGGATGTGGACGATGTGAGGAAATTTGCACTTTTCATGCTCCCACGATCATTAGCAAGAATGGAACTTTGGTTTCCAGCGTAAATGAAGCCCTGTGTAAAGGATGTGGGGCATGTGCCGTTGTTTGCCCTACAGGAGCAATTTCAATCAGACATTTCAATATGCAGGAAATAGAGAGTTTGGTTGGCGGCTTATTGGAGGTACACCATGGCTGATTTTGAGCCCAAGATCGTCGCTTTTGCCTGCAACTGGTGTACTTATGCTGCAGCCGATTTAGCCGGGACAAGCCGGGTTCAATACCCTCCCAATGTTTATATTGTCAGGGTGATGTGCAGCGGGATGATAAATCCTGATTATGTCCTCAGAGCTTTTGAAGAAGGAGCTGACGGAGTTATAGTTGCTGGGTGCCGCTATACAGATTGCCACTATATTGATGGACCGGTAAAGTGTGATGCCATGTTCGCCAAGCTAAAGAGGTTGGTTCACACTCTCGGCTTGGAAGATGAAAGGCTAAGGCGCGAAATGATATCTACTTCCGAGGGAACGGTATTTGCCAGGGTAGTTGAAGAATTTGTCGACCAGCTTAAGAAACTAGGGCCCTCGCCTTTTTCAGCTTTAAGGAAGGAAAAGGTAGCAGTTTGAATTTAGAAGACATTATTCAGGAAACGAAGACTTATTACTGTTTGGAATGCGGCAAGTGTACCAGCATATGCCCTGTCGCTAGATATGATCCATCTTATTCTCCGCGAGCAATAATTGAAGATGCTCTTTTAGGATTTGAAGGTGAGTTGGTCTTTAACCAAAAACTTTTCTCCTGCTTAACTTGCTATACTTGCCAGCAAAGATGCCCCTCTAACGTCGATTTTCCTATGTTTACTCAAAAAGCCAGAATCATAGCCCAAGGTAATGGACAGCATGGAATTTATGCCCACTCGGGACAATTGCAATCTCTAGCGCGACTTATGGCAAGTCCTGACATTAAGCAAAGGAGATTGGAATGGTTATCTGATGAATATCGCATTTCTGATGACTCCGATGTTCTTTTGTGGGTTGGATGTGCCCCATATTTTGAACCTATCTTTGAGGATGTTGAATTTAGGGCTCTTGATATTACCGAGGCAAGCTTAAAAATCTTAAACCTTCTGGGGATAGAGCCTAGATTGCTTCCGAATGAGAAATGCTGTGGGCATGATGCACTTTGGACTGGGGATGTAGAGACATTTAAGAAATTAGCCCAACATAATGCAACCCAAATAAAAGAAACTGGGGTGAAGAAAATAATCTTTTCCTGCCCTGAGGGCTATAGAACATTCAAGCTAGATTATCCAAATTACGGCTTTGATGTAGGTTGTGAGTTACAACATATCTCTGAATTCTTGTCCGAGAGGATAGAAAAGGGCGGTTTGAAGTTTAATGAAACAAGGAAAAAGGTGACTTATCAAGACCCTTGTAGGTTAGGAAGACATCTGGGCGTCTATGACGCACCACGGAAGGTGCTTGAGTCCATTCCCGGCATAGAACTTGTTGAGATGCAATATAGCAGATGGGATTCCATTTGCTGTGGCACCAGTGCTTTTACCAACTGCGATTCCTTTTCCAATATGATAAGAACAGAAAGGCTATCCGAGGCAACCTCAACCGGGGCGGAGACGCTTATAACCTGCTGCCCTAAATGTCAAACCCATCTTAGATGTGCCATGGTAGACAAAGGGGAAGAGAAGAGAGCAATGCCACATATTGAGATTATGGATTTGGCAAGCCTGGTAGCAAGCGCTATAGGAGACTAATAATGAATGGAGGAAACGGACGTAAATCAGTATTAGTGGTGGGTGGTGGAATAGCTGGAATTCAAGCCTCTCTTGATCTTGCTAATATGGGATTTAAGGTGTATTTGGTGGAAAAGTCGCCCAGCATTGGAGGAAGGATGGCACAGCTGGATAAGACATTTCCGACCAATGACTGTGCCATGTGTATTCTCGCCCCCAAGATGATCGAGGCTAGCCGACACCCCAATATAAAACTGTTAACTTACTCAGAGGTAGAGAAGGTAGAAGGGAAATTGGGCAACTTTAAGGTGAAGGTATCTAAAAAGCCAAGATATATCGATGAGACCAAGTGCACTGGCTGCGGTGACTGCGTGACCAATTGTGTCGTAAGATGGAAGCCACAGGCTCGAGAGGTGTCATCTGTCCGTGGTCGCATGAAGGAAGAGGATTTGCAGATAGTCGATGAGATAATAAGCCAATATAAGACCGAGCCAGGAGCCTTGATGCCTATATTGCAAAGTGTCAATGCTAAATATAACTATTTGCCTGAGGATATCTTAAGATATATTGCTGAGGAATTGCATATCCCCTTAAGCGATGTATATAGCATAGCAACCTTTTATAATGCATTCAGCTTAGTACCGAGAGGGCGGCATAAGATTCAGGTTTGCCTGGGCACAAGTTGTTATGTACGTGGTGGAACAGGAATTTTAGAGGCTTTCGAAAGGAAATTGGGCGTAGCTGCCGGTGAAACGACCGAGGATCTAAAGTTCTCTTTGGAGACTGTGCGCTGTATTGGCTGCTGTAGCTTGGCACCAGCGATAAGGATTGACACCGATGCGTACGCACGCCTAAGGTCAGACAAAGTGGGGGGGGTACTATCGGAATATGACTAAGAAGGTAATGGAAGTGACCGACCTCGAACGACTAAGGGAGGCAGGATTAAAATCAATTTACCCTGACAAAACAAAAATCACGATTGGTATGGCAACGTGTGGTCTAGCTTCCGGCGCACAGAAGGTGTTCGACGCAATAGTAGAAGAGGTAGAAAGCAAGAGATTGGACGTCACAATCGCTCGGACTGGTTGCCTTGGATTCTGCCAAAAAGAACCCCTGGTGGATGTGCTAGTGCCCGGGAGACCAAGGATAATTTATGCTGAGATGACGCCTAAAAAGGCCAGAGCAGTGATAACAGAGTTAGCAGAAGGCAAGAGCAACAAAGACTTTGCCTTGTGCAAGATGGAGGAAGAAGAATACCTGATTGAAGGAAAGAAGAGGAGGCCTTCTGTAGACAAATCCTCAGAGGATTTAGAAGCTATACCGTTATATGAAGAGATACCTTTCTTCAAAAAACAATTGAAGATTGTTCTGAGGAACTGTGGTTTCATAGATCCAGAAAACATAGAGGAATACATTGCTCGTGGGGGCTACCACTCTCTATACAAAGTTCTTGCTGAATTCACGCCTGAACAGGTGATTGGTGAAATTTCAAGATCTGGGTTAAGGGGAAGGGGTGGTGCTGGGTTTCCCACAGGCAGGAAGTGGAAATTTTGTCGAGCAGCCCAAGGTGAACCGAAGTATGTCATCTGTAACGCTGATGAAGGAGACCCTGGTGCCTATATGAATAGAAGTACATTGGAAGGAGATCCTTATTCTATCCTGGAGGGGATGACAATCGGTGCTTATGCCATAGGAGCATCGGAGGGATATATATATGTGCGAACAGAGTATCCCTTGGCTATTGAAAAACTGAGGCTCGCTTTAAACCAGGCCGCGAAATATGGTCTGCTGGGTAAGAACATATTTAACTCCGAGTTCGACTTCAGCGTCAAAATAACTGAAGGCAGTGGAGCATTTGTCTGCGGGGAAGAGACCTCCTTGATGGCCTCTATTGAGGGAAGAAGTCCTGAACCTAGAATTAGACCTCCGTTTCCAGTTCAATCAGGACTTTGGGGAAAACCAACAAATATAAACAATGTGGGGACCTGGGCAAATGTTCCAGTGATAATTGCTCGGGGGGGCGATTGGTACTCTAAGATTGGGACTGAAAGGAGTAAAGGGACAAAGGTATTCTCTCTGGTAGGAAAGATAAATAATACCGGCCTAGTAGAAGTACCTATGGGGATACCCTTGCGAGAAATCATTTATGATATTGGTGGCGGAATCTCAAATGGGAAGAGATTCAAAGCAGTTCAGACTGGTGGTCCATCCGGAGGTTGTATCCCGAGCAATTTGATTGACCTCCCTATTGATTATGAACATCTTGAAGAAATCGGGTCAATAATGGGGTCTGGCGGGATGGTAGTAATGGATGAAGATACTTGTATGGTGGACATAGCTAAATACTTCATTGATTTCACCAGAAACGAATCTTGTGGCCGATGCAATTCTTGCCGCGAGGGGCTAGATGCTTTGCATGAGATGCTAACCAGGATATCAAATGGAGAAGGGAAAGAAGGTGACCTGGAGCTTCTTGAGGACTTGAGTCGCGCGATTAAAGATTTCTCCTTATGCGGGTTGGGGCAGACAGCACCTAATCCAGTGTTGAGTACTATACACCATTTTAGAGATGAATATGAAGCACATATTAAATACAAAAGATGCCCGGCGCTTGTTTGTAAGGGAATAATATCCTCTCCCGGTCAATATACCTGTCCAATACATCAGGATGTTCCCTGTTATATAGGTCTAATTGCCAAAGGTCAATTTGAGGATGCTATCAAAATTATCAGGAAGGAGAATCCTCTTCCCGGCATCTGTGGTCGTGTCTGCACCCATCCCTGCGAAACAGCTTGCGAACAGGGGAAGTTTGAGGAGCCCATATCCATCCGCTCTCTAAAGCGCTTTGTGGCCGACTATGAACTGAGGGAGGGGAGAGAAAAAGCAACCCCTATTGAAAGGACAAAGGAAAGCAAGGTGGCTATCATTGGCTCTGGGCCAGCAGGATTAGCCTGCGCCTATGACCTGATTCGACAAGGATACCCAGTTAGCGTCTTTGAGACTGCTCCCCAGGTTGGAGGTCTGTTGCGCTACGGTATCCCTGAATACAGGTTACCCAAGAAGGTAGTGGACAATGAAATCAGCTATATTGAAGAGCTGGGGGTGGAGATAAGGACAAATACTCCGGTGAAAAATCTGGAGGTCGTCTTCAATCAGGACTATAAAGCAGTCTTCCTAGCAACTGGTGCCGGAGCAAGCCAAAAGATGGCTATCCCCAATGAGGATAACAAGGGAGTAATCCATGCCCTTGACTTCTTAAAACAGGTGAATTCAGGGGTGAAGGTTGAACTTGGAGAGCGGGTAGCCGTTATTGGTGGTGGCAACGCTGCCGTTGATGCGGCTAGAGTAGCTCAGCGTCTGGGGGCAAAAGATATTACCATTATCTATCGCCGCTCTCGAGCTGAAATGCCAGCTATCGCGGGTGAGCTTGATGAAGCTGAGCGTGAGGGAATTAAGCTCCATATCCTGGCGGTACCAGTTAAAGTGCTGACCAAAAATGCCCGACTAACTGGCATCCAATGCATTCGGACGGAGTTGGGTAAGCCTGATGCCAGTGGTCGCCGACGCCCGATACCAATTAAAGGCTCGAAATTCAATATGGGGGTCGATAATGTAATCGTTGCCATCGGCCAGGCAGTGGATAAAGCAGTGCTACCCAAGGAACTTGAATATACCAGTTGGGGAACTCTCTCTGTCGACCCTGTCACCTTACAGACAAAAATTGAAGGCGTTTTTGCAGGTGGCGATGTGGTGGCTGGTCCAGCTGATGTTATTAGTGCCATTGCTGCTGGTAAGGAAGCTGCAAAAGCAATCGATAGTTATCTGCAAGGGAAAAGGTATGAAAAAGAATATAAAGTAATCGCACCGGCAATTTATGTTGAGCCGGTTGAACTTAGTGAAGAAGAGACAAAGAAATTAGAGCGGCCTGAGATGCCACGCTTACCTACAACAGCGAGGGTTGGTAATTTCAGAGAAGTAGAATTAGGCCTTACCCAAGAAATGGCAGTTATGGAAGCAAAGCGGTGTCTAAGATGCGACCTAGGAAGGAGTGAGTGATGGTAACCTTAACTATTGATGGTCAACAGGTTCAGGTCGAGGAAGAAACGACTGTGCTTGAAGCAGCACAGCAACTTGGGATTGAGATACCAACCCTCTGCTATCACAAGGCACTCACCCCTTACGGAGCTTGTCGCCTTTGTGTGGTGGAGATAAGCCAAAATGGAAGAACGGTAATACAATCTTCCTGTCTGCGTAAAGTCGAGGAAGGTATGGAAGTAAGAACCGATTCGGAGAGGTTAATAAAAGGACGAAAGCTAATGATAGAGCTGCTATTAGCTCGATGTCCAAACTCAAAGGAGCTACAGAAACTAGCCGAAAAATTGGGTGTTACCGAGACAAGGTTTAAAAAGAAAAATGAAGATTGCATGCTTTGTGGTCTATGCGTGCGAGTGTGTCATGAAAAAATGGGTGTAGGTATAATTAGTTTTGTTAACCGTGGAACAAAGAGAAAAGTTAAACCTCCATTTGAGACCTATTCTGAAGTTTGCCGAACTTGTGGTGCTTGTGTCACTGTATGTCCCAATGATGCCATTAAAATTGAGGAGGTCACCAAGAACAAACCTATATTTCTACCTTCTGAATTCAATATGGGACTGGACTCAAGACATCCAATATATATTCCATTTCCTCAGGCTATGCCGAAGGTTCCAGTGATCGATCGGGACAGTTGTGTGCACTTCATCGAGGGAAAATGTAAGGTATGTGAGAATTTCTGCGGGCCAAAAGCTATAAATTATGACATGAAAGAAGAATACCTAGATCTTGATGTCGGTGCTATTATAGTCGCTACTGGCTTAGATTTTTACGATGTCTCAGTGGTGAAAGAATATGGCTATGGTAAGATAAAGAACGTCATCACCGCCATGGAGTATGAGAGATTAACCGCTGCATCCGGACCCACTTTCGGAGCACTTAAGCGGCCATCGGATGGAAAAATTCCTCACAATATAGCCTTCATTCAATGTGTTGGCTCCCGCGATTTTAGGTATAAGCCTTATTGCTCCTCTGTGTGCTGCATGCACTCCACTAAAGAAGCGATGATGGCATATGAGCATGAGCCGGGAACAAAGTCAACCATCCTTTATATGGACATGAGGGCTGTAGGCAAAAGATTTCAGGAATATGTCGCCAGGGCCAAACAGGAATACAACGTGACGTATGTCAGGGCTCGTCCTGGCAGGATCGAAGTTAACCCCAAGAACGATAATCCCATTATTTGGTATGAGGATACCACTACTGGGGAAATTAAGAGCTTTGAAGCAGAATTAGTAGTTCTTGCTCAAGCTGGAATCCCCCAAATCGCCAAGGAGCTAGCAGAAATATTAG
>CAYTBB010000046.1:0-9649 GCA_964435965.1 uncultured Dehalococcoidales bacterium
GAGCTTCTTTATGCGCTTAAGTAAGGCAAATGGCTCGATGGGTTTTTCTATATAGTCTTCGGCAGCGAGTCGATGACCAGTTTCCAACTCATAGCGGCGTTGGCTGGCCTCCTCTCTCACCGAGCTTATAATTAAAATGGTCATATTGTGATACTCACTCCACTGGGTGTTCTGTAGTTCCTTGACAACAGCAAAGCCGTCCATCTTTGGCAGCAGAAGATCTAAGAGCATTAAGTCTGGTTTTTGTTCTTTTAGCCTGGTTAGAGCTTCCTCTCCATCACGAGCTTCAATTACCTCGTAGGAACGTGACTTTAACACACTACTAATTGCTATTCGAATATCAGGGTCATCATCTACTATCAGAATCTTAGCCATCTGCCTTACTCCGCTGACTGGTTTTAGTTGGGCAACTTATTTAATCTTCTCCTCACTTTTTCAAGTCCTTGGGCAAAATGAAGGTAAACTTGCTCCCCTTACCGCTTTCTGGACAGGGACTCACAGCCCGTATCCTACCATGGTGAGCCTCAACTATGCTCTTGGTTAGAGAAAGCCCTAAGCCAACTCCCCTTTCAGCTATGTTGAGACCGCGATAAAAACCGTCAAATATCTTTGGTAGTTCCTTCGCTGGAATACCAATTCCGGTATCCGCCACCTCCACTTCTACATAATCTATGTCATCCTTTGCTTTAACCGTTATCACCCCTCCAGAAGGGGTAAACTTAATGGCATTGGATAACAAATTTATAACTACCTGTTTAAGCCGCTCTTGAGCTCCAAGAATAGCCGGAAGCTCTCGGGGTATTTCAGCAACCAGTTGCAACCCCTTTCCCTCAGCTAAAGGATGCATAGTTTCAAGGCAATCTTCTATCACTTTTGCCAAGGAAATTCTCTCCATTCTCAAGTCCCCGAAACCAATTCGGGAAAAATCAATCATGTTACTCACTAAATTTAGCAGTTCAGAGAGTCTCTTGCTACTCCTTTGCACTATGTTTTTTTGCTCTTCATTTAATTCCCCGGCAAACCCACCAAGCAAGAGCCGATTATAGCTTTCCACCGCAGCCAGGGGAGCCTTTAAGTCATGGAAAATAATAGACAGAATACGTTCCATTGCCTCCCTAGCGTGTTTAAGCCTTGAAGAAGCTACCTTAGCGAGATTATTCATTGTCATACATCCCACTTCAGGGTTGTTTTTGAACAAACCTCTAAGCCCTGCCGCATCTAAAGCGATAACCTTGGTTCTCTCAAGACTCCGGCCCGTTGCAGTAAAAATATAAGGATATATGAGCCCTACATGAGCCAAGCAGCCACATTGAGTTACCACCTGAGTTGTGGCACTTTCCTCTACCGCCCGACTAATGTGAAGATTTATTTCCAGAGCCACCTTGCCCGATTCCACGATATACATAGTACGGCATAGCGTGCCTTCATGGTAAATAACCGTCCCAGCTTCATAAACCTCTTCTCGGCAAAGCGGTAGTAAGTTATCCAGTTCGTTGTCGCTCAGCCCCCGGAACAAGTCTGAATGTTTTAATATTTTCTTAACTGGGCCCGATTTAGTTACTGCTTTCATTTCGGAGTTTACATTGTAAGTACTTCTAAAGGTTTTTGCAAATGCTGATGGTGTGATCGTTTCCAAAAATCTGGCGATAAGTCATAGAAATTTCAGCAAAATATGATAGAATCCTTCTCAGAAAGTTCAAAATGGAGACGAAAAGCAATCTAGAAAGGGTACTTGAAGCCGGATATTTTGCCGTGACTGCTCAAATCAACCCCCCTCGGAATACGGAACCCGAGGCGATAAGGGAAAAAGCTAATCTTATTAAAGGCTATGTTGACGCTTTTAATGTCCCTGATGGAGAGTCAGCGGTGGTAGCGATGGCAAGCTGGGCAGCCTGTCTTATAGGAAAAGAAGAAGGTCTTGATCCCATAGTGCAAATGACTTGTCGTGACAGAAATCGAATTGCTCTCCAGATGGACATTTTGGGCATCGCTGCATTTGGTGTGAATAACATACTTTGTCTCTCCGGTGATCCTGTTTCTTTCGGAAATTGTCCTGAGGCAAAGTCCGTCTTCGATTTTGATTCCATCCAGCTTATCAGGATGGTCAAAGGACTCCGGGATGGAAAAAGGTTTGAGAATGGGGAGCTAATAGTCGGAAGGGAGCCAAGGCTTTTCATTGGGGCAGTAACACACCCCTTTGCTGACCCAGCGGAGCACGGAGTGATTCGCCTCAGGGAGAAAATTGCTGCCGGGGCGGACTTTATACAAACTCAAAGTGTTTATAACATTAAGAAGTTTGAAAGATGGATGGAAATGGTTTGGGAGGGGGAACTGCATAAGAAAGTAAAAATCCTTGCTGGTATTACTCCACTGAAATCTGTAGCCATAGCGCGGTATATGAAGGCAAAGCTTTCTGGGGTGGATGTTCCCGATGAGCTCATTGAGCGCCTTCGCAAGGCTACTACTAGGGAGCAAGTGCGGAAGGAAGGGATAAAAATTGCTGTTGAGACCATAAACAGAGTGCAGGAAATAGAAGGGGTAGCAGGAGTCCATATCATGGCTATTGAATGGGAAGAAGTCATTCCGGAGATCTGTGAGGCTAGTGGTATTTATCCTCGCTCTTCCTTTGAAGAATTGGGGAGGCAATAATTACAGGTACTTGGTGGGAAGCGTGCACAGCTTAAGGGCGAGGCAGAAAGCCCGCTGCCTCTACTATCTCAGGCACAATCTCTTCCCATTCGATGGCCATAAGATGAATACCAGCTATGCCTTTGATCTGGCGCACCTGATTGATAATATCAACACAGAGCTTAATCCCTTCCTTTGAGACTTGCTCTTTGGGCACACCACGGAGGCGTTCAATAATGCTATCAGGGATATCCATCCCAGGGACTTTGGTCTTCATATACCTTGCTGCGCCTACTGATTTTATCGGAGCAACCCCGGCAAGGATTTTTACCTTCTCATGTAATCCCCTATCCCGCACGCGCTTCATCCACTCGGCAAACTTATCCACATTGTAGACAATCTGGGTTTGAATGAAATCCGCCCCTGCGGCTACTTTCTTGGCAAGGCGAATTACTCTAAACTCGAAGGGATCGGCGAAAGGATTGGCAGCTGCCCCTATGAAAAGGTGTGGCTCAACCGCCATCTCGTCACCACACTGAAACTTCTTTTCATCTCTCATATCCTTTACCACCTTGAGGAATTGGATGGAATCGAGGTCAAAGACACCCTTAGCCATAGGATGATTGCCGAATTTCTGGTGGTCTCCAGTGAGGCACAAGATATTATTTATACCTAGTGCTGCCACGCCTAATATATCCATCTGAAGGGCAATGCGATTTCTATCCCGACAAGTCATTTGAACAATTGGGTCTAAGCCTTCCTCTTTTGCTATAAGGCAAGCTGCCCAACTTGACATGCGTACCACAGCTGTTTGACCATCAGTGACATTAAAGGCATCAACATTGCCTTTAAGTATTTTCGCCTTCCTCCTAATCACCTCAGGGTCAGCGCTTGGCGGTGGTCCTATTTCGCCAGTGACGGCAAACTGCCCCGCTTCCAGTACTCTCTCCAAGTTACTTTTTGTCTTCATAAATCCCTCCTGACGTTGCTCTCCATCACAATCCTAATGCTTCTATTACCTTCTTCGTCCCCTTCAATTCCTCCATGAGGTCGATAGGTTCAACCTCTAAGTTGCGTGGTCTTACTGCTTTACTCCAATCATGTGGCTCCAGTATTTCCAGAAGCTTATCAACCTGACTAAGTTTCTCTGCTCTTCTATAAATCATAGCCCAGGCACACTCACGTGTAGGGTCTACTTCACACTTGCCATCTGTAGTCGTTCCGCCACACGGGCCATTTAGCAACCCCTTGGGACATTGTACAAGTGGACAAATACAAGCAGTCCTCCCAAGTTCGCATTGTCCGCACGCTTGACATTCCTCCTTGAACTTAGCAGGCCCTCCACTGGAAAATCCAAGGGCATCGTTTGATGGATACATAGGCTTTACAATACCCATTTCCTCTTCTAAATATCCTCGTACTGCCTGCGCACCATCGCCGCAACTCTGCATTAATATGGCATCGCATTCCTCTATCTCACCCCTGTGTTCTTTCAAAAACATCGAAGACATAGGAAGGTAGCAGGCAAATACTGCGAAGGGCAATCCAATTTTACCTATGACCTCCTTCCCCTCTTTTGTCAGTTTCTCTGCCATCTCAGCTACTTCTTTTATACCGCCTGTATGAAAAATTGTAGCGCATCCTCCGCACCCCATCAGAAGTACTCTCTTTCTACCTTCGAGATATCCTAAAATCTCCTCAAAAGGTTTTTGCACTTGTGCATTCATTTCTTCCCTCCTCAATAATTTATGTATTTCTACGAAGTACGCTCATTTCAGACTACGCAGCTACTTAAGGATTGCTTCTCTCATTTACAATGGCATTAGGAGAGACTCCTTACCGGTGGACCTGCAATAAGGCTCACACTCCAGTTTTTCGGTGCCACAATCTTCTCCAGCTTGTCAAGTTGCCCTGATTTAGTTAACCTCTCAATAATCAATTGCCAAGCGCAAGGAATGCTCGGATCAACCTCACACTTACCGCCTTGCGAGCCGCCACAAGGACCGTTAAGCAGATGTTTGGAACATCTGGCAATGGGACAGATGCCACCTGTGAATTCCAACACGCAGTCACCACACTCAAGACAGCGCTCTGCTTCTTTCCACTCAGCATGAGCTCCTCCGGAGGACAGGGTATTACATCCAGGATGTACAGCTTTGTCCGTCACTGCTGCCACTGTTTGCACCCCAATACCACAGGTAAATACCAAAATCGAATCCGCAGCCTTCATCTCCTTCTGGTGAGTTTTTAACTTTATCCTGGTCAATGTCTCATTGCACACCATATCGATAATTGAGAGACCACCAATTGTTTTGCTTTGCCCCTCTAAGGTGTGCTTCATTTCCAGCACCTGCTTCTCCCCACCGCTCTCACACCCCTCAGCACATCCTTTACAGCCGATGAGAAAAATATTCCTTTCGCCATCAAGGTGACTCAGTATTTCCTCGAGTGGTTTTTGCTCCGAAATCAACATTTCATCTCTCCTTTACACTCTCACCTTATTCCTCTCCTTCGAGAGAGAGGTTAGGCGGGGTATTAAGTTCTGCTAATATGCTCTCCACTATCTGAGGTATTCTCTCTTGAAGCTCAGGCGATAATTCCAACCCCCACTCTATCTCTTTGGGCTCAACCCCGATAATAATGGTCTCGCCTGTGTTATGCAAAAGTCTCATTAACAGCAAATTGTCTATTAAGCCTATATCGTGAAGGGATAGAAATGACTTTTGCTCTAGAGCCATATCATCAAGACTAAAGCGATAAACTTCTCCTGGCATCCCTCCTCCCTTGGCAGCATCCACTACAATCAATTTATCGGTGTCCTCGGGGAGCAATATATTTGGGGATGTCCCGCCATCTATCACCTTTGTATTGGGGAGGAGGATTTCCTCCAAAGCATGGGCGACATGGCACCCTACTCCCTCGTCCTTCAATAAGACATTCCCTATTCCCAGAATGATGGTTCCCATTTCTCTTTTGTCCTTATCAACAGATGCGATATACCCCTAGACTATTCCCTTTAGGGCTAATTAAATGCACGGCGCAAGCTAGGCAGGGGTCAAAGGAGCGCACAATACGCACGATTTCAAAGGGATTAGCTTCATCGCTTATCTTGGTTCCTATAATAGCTTGCTCGATAGGTCCAGGTTGTTCTCTATCATCTATAGGAGAGGCATTCCAGCTAGTGGGAGTAACGACTTGATAATTGGCAATTTTGCCCTCTTTTATCTCTATCCAGTGTCCCAGAGCTCCTCTTGCTGCCCCAGTTAACCCCATTCCAGTAGCATCCTGTGGAAGCTCGTAGCTTATATAGGCTGGCTCATTAGGCTTGAGTTCCAAGAGCCAATCAGCCATGGAATCAGCTATAAACTTGGTTTCCAGGGCTCGAGCAAGGTGACGCCCTAAAACGGAGAACATAGCATCTATACTTGTACTTAGCTTCGCTAAGGTGGAGTCAAGAAGGTTTTTAACTTCAGGCTTGCCACTAGCATAGGTGACTATGAGCCGAGCCAGCGGGCCAGCTTCATAGGCCTCGCCTTCATAACGAGGCGATTTTATCCAGGAATATGCCCCATCCTTCTCCTCATTGAGGATAACTTCCCCTTGAGAGGGGTGTCGGCCACTAATGGAATCATTGTACCAGGAATGCTTCACCTCCTCGGCAATTTTATCTGGCCTCAGCCCATTAAAATCAAGGTTGGTGGAAGTTATTCCTGGCTTAAATAGTCTCTTCCTTTTTGTGAGGTCAGGCTCCTTCCCATCCAGCTCATAGGATCCATAGGAAAGCAAGCTCCCGCAACCATGCCCAATCTCAAGGTAATCGGGATAAGCTTGGGCTATTGCTAATACATCAGGAACGTAAGCAGTATCAATAAATTCCTGGAGCTCTTTAAGCCTCCACAGAAAAGATGTTATCTTATCTACTGTAGGAATAGAAGTAACACCTCCAGGGACGATGCCAACATTGTGAGGCATCTTGCCGCCGAAGAGCGAAAGCATTCCCTGCCCTTTACGGCGCATATCAAATGCCTGAACATAATGAGCTACCGCTTGTTCATTAACTTTATCGGCTAGGCGATAGTCACCTTCATAACAGGGGACAAATGGTGCCAGCTCCCCGCGTGCAATAAAGCTCTTTATCGAATTCAAGGCAGGATTATCGCCTTGGTATTCTGCTATCTTGGCCACGTCCACATAATCGAGGGCAGCCAGGTGATAGAAGTGGAGAATGTGGTCTGCAATATGAGCTGCACCAAGAACTAGATTCCGGATTATCCTTCCATTATCAGGTATTTTGTCAGCGATTCCAAAGGCACTATCCAAGCCTAGAGCAGCTGCGGTGGAGTGGCTTGTGGGGCAAACTCCACAAATACGTTGGGTTATCCGCTGGGCATCACGGGGATCTCTGCCCCTTAGGATTAACTCTAAGCCACGAAATAATGTCCCTGAATTCCTAGCTTCCTTTACTTCTTTATTCTCAACCGCCGCCTCGATTTTGAGATGCCCTTCAATGCGTGTTACTGGGTCGATTATAATCTTACCCATTAACTCGAACCTCCTGTTGGTGTTTCTGGCAGAGCACTTGTTATCTTCTCGTAAAGAGGTGACACTCCGTCAGGAAAGCCCGGCTCCGTGCAGCCAATACATGGAGAACCATTAGCTATGCACCAGTTAACCCCATTGTTCCAAAGCCTTAGGGGACAATCGGAATAGGTCACTGAACCCTTGCATCCCAGTTCATAGAGGCAGCCGGGATCGCCAAACTTCTTGGCAAACTTGTTCTCATCGTAGTAAGCTCGCCGCGGGCAGTTTTCATGGATTAGTTGACCATAGAAGGTTTTGGGACGTCTATATTCGTCCAAGTCCTCTGGCTTTGGCAAGCCTGAAAGTAGGATACCTACCACTGTGACCACAAACCAATCGGGGTGTGGTGGGCAGCCTGGGATGTTTACCAAAGGGGTATCGATGTCTCGAGATTGAAGAACATCTCCCACGCTAAGGCACTGGCTAGGGTTGGGATGAGCAGCAGGGATTCCCCCAAAGGCAGCACAAGTCCCCAAGGCTATAACTACTAGGGCATCTTTGGCTAACTCCTCAAACCGCGACAGCATGGTCACAGGCTTTCCAGCCTTCTCCCCCTCTACCCCATGGATGCCGTTCTTGGCTGTGGGAATAGCACCCTCTACAATAAGAATATAACCACCCTTTTTCTGCCTTGAGGTATCCTCCATAACTTCGACCGCTGGTGCTCCTGATCCTGCCATCACAGTAGGGTGGAATCTCAAATTTATGTGCTTCCCGGGGAACACCTCGTCAATTAGTAGATTTTTGATAGAGGGATTTGCAGCATTGAGAACTGAGACCGAGCACCCAGTGCAGGCAGCACATTGTAGCCATATTGCCGGGTACTCCTTCACGTTCGAAACTTTCATTACACTCCTTTCGATTCTGTTGTTTTAGCCCTTGAACTCTTTTAATCACAGCTAGGGGGGCCTCTAAGTCATGAAAAACGATGGATAAAGTATGCCCTAGCATCTTCCTCATATGTTCCAGCCTAGAACAAACTATCCCGGCAGGTTATTTATCATCTCACTAGTCAACCAGATATTTTAACGCTTTTGCTACTATTTGCAAATTTTCAAGACTCAAGAAGGTTCTTATTCGGAGACTTTTTGGAAGCTAGCGTCTTCCTTGCCATTTTTATGAAATTGGGCTCACTTTATACAAACTCAAAGTGTTTATAACATGAAGAAGGTCGAAAGATGGAAGCATTGCGAAGCAACGACTTTATCCGGCTCAACACTTGGCTGTGAAAGCCTCTGGTAAGGGTTAGAATTTGGCAGGTGCAAGAGGTGCTCTAGCTGCCCTGCAAAGATGAATGTCGACCAAGTTGTGGCTTAATCATTCTACATGGTAAAATAACAGCTATGGCGGCGGTAGACTAGGAAGTAAGATTGAATTCAAGGCTAAAAGTTCTGTCTATTGTCCCCTCAAGTCCATGGAGGGATCGCATAGTGGCCTAGTGCGGGCGCCTGCTAAGCGCTTACCCCGAGAAATCGGGGTCGTGGGTTCAAATCCCACTCCCTCCGCCAAATTGCATACTCGCTCGAATTCAACCCCCCTGGTGTTCCAGTCCCGCAATGCAGTCTGACTCCAGTAACGACAAGTCACAAGACCATCCAGAGCCCGAAGAATTGCTTTTAGGGTGAAAAGCAGGATTAGTTTCTAAGGGCTGCTGCTGAAGCTAGGGTGGGATAGGCGGATGAGTTACAAAAAATCGAGACTTCCTATTTCTTTTGCATAACAAAAAATACTGAGCTATACCGTCCTGGATTTGCTTTGAACATATCTATCTCCCGTTGTTCGTTATCAAGTTCCAGAAGAACTTTGGGCTCATCAACATATTTTATTCGAATCTCATTAATTTGCTTCTCCAGAGGAGCGTAGTACTCAGTCCACCAGGTGTCTTCGGGCAATATGAAATGCCCAAGTAGGTCATAGCCGCAACTAGAGACCTGTTCAAGTTTCTTTGTGATATTCTCTATATCATCGTGAACTACGAGAAATCCATTGGGTTTAAGGAACCGTCGCCACTCTTTGAGGCCCCTTTCAAAGCCGATTCTTCCTATGGAACCTTCAGCCCAGATGATGTCGAAGCTTTCATCCGGGAAATCTAACTCGAGCATTGAGCACTTCAAAGTTTTGACTCGGTCTGAAAGTCCTGCCTCTTCGATCTTTGCATTAAGTTTATCTAAGGAGGGCTGGTCTATATCCAAACCTATTATCTGTCCATTACTCCACTTTGCAAGTTCTATGGTAGGGATTCCTGACCCACAGCCTACATCGAGAATGCGTGGCTTATCTAATTCAGGAAGCATCTGGAACGCCTTTCTTGTGTATTTGATGAGATTCTCTCTGAGAAGGTCTTTATCTATCTCCAATACTCGCTTGTTCATTAATATCCAGTATCCTCAAGCACCAGATCTAATTACTTTCAACCAATCTAGGGTATTTGTCAATGCTC
>CAYTBB010000047.1:0-9329 GCA_964435965.1 uncultured Dehalococcoidales bacterium
CCTCGGCCTCTGACGCCAGGATCCCGCCCCCGACACCCGGGTTTTCGGCCCGGCCGCGGGTGGTTTTAGCGGTCCAGCTCATCCTCATCCTCATCGATGTAGTCGTCGTCAGGGTACTGGCGTGTCATTCAGGCCTTATGCCTCCACTCAGCCACCAGGCGGTCATAGTCGCTCCTGGCCGCGGCCAGCGCCGACTCCGCCCGGTGGAGCGATACGCGGAGCTCGTCCACCTTCTTGGTTGCCTCCGGAGGCAGGACCTCGCCGCTGACCAGGCTGCGTTCCTCCTCCTTGACGCGCTCCTGGAGGGCCTTGAGATCCCGGGTCAGCTTGACCACCTCGGCGGCCGCCTGTTTGAGCTGCTCGTCTACCGGCTTGGCTGCCATGCGGGTGCTTTTCCTCCACTTCGTGGTGAGGTCCTTAAACTCGGGGTACGTCTCAGGGCTGCCGGCTTCCACGGCGACGTTGACGGACAGGATGTAGTCGGCCTCATCCTCATCGTAGCCCAAGTCCATGAGAAGCTCAATACCCTCGCCCCAGGTGATGAGCTCCTTCTTCACCCCCTTGTAGATCTCGGTCTTGGTCAGGTCCCGCTCGTTGGTGGTCCTCTCTGCACCGGTTGATTCGATCTTGGTCTCGATCAGCTCTGAAACCCTGGCCTCCGGCATGCCGTAGCCGGTGAGCTCTCGTTTGACATCGTCCAGGGTGATCCAGCCGTTCTTCCACCGGGCGATGAGGTCGGGGAAGGCGGTATATACCTTGGTCCACAGCACGTAGTCGTCCAGATCCTTGCCGTGGTAGCCCTGCCAGCTATAGATCTCCCTGAGCCTGGCCTCGTCTATGGTCCTCATGTCCCAGAAGCGCCTGACGTCAACCCTGGTGGGTACCTCGTAGGAGATCTCAATCAGCTTATCGCGCCAGTAGGGCGGTATCTCGACCAAGCGAAACCACGCCCTCATGTCGTCCTCGGTGAAGTCGGTCCGGCGCAGCATCTCGATGATGGTCCTGAGCTCGGGGTGCTCCCAGTGGGCCATCCAGTAGTTGTCGATCTGGTCGTTGGTCATGCCGGCCTTGTAGAAGGCGTCCCGCTTGAGCTCCCCGAGCTCGTCTTTCAGCCCGTACTTGTCCACCATCTTAGGCTCAAAGACCTCCCTGGCCTGCCAGTGGACCAGGTCGCCGGGTGAGGGGTAGAACTTGGTAAAGAACTTGAGGGCCTCTATGCGCGTATCGCTCCAGCCCTGGTCTTTAAGGTCGTTAAACAGGTCGGCATACTTGACGGGATCTCGCCACCAGGCGGTAATGACCGATATGGGGTCGAGACGGAAGGTCTGGGCCACCTTCTCCTCGACGTAGCTCATCTCCTTCTGGGCCGGTATCCATATAGCTTGTACAGCCTGAATGACCGTGGCCACGATCATGACAATGGCGAGGATCATGAGAGGGCCCGGGCCTCCTGTCTCAAATCCCTCAACGGCCTCCTTAACCTGCGGGGGAGTGGCCGGATTGGCTTTTATCTTGGCCATAATGCTCTTGGCTTGCTCCTTGCCCTCGGGCTCCATATCCTCGAAGAACTCTAGTATGCCGCGCTTCGCCCAGGACGCCATCCAGCCGCGCAGCCTATCCCCCCAGGCTACGCCCAGGCTGTCTATCCAGTCCTTCAGTCTCTCTGCAGGTCTCATGTCATTGCTCCGGTCCTAAAAACCAGTCGGTGAACTTATCCCGTAGCCAGTCCAGGGGGTCGTTGAAGAAGTCCTGGATGTCGTCAAACCAGGTGGTGACCAGGTTGATGGGAGCAGCTATGTCTGCCAGCACGGCTTTGATGGCGCCGTTAATCCACCCCAGGACGGTAGTCTCGAGGTCCTCTATCCAGGAGAGGACGGTATCCTTCAGGGCGTCTATCCAGGGGAGGACGGCGGCCCGGGCATCGTCTATCCAGCCGAGGACGACCAGCTTGACGTTCTGCCACCAGGCGGCCATGGCGTCGGCGATGGTGTCGGCTACACCCTCAATAAACGTGGCCACCGTGGAGACCAGGCCGCCCAGGTCCCGGGCCAGCTCGGTGATCCAGTCTGAGGCATGCCCGATATCGGCCAGGGCGTCGTGGACCAAACCGGTGAGTGTCTGGCGGGCGTAATGGCCGACGTCGCGGAGCTCGTCCACCAGGTCCCGGGTCCAATGGCCGAAGTCGAACCAGCCGACGGAGAGGTCAAAGAAGAAGTTCTCAGCATCTACCAGGCGGTCACCGACGTAGTCGAAGGGCGCGGAGAGGTAGCCGCCGAGCAAGGGGATCCCGCCGCAGCGGTCGGCCATGTGGAAGAACTCGAGCGCCAGGCGGGCAAATACCCCGGCCAGGTCGTCAAGGGCATCGCGGATGGCATCCTGTAACCAGCGAGGCATATAGCTACGCCCTCCTAGAGCGCCTTGATGGCTTCTATCTGTTGTGCCTTCTGAGCCAGCCTCTTGGCTACCGTTTCCTTGGTGAACTCCTTTTCGGGGAGCTCTACGCGGAAGTAGACGCCAGAGGCGGTGTGAGCTGAGACGCGGTAGACCTTCTCAACTTCACCCTCCCGGGTAATCTGGGTCCGCTCCACCACGTCGACGTCGTGAAACAAGTCAGCCATGCTTGCCTCCTTTGCGGATCTGCTTCTCCATGTACTGGCTGCCGAAGATCCAGCCGGCGGCCACAGTGAGGATGGATTTCACCTCTGAGTCGATGCGGAGGGCAACCAGGATGAGGCAGCCGATCACCAGGACGAAGGCGATGATAGTATCAGGGGTCCATTTCATAGTATTACCTCCTTGGCCGGCTTAGCCAGGCCGATGATGATGAGGAAGGCGTGGAGCTCATCCACCGTTAGGCGCATGCTCCTCCCGGGGGCTCTGTCCACCAAGGGTGCGGTCGAGCATCTGGTCGGCCATCTTCTCCTTGACCAGGCCTCTCATCTTCTCGCGGCACTCCGGGCACATGAGCCGGTAGATTTCCCACATCTCAATCTGTACCTTGTCGCTCATTGGTCTGCGCCTCCCTTACTATAGCAGTAGCCAGTTTCAGGTCCCGTCCAGGTACAACCGCCTGGTATAGCACTCTTTCACCCGCCTTCCCCAGGTTTCGAGCGCGGAACGCGTCAAGCTCTTCCCGTCCCTCTTTGCTTAGAACGTAGATGTACGACCCGTCCTCTTGCTCTTCGGCGTTGCACTCGTTGAAGTCTCCGGCTTTGTAACGCTCAATAGGTGTCGTCATATTTCCCACCCCCGAACTGATCCGCAGATGTAGGTGTTGTGTGCCGCTCGATTAGTGATCCTAAACGTCATGGAGAGTCCGGCAGTGATCTTCAAGGGTGTCATTTGCTGCAGGTGACAGCCGCCGTTTCCGCCCAGGTAGTACCCCGTCTGATTCATTTCGATGACCTGCGGCTTGTCGGCGTGTTCGGCATTGGTGGTGTAGGAAAGACAGGAAGAGTCGGTGATATAGAGCGTCTTTCCCGCGGGAACTTCATAGGTTTGCTCGAGGTATTCCCCTGGTTCCCTGATAGAGCCGGTAAGCGCCCACGCCTTCGCGTTCCCCTCTTTGACGTTCCAATCAGGCTGCATGAAAACACCCACACTCTGAGCCTCGATGTCGATGTTCAGGGTCCCGATGCTCGCAGCCTTGATGTCGATCTCGATGGCGCCTACGGTTTGCGCTACCAGGTCGACTTTAACCTTTTCCACAGACGCCGCCACGATGTCGATCTCCAGGGTGAGGTACTGGGCCTGAATATCCACCGGCATCATGATATACGCGCCCTGAATGTCGATAGGTACCATGATGTCGGCGCCTATGATCTGTACCAGGTCAGTCCAGTCCGGATAGTCTTTTGCCATCTAAATGTTCCCGTCGTCTATCGAGTCCTGTTCCCTCACGGCGTCCTGGACGCAGCGCCGGCGCGTTAGGTTCCTAATCGCCGTCAGCCAGCGCCACCGCGTCAGGCAGTCGGTGAAGGCGATCCCGTCGGTGAGTACCCGGTCAACAAAGCGCCGTGCTATGTCGGTGAAAGCGATCCCGTCGGTGATCACCTTGCCGACTTGCTTGACCAGCGAATCGGTGAAGGCGATCCCGTCGCTGATCACCTTGCCTACACCCTTCACCAGGGAGTCGGCAACCTGGACCCCGTCGGTGATCACTCGCTCTACCCTTTTCACCAGGGTGTCGGCAATCGCGATCCCGTCCGTAAGAATCCGCGATAACACCTTGGCGGCGATGAGGGTGTCGGTCAAGGCATACCCGTCCGCGATGATCTTCCGGACTTCCATTAGCAGGGGATCGTCGATGTCGAAACCGTCCACGGCGATCTTCCGGACTTCTTTCAATAGAGGATCATCTATGTCAAACCCGTCAAAGTACGTTTCGTCGATAGGGGGAACACCACTTTCACCGGTAGCATATAAACTGCCAGTATCTCCAGCCATTTCGGAATATGTTTGTTCCCCTTGACCGAACTGGTCACCGCCTTTCGCATAAGCTCCGGCGAAACCTTCAATATCCCATTCTAAGAAATCTTCTTGCCAATATCCCCCGATGTAGTCTCCAGACACAACATCGCAATCGAGACCGCTGAATGTCTGCTTGCTTCCGCCCGCGACATCACCTAAAGTCTCATAGTCACGATTAGTAAAAGTTGGGGCAGACCCGTAGAAAGACCCCATCTTCACCCCCGTACAATCGCCAGTTGTCCAGATTTCCATAGATGTGAGTGATCCCGTATCATTTGCCGGATTGTCTAACAAGACATAAGTAGTATTGTAATAGCGATCATCGTCTCTGTTTATAGCTCCAGGCCCGATGTCAATAGCAGCCATGAAACTATTCCCTTTCTACCATCCCCACGAAGCGCCGCACACGCGCAAGCTCTTTCAGGCTCTTTCGGAGATCGTGAAGACGAGCCCGCATGACGGAACGCAACTGCGCTTCGCTCACGTCCGCCGGAACCCTGATAGAATGGCAGTTGACAGGGTTGATTTGTGTTACCTTCGGAACCAGCGCAGCCAGAACCGGATCGTTCCGTTCTTCCGATGTCAAAGGACGCTCCGGAACCTGGACAACCTGAGTCCCGAACTCCGGATCACCAGGTTCCAGGTAGCAGTCAATCCGGAACCGCAGCAACGGCGCTTGTGTGATAGCGTCGATCTCGATCAGCCGGTTCAATACCGCTTTCATCGGCTAACCTCTCTAGGCTGCGGTAAACGGGAACTTGTAGGTGAGCTTCACCACCATCGTATCGGAAGTGGTGATCGCGTCAAACACCTTCCGCGCCAGCATACCGCCGGCGCTAGCGGCGTTGAACGCGCCGATCTCCCGCAGGATCTTGACGCCGGTGGCCGTCCACTCATGCAGCAGTTGCAGGGTGTCATTGGTGACGGTGGTGGTCACCCGCGACACGGTGGCGCTGGCCCGCGCCAGGCCGGTGTCGGTGACTTCGGCTACTAGCGTGGTCTGCGCCGGAGCAGCCGCCGTCGACCCGGTGCCTACGGCGAGATAGGTAAACGGGTCTATACTGCCGGTGTCTCCCACCAGGCCGGCAACTGCGGCAAAGCCTACGTTGGTCGGGCACCTACCCTTGTACTTGCGATGATATACCCGCTTGCCATGCTCGAATAGCTCAATCTCGAGCTCGTCGCAGAAGCCGAGGCGGTCGGAGTGGATGAGCCAATTCTTAACCTTACGCAGCCAGTTGAACATCTGCTTAACCTCCTATGCCCAATAGTTTGGCTAGTTTGGCGAGGGTGGGGTCCTGGAAGCGCCAGGGCTCAGCGGCCGCAAAGGGGAGGACGTCTATCATGATGATCATGTCGTGCTTAAAGCTGGTACCGGGCGAATCGCCCCTGGCCTTGACAGTGAACGGCGGCTCGATGAGGGGATAGTGCACCTCTCCCCCCTCGATGTTGCCGTTGCCGCGTGACGCCTCGTCCGGGTTGTTAGGGAAGATCTGGTGCTCAAAACGGAAGATCCGGACGCCGACCATGGCCTTGCAGCCGGTAGGGTGGAGCACGCCGATGTACTTGATGACGCCGAAGGTCAGCTCGATCTCCTTGACCTCGGGGATGGCCTCCGGGGTGCCCTGGGAGACGGTGAGGGTGTAGTGGTACCACACCCGATTACCCCTCGGTCCGCCACTTCTTAGGGCGGTAAGCGATGGTATAGCAGGCTATGGCAGCATCGTTGTAGACGAAGATGCCCTGGTCACAGGGGATGGGCGGGATGAAGTTGTAATGCTTGGAGTAAGCCGGCTCCTGTTGCCAGCCCAGCTTGCCACCAGTGTCAAAGCCGTCGTAGATCTGGACCAGGCCCTTGGTGTCCTTGGTCTCGGGGGATACCGAGATCCACCACACCTCGCAGGCGTCCTGCTGCAGCAGGGTGCTCTTGGCTGCTCCACCGGTATCAACGACCCGTGTCTCTATACGGCGGTCCACAGGCTCGTCCCTCCTTCGTGTCGGCGAGGGCCTGGTGGAGCTGATACCCCACGGTCAGGCCCACGCCGGCGACGGAACTTTGCCGCTGCTACTGAGCCACTACCTCATCGGCGAGGAGCTTGAGCACGGCGCTGGTGCTACCGGAAGCGTTCTCCTCCACCCTCAGCCAGAAGTCTCCCAGGTCGGCGCTGTTGATCCAGGTCCTCTCGTCATGGGGATCGAGGATCGGGATGGGGGACACGCTGAAGGGCCAGATGCCGTGGAAGTCCACGTTGACATTGATGTTAGAGGTGACCGGTGTCACGCCGTCAGAGGTCTTGCGGAAGCCAATGCCACCGGAATCCCCCCACAGGTCCATGGCCAACGCTTCGGCGTCCACCAATCCTACCTGGACATTCTTCAGGATGCCCTGCTCTATGGGAGAGGGATAGGCCTGGCCGCCCTTGACGCTCATCTGCTGGATGATGTGGAACAGGCCGTACATCCTGGCCACCTCGGAGGCCAGCTCGGTAGGCCCGACACGGATGGGGATGATGGCGTCGTTATTCAGGTTGAGCTCCAGGTGGTCGAGCAGATAGCCGATGCCCTGGTCCTTGTACAAGCTCTGGAGGTACAGGTTGGAGTACAGAGGACCCCGGGGGATCTTCATGTTCTCCTTCTTGCTCAGTCCGGAGGTGAAGCGGTACACCTCTGAGGTCTTGATGTAGCCCCTGGGGACCACGCCGTCGCCGCGGAGCAGGTGGCAGATGAGAGAGTAGCTGGGGGCAGCGGACATGGCCACGCCATTGGTCCAGCCGTTTTGAGAGGTCAGGGTGAAGTCGGTATCCAGGCGGAGCTCGGGGTCATTCACCTTGGAGAGATCGAGCATATAGTCGAGGTCGTGGTAGTGGCGGCCCAGGTTGATGTAGAAGAACTCCTCACAACTGGCAGCCGACATGTTCTTGGTGTCGTGCGAGTGGATGGGGGTCCGCTTGTACAGCATGTCGGCGAGGAGCTGCGGGCCCTCCAGGCTCTTGACTACCTTGGAGCCGTTGATGATCAGCTCGATCTTCTTCAGGCGGTCATGCAGCCAGACGTCGGGCTTGTCACCACCCGAACCAGCCGTACCCCATACCCTGAGCTCAATACCGGAGAGTAGCCCGCTGTTAGGCAGATCTACGGTCTCCAGGCCGCTGGTAGCAGGGAAGGCTCTTGACTCACGTAGGTATCGCTGCTGAAAGTACATCTACCTGCACCCCCTTACGCTGCGGTGGAGCTGTGGGCGGCGACGCCGAGCAGGGCCAGCCTCTTGGCATTGAGCGCCTTGCCGACTTCCTCTACCCTGCGGTAGTTGGCCGGATCGCCCCGAGGCTTGCGGCCGCTGAGGGTGAGAGCTGCCAGGGTGGAGTAGTAAGGCTCAGCGCCCGCCTTGTAGTCCGCCGTAGCCGCGGAGATACCGGGGGCAAAGCGGTCCCGGGCGACGTCGCGGATCTTACGGGCGAACTTGGCAGCTCCGGCCCGGGCTACCCCGCGGCGGAACCTCTCCTTGATGCCGGGGGCGGTGATTGCCTGTCCGTAGGTGTCGGCGGCGGCTCCCGTGTTTCTGGCCCAGGGGTCGGCGGACGCTTCTGCCTCGGCAGCGAAGACCTCGGCAGCCCGACCAGCGTTGTCCAACCACTTGCCAGTTGAGGCGTCGATCCCCTTTACTTTGATGCCCATATAACACCTCCTGCTTTCGTTTGGGGGGGCCCCAAAAGGAGAGGCGGGGACCCGACAATCTCCCTTCGGGGTCCCCGCCCTTATTGGCAATTCTTTCACCGGGGGATTAGAATGTCAACCGCAACATGTTGCGCTATGCGGGAGGGCGTGGGTGCCAAGACAGGAACGGGAGCGCCGCTACATCTCAGAGTACATGCTGACGGCCTGGCCCAAGGGTGGCTGGCAGCTCAATGTGGAGCTCGGCCCGATACCCCAGGAGTACGTGGACCGCTACGGGCTGGGGAGAGCGGCCGCTATGTTCCGGCCGACCAGGCCCAGGGTGGACGCGGTAAAGTGGACCGACAACGCCTACTACCTCATTGAGGCCAAGATCCGGGACATTAAGGCCGGGGTCGGCGACCTCTCCTACTATCGAGGCATGGCAGCCAGGACTCCGGATCTGCCATTCTACGATGGCCAGCCCTTCATCTGCCGGCTGGTGGTACCCTGGATGATCGAGTGGATCAGGGTGGCCACTGAGGCTGCCCAGGTCGAGGTGGTGGTATTCCTGGCTGACTGGATAGCTGACTACGTGAAGGAGAGGCAACACTACTTCACCGCTGAGTACCGGGCCGAGAGGGCGGAGAGGGCGAGGCTGAGAGAGGTCCTGGGGGTGGACTAAGGGCTATGGGCTGCGGCGTATACTGGAAACAGGTACATGAGACGGACCGAGCCCTGGATGTCATGCGTATATCTGGTATCCCGGGGGTATCCGAGGCTTACCGGAAGGTCTACGGTATCCGGGCTAAGCTGCTGGCCCAGGTCGGGATAAAGTTCCCCAGGTCGATCACTCAGCTCGTCAAGCTGGTCGGCTTTTCGCCCGGGGTGATCTCTTTGTGGCATGACGTCGAGTCGGGATGGATGAGCCAGGCCAGAGCGCGGCCGGGCGCCCCATCGGTGTACAAGAGTGTGTCGGATGAGGTGGCCATGGCGATACTGAAGGGGGAAGTAACCAAGGAGCTAGAGCTGGAACTTCTCACGCCTGACGAGTACCTGGGGGAGGGTTGAGCCATGGACTTATCACTAAGACTTCCGACTAGCCTCCATGTTCAGTTGACGGCAACCAACCTCCTCATGAACTACGTCGCCCTGGTGCCCGGGGTCCCCACCCGGATGCACTTCACCGACGACTACTACATAGAGCG
>CAYTBB010000048.1:0-2409 GCA_964435965.1 uncultured Dehalococcoidales bacterium
CACTTTACATTAGCCCCATATTGCTTGGCAATATCGGTGAAACGGTCACCAAAGAAACCACATGATACTGCTAGAACCTTGTCGCTGGGCGACAAGGTATTTACGATAGCTGCTTCCAAACCACCGGTACCTGAAGCGGTAAGGGTAAGAACATCTCCCTTGGTTTGGAATACTTGTTTCAATTTCTTCGTTATTGAGTTAAGGATGCGGCTAAATTCCTTACTTCGATGGTTTATCATCTGTTTGCCCATGGCTTGAAGGGCCTGTGGTGGGCAGGGTGTCGGTCCTGGTACACGTAGTTGCATTTATATTAACTCCTTTTTATGAATTGGCAGCTTCCCATTTCCTTTTCGTGCTATCCACTATTTTCAAGAAGCCTCGTTTGCCTACCTTTATAATACTTCCATCCTTCAAAATCACGTGATCGGTGCTGAGTTTCTCTCCGTCAATCTCAATGGCACCTTGGGCTAGCAGGCGCTTTGCTTCTGACCGGCTCTTCACCAAACCAGCATCAGATAGCAAGCTTGTAATGTCTCTCCAAACCTCAATTTCAGCCTCATCGCTGATGGTGATGGTATCATGTAATTCGACTGTATGTATTTCCTCAGGTGTCTCCCTCTTCTGGAATACCCTGACAAAATGTTCTTCTCCTTCATCAGCTCCCTGTTTACCATGGAATTGTTGTACAACTTGATAAGCTAAACGTTTTTTAAGGCTCATCGGGTTAATTGAGCGGGTTTTCAACTGCTCCTTAAACTCAGCGATTTCTTCATCTGGGACATCGGTTACTAATTCAAAATAATCAATGATAAGATAGTCGGGGATGGACATTAGCTTGCCATACATTTCACGGGGTGGTTCAACGATACCTATATGGTTACCCAAGCTCTTGCTCATCTTCTGGCTGCCATCAGTGCCAATGAGAAGGGGAACGAGGAAAACCTGCTGAGGAGGCTGGCCCATGGACTGCTGTAGTTCTCTACCTAGGAGGCAATTAAATTTCTGGTCAGTGCCGCCAAATTCGACATCGGCTTTGATAACTACTGAGTCATAGCCCTGGAGTAAGGGATAGAGCATCTCGGTTAGAGAAATAGGATTGCCAGAGCTATATCTTTTATTGAAATCTTCCCTAGCTAAAAGTTGCGCTATAGTAAATCTGCTCGTGAGTTTAATTACCTGGTCTAGAGTGAATTTGTCGTACCACTCGCTTTGCCATCTTACCTCTGTTCTATTCTTATCTACCACTTTGAAGAATTGTCTCAAATAAGTTTGGGCATTAGCCTCTACTTCTTTTTGCGAAAGCATGGGGCGAGTAGCTGATTGACCGCTTGGGTCTCCAATTCGTGCTGTCCAGTCACCAACTATGAGAATGACTTTATGTCCTAGCTCTTGAAACTGGCGCAATTTCCTCAAGCCAGCTACATGTCCTAGGTGGATATCTGTGGTGCTGGGGTCAAAACCTTGTTTTAACCTTAGGCGTTTCCCTGATTCTAGTAGCTGTATCAGCTCCTGTTCGACAATGACTTCAGCTACCCCTCGCTTTAGGAGGGAGCTAAATTTGAAGCTTGTCCTGAAGAATGAAGGATCGATCATTTTAATTCTCTAGTTATTATTTTTACCTTTTCGACATCTTTTTTAATCTGAGCCTCTAGTTCTTTAGACGAAGCAAAGCGTTGCTCATCTCTCAATTTGTGTATAAATTTAACCTGGAGTTCTTTGCCATATAAATTACCTTCGTAATCGAGGAGGTGAGTTTCCACGGTCTTTTTACCACTTTCAAAAGTGGGGCGTATGCCAATATTGGTGGCTGAAGCAAATTGCTTCCCCTCTACTTGAGTAATAGTGGCATAAACACCGTTGCCGGGCAATGCTTGTCCTGGCCTTATATCTAAGTTAGCGGTAGGAAATCCTAACCTTTGGCCGCGTTTGTCTGCGGAGATAACTTTGGCACTAAGCTTGAAATAGCGCCCCATCAATCTTTCCACCTTCATCATATCACCTTGAGCCAGCGCTCGACGAATAAGAGTGCTACGCACTATTTCACCATTGATTGTAAATGGAGGCATGACTTCCACGCTAAACGTCATTTCTTGTCCCAATGTGCGCAGTAAATTAACATCGCCCTCACGTCCTCTGCCTAAAGCGAAGTCAGGGCCAACTATAAGGCCACGCATCTTGAGATACTTCTTGAGCAAGGCGACAAACTCTCTGGCACTGACTTGAGCTAGCTCTAAAGTGAAAGATAGCACAGCGATTAAAGCTATGCCCAGTTCTTGAAGTTCCTTACCTCGGTCCTCTAGGCTGCTTAGCCACAGTAATTGATTACGGGGGCGCAATATAGATTGTGGATGGGAGTTAAAGGTGACTACGCCGCTAAGCAAATCTTCTTCCCTTGCTCGCTGGTTCAGT
>CAYTBB010000048.1:2509-9138 GCA_964435965.1 uncultured Dehalococcoidales bacterium
GTTAAAGGTGACTACGCCGCTAAGCAAATCTTCTTCCCTTGCTCGCTGGTTCAGTCTTTTAATCAGGTAGCGATGCCCTGCATGAACGCCATCAAAGACGCCGATGGTAAGAAGCGTTTCCTTTTCGGGAACTATGCTGATTAATTCTTGCTCAATCCTCATTTGAAGCTTAGGACTTAATCTTTATGCTAGAAGTAGCCAATTTTCTCCCGCTAGCTTGGACTATAGGTATTAATTGAGACGTAAATTGTCGGAAATGTTCAAAGGTAAGTGATTGAGCACCGTCTTTAAGCGCCAGATCAGGGTTAGGGTGGACTTCTATCATCAATCCATCAGCCCCAGCAGCTATCGCAGCTAGTGCCAGGGGAGCTACCAAATACCATTTGCCTGTGGCATGACTGGGGTCAGCAATGATGGGCAGATGGCTGACTCTTTTAATGACGGGGATAGCACTGATATCCATAGTATAACGAGTGGAAGTTTCAAAGGTTCTAATGCCACGTTCGCAGAGGATAAGTTGTTCATTCCCTTTGGCTAGAATATATTCGGCAGCTAGTAGCCATTCTTGAATTGTAGCTGATAAACCTCGCTTGAGCATCACCGGTTTCCTCGTTTTCCCCACTTCATCCAGCAGAATGAAATTCTGCATGTTTCGTGCCCCAATCTGGAGGATGTCAGCATAGCTAGCTACTAATTCAACATCGTTTGGTGCCATTACTTCAGTAATGATGGGCATCCCAGTTTCCTCTCGGGCTTTTGCTAACATTTTAAGCCCCACCTCACCTAATCCACGAAAGTGATAAGGTGAGGTACTTGGTTTAAAGGCGCCACCGCGCAAGATGCTAGCGCCATTTGCTTTGACTTCCCGAGCGGTAGCTAGAAGTTGCTCTTCGCTTTCTACCGCGCAGGGTCCAGCCATAATAACTATTTGATCACCACCGATGGCAAGGTCACTTACCTTGACTATAGTATTTTGAGGGTGGAATTCCCGACTGGCAAGCTTATAAGGCTTACTAACGGGGATAATCTCTTCCACCCCGGGCAATAGCAGCAATGTATCTTGGAGATTGGTAAGAACTTGGCCTAATATCCCTATAATTGTACGCTCGACACCTTGTGATAAATGCGTCTTTAATCCTAGTTGTTGAATGCGCGCCACAACCCCTTCAATTTCATCTTGGCTGCAGTTAGTTTTCATGACTACAATCATGTTTTGCCTCCAGGTATTATGGTTTTACCTCTTTTCAGCCCTCTTGCTTCCCTTAAGTAAATATGCTTAATTTCTTCGCTTCCCCTTTCTGTATTTACTAGCATTAAAATCCTCAAGCAGCGAGGTAGACTGTTGGGAACATTCATCTCGTGTCCGCAAAGTAAGGCAAGGTGCTGTGGCCATCCTAGCTCCCGTGTTGCCGCTGCTGGGAACTCAGCATTTAAGTCTGATGTGGTAGTGAAAAAGATGGCAGCTACCTCGTCAAGCTCAATTCCATTGGCCTGTACCATTTCCTCGAGTAGCTCCTTGCTGGCAGCTATAATGTTCTCTTTATTATTTGCTGGAACTGTAATAGCACCTCTGATGCCGCGGCAGTACAACTTGATATCCCCCTTTCAAGCTTTAAGCCAATAGCCTATCCTATTTATTAGCTCTCGTCAAGAAAATCTGGTTGACAAAAAGGAAAAAGCAAGATACGTGCTAGAATAATGCTGGTGAGTGGATTTAGAGATATGCCAGGGGAGAGACTTGAGTCTCTTATGGCCAGGGCAATTGAGGATTTGCCCCGGATTTCAGAGCAAACTGGAGAATGTTGATAATCAATGACAAAGCTCTCTGTAACAAAGAGCGGAGAAGTAGCGCAATCTATTGTCAATAAAATCGTGAGCGCTTTAGATGAATGCTATGGAATCATAGGCGAGCCGATGGCTGATTCAGTTGACCTCCGTATAGTTGAAAAATCTGCCAGGGAAACAAGTTTTTGCTACCCATGATGCTTTGTCTGGAAAAGCGACAATCACTGTTTATATGGATGAGTTTCTAGAAATGCCGCAGCTTGTCGGCTCAGCTGGGATTAGACGCCAGGCAGCGCATTCCGTTTTACATGGCTCTTTAGAATACTACCTTATCAAGGATCCCAAAGACTTGGTAAGGGTGGCGAAGCAATACCATATTTCCCAAGGTTGCATAAATGCTCTTCTCTATAATATTGGAATGGCTGCCAAGGAATATGGAGTTACCAGGTTATTATATGGTAAGAACTTTGTTGTGGATCAGGCGGCTTATGCTAAGTATATCCTTGACCCGAGTGTTGAGGAGGTTCTAGTTTGGGAGGTAGCACTACGAAATAGATTGGGAAAGATCCTTTACCTAGCCTCAATTATCAGGGATGTTAGCTGTGCTGTGCCTTTAATTCGAGATGAGGTTAAAGATTACATAGGGAGAAAGCTGGCTTATATAACTCCCGCCTACCAGTCGAAGATCCAAAGGATAATTTATGAAAGGTTTTCATTGCTTAACACTGATACGTTTAGAAATATCGCTCTCGTCACAAGGTTCTTGGTTGATGAGATTATTGATTATGAGTTAGCCGACTGGCTTTGAGTTTAGCATAACTGCTTAAAGCAGTGCTGCAAGTGCATATTAAAGGGCACTCAAGGGAGAGACGAGATTGGCGAAAAGGAATGCCAGATAGCATTAAAGTGAAGTGGTGGATTTTTACTGAAAAAGTTTTTCACCGGTATTTTCCCTTATTACTGGGACTTTGGATACTGTTTGTGTTATATCCCAATCCCTTAAACTTGATTATTAGCGTTCACAGGATTTTTAGCCCAGATGTTGACCCTGGTGCTGTTGAATCCATGCTGGAGGGCCTTTCCTCCGATCCTGTAGCTATAGAAAAGATGGTTCTGGCGAGAATAACTTATAACTATGACTGGGAAGTTTATAGCATGCCGTGGTATTTCCCCGCCACCAAAGTGGTATTGGAGAAAGAAAAGGGGGATTGCAAAGCCCGAGCTTTAGTTCTAGCATCCATCTTTGAAGCGAAGAACATCCCCTACTACTTTAATTGTTCTCCCATACATATGTGGGTGGAATATGAAGGGAAAATGGAGACCTCCTTTGAGAATCCTAAAGTCAAGTTTTACCAACGGGATCCTGAAACAGGTAAGAGGTTCTTCCAGATTCCTGACATTGGACTGGGCGAGGTAATGGAGTCCTTTTGGCGAAGCTTTTGGAACCCTATGCCTGAGGGCAGAAAGGCTCTTCTGGTTTTTGGTTTATTCATTTTAGGAGTAGTCAGGGTAATTTTGTTTAAAAAACAGGGTCTAGGGTATTGACAAGACTTCAATCTTGCGATAATTATATTAGTAGAAATAATTTAGAAAAAGGAGGGTATCATGGCAACAGCTTATTGCATGAAGTGCAGGAAGAAAGTAGAAATAAGAAACCCCAGACAGATTATCCTTAAGAACCGCAGACCAGCAGTACAGGGTGTCTGCCCGAGCTGTGGCACAAAGGTATTCAGAATAGGTAAAGCCTAAATACTCGTAGCCATTGGCTGAGCGTCTAGAGGTAGTTAGATTTGATATCTAGGCTGCCTTTAGACGCTTGAAATCTAGGGGTTAGAAAGAAGCCTGGTGATTTGGCTTCTGGCAAGTGTGGCATTTGTTATGCTATATGTTTTTGTACGCCTTCAATAAGTAAAAACTAGCGATTTTGTTATTTCACCCAAGCTGTAGTCTAGGGCTTCCTTATTTGCATACCGAACATTCAAAATTCTTGCCGAAATTTTGTCACTCTCCAATTCAAGATATCGGCATTCTGTTAGCAATGGCTTGCTAATTAATCTGTTCCCTCCAAAGACGATATAGTCCAAGGCGTGATTTTTAAATCTTTCCTCAATTCTATTACTAACTTTTCTCAGAAAGTCCTTTTTCTGCTCTTCAGTTCTCCGGGCAAATCTTTTTTGGCTTCTGCCGCCTTTCTTATGTTCCTTATGAATATAACCGGTACCCACTTTTGATTCTATCAAGTTATCGCCGTGGAAAATCCCTAAAGCGTATGAACCCCAGGTTACCAATACAACTCCTATGGTATATTTTCTCTCCAGTGTTTCGTGTAGAAGGGAAGTATCAAGCTCGGCAAGGAAAACTTTATTTTCTCTGATAGGGAATGGAGGCAGCACTATATACCTGTTTCCAATTTCCTGCCAAAATATAGCTGCTCCTGTTTTATACTTCTCAGCTTCTTGGATAACGGTTTTAGTATTAACCGACTCTTTGATTTCATCAACGCATATACTATATTTAGATTCTAGCAATAGTTCGTTTATAAAATTTGGAAAGGAAGAAGGTTTCACATACAGGGTTATATAATCCCCAGGGCTGGTTTTGAGTTTAGCCAGTAGGTTGTATAGCTTCCTTTTGCTAACAGCTTCTCTTTCCATATTGGTTCCTGTAGGAGTATGCCTAGCTAATGATTGGCTGAATTGAAACACATTCTAAGCCATCTGGAGAGGCATCATCGATGATAGTTTATCAAGTTGCTTGTTACCTTTTCTGTTTACTCAAGAGTTATCGCAGCTTCCTCAATGATATAATAACGGAGAAAGCCAGGAGCTTTCACTTTGAACTAGGAGGATTAGCAATAATGGTTAAAGTAGTGACTGATAGTACTTGTGACATTCCTCTTGAGATAGCACGCCAGCTCTCTATTACTATAGTGCCACTGTATATGCAAATAGGTGTCAAGACTTATCGCGATGGCGTAGACCTTAAACCTGACAGGGTTTACCACGAGCTAGTTTATGGTCGGGAATTCCCCAAAACCTCTGTGCCATCGCCGGGCGATTTTGTCACGGCATATAACAATCTGGCCGCCGAAACTGATGAAATCATTTCTATCCATCTCTCCCTCGGCTATAGCGGCACACATGATGTGGCAAAGTTAGCCCAGAGTTACATAGGAAATAGGTGCCGTGTGGAAGTAATAGATTCGAACTCGGTCTCCGTAGGCTTGGGGCTGATAGTCATAGCCGCTGCCAGGGCAGCTCAGGAAGGGAAGAACTTAGACCAGATTCTTGACATAATACATCAAATCATACCGCGGAGTCGCATGTTTGGGAAGGTTGATAACTTTGCTTATCTTTTTAAGGGAAAGCGCTTTCGGCTAACGAGAGGGCTAATTCTCTTGGGGAAAATAAGCATGGCACTAGGTATTAAGCTGCTGGGTGAGGTCTACGATGGTGGTAAAATACGTTCTCCTATATTGCTTATTGGTCGGGCAATGGCCTTAAATCGCTTAAAGCGGTGGGCAGAAAACTTTCCAGGTGTAAAGGAGATAGCAATTGCCTATTCCACAATGCTCGAAGAGGCAGAGATGCTTGCCCAACGTTTGGAGTCACTACTTCCCAGAGAGCGTATTCTTATTACAAGGCTTGGCTGCGTTACATCTACATATGTAGGCCCTGGAACTTTAGTCATCGCCCTGATATAGATACATAATCTGAGGTCGTGTTATTCTACTAAGACTGCAACACCAACGGTACCCGGCCCAGTATGTGTGCCTAATGTAGAACCAACCTGTGTTACGATGATGCGGTCTTGAGGAAATAATGGAGCTAACAACTTTGCCAGTATTTCCACTTCTTTGGACACGGTGGTATACATAATGGATAGCCCCCTGATATGAAGAAGAGCATTTACGAAGTCGTATAAGCGTTGCAGTGCGCCCCTTGTAGTGCGTGCCCTCCCGAATGGCTGAACTTCGCCATCCCGGACTGCGATTAAGGGCTTCACGCGCAGCAGTGTGCCGAGAAGCGCTTTACCTTTGCCAAGGCGTCCTCCCTTTTCCAAATACTCCAGCGTTTGGAGAAAAGCGACTAGATGCATTCGGGAGACGTTTCGATGTATTATGTCCATGGCCTCCTTAAAAGTTACACCGTCTCGAACTGCTTTGGCAGCGGCAATGACTGTGAGTCCTAGGCCCATGGACACCGATTTAGAATCCACAACCTCGATGCGGCAGTCTTTCGTCATAGCCTCCTTGGCTAGTAGTGCTGCATTATAAGTGCCACTTAGCTTATTGGAAAGGTGAATAGAAATAATTTCGTTATCCTGCTGTGCAAGTGTCTCATAGACATCGATGAAACTTCCAACCGAAGGCTGAGCGGTTTTGGGTAACTCCTCAGTTTGAGCTAATTTGGAGTAAAATTCCTCAGCATTGAGGTCAAGGCCATCTCTATAAACCTTCTTTCCAAAAGAGACTGTCAAGGGCACAATGCTAATCCCTAGCTTCCGTGCGACCTCGCTTGGAATATCTGATGTACTATCGGTAACGATTCTAATTGTCATTAAATCCTCCTTGGCCTGCTCTACTGATTGGCAGACCTATGGCAAAATAGTCGGCCGAATATTGTGTGAACCTTTCTTATTCTGTCAACCTTTCCGAATAATAGCAATACTGGAAGCATTATTGACAAGCCTGGCAATTTATAAGAAACTCATGCTACGGAGGAGGCTTCTATGGGAATATTAGAAGAAGTCCTTGGACGAAATGCGTGGATAACTATTCTAGAGACGCTATTAAAGAACCGAGGCAAAATCACATATCTGTCAGGACTTGCTGAGGAAACAGG
>CAYTBB010000049.1:0-9127 GCA_964435965.1 uncultured Dehalococcoidales bacterium
TCACTGGCAGAATCAAAAAGCATGAAGAGTACAGAGATGTTAAACAGACAGTTCTTACCAGATGTAAATTAGAGGCAAAAGCTTATTTGAAAGAGGAGAATCAGTAATGAGAAAAAAGAAGTTGACAAAAGCACAGAGTAAAGAGCTTTGGTTAAAGGCTGTGGATGAACTTCTTGACCCTATGTGGGGTGAAGTTGATATGAGTTCTACAATTGAGAAGCTGAAGAAAGTTAAGTTTACCTATGGTGGTGAGATGGTTAGTACAACAAAGAGTGGCAGAGAATGTCCATACTACAGACTTGCTAGATGGGGTTTTCCTAGTTTGTACAATTATTGGTACAATATGAAGAAACTAGAAGAAAATGCACAGCATATTGTAGATATGAATAATGAATCAAGGAGTAAGATATGAGAACTTTTCAACCCTGTCCATTGTGTGGTAATTGTCAATTCTTTAGAAGGTCTGGAACTAATAAACAGGGTGTATTTGAACCTGCAGACTGTGCAGTTGAGGCTATTGGTGAAAGAAAAGATACTGGTAAGATTGACAAGAAGGGTAGGGAAGTTGGTATTTGGAGTTGTGAGAGTTATACCAAAAAGAAGACTGGGAATAGAAAGACTAGGAAGATAAAACCTTGGCAACAAACAGAAGGAAGGAGATAAATGAACAGACAAGAATTAATTAAGAAGTATGGAAAAAAGTCTAAAGTTGAGCTTTGGAAAAAATTCAAGAAATGGGATGACAAGCTTTACTACACTGGAACCTTGAGGGGTGCTTTAAAAAGAATCCCAGAAGGGCATGAGGACCAGTATGATATTGTCTTCTTGGAGAATGATAATGATTAAATACATAGCAACAGTTAAAGGTTCTAATCTTTATGCTACATATTATAAAGATATTGAGGTTTATTTCTATGATGAACCTGATGACTTTGCACTAAGAGGTAAAATACTTCAGGTTGCAAAGAAAGAACTTGGACCAGGACTTGTATTTGAAATTAAAAAGATAAGAGGTGCAATATGATTTGTAAAAGAGAAGGATGCAATAAGGAGCTTCCAACAACCAACTATCATTTTGCAAGTCAGTTGGCTGTAGAAGAGGGTTACTGTTCTTATGTGTGTTGGGTAACTGAAGAACAAGAAGAATGTAAACAGGCTATGTTAGAATACATCAATGCAAAAAAGAATCCTGATGAACTTCCAGATAACAGATTATTTTTCCTGCTAAGGCAGGAGATGACACAAGAAGAGCTTGTTCATTTTGCCAGAGAAAGAGGTATTGCAATTGATGATATCCTAAAAGAAAATAATCATTATACTATGAAGCATAATATGGCTTGTAGGATATTTCAGGAAATAAAGAAGAGGAAAAGAGTATGATTATATTTGCTATTCCATTACTTATGTTTTGGACTTGGCTTTGCATATCAAAAATGGAAGACACTTTTAAGTTTAGAATTTGGAGAAGAAAAAGGAGTTAGAAATGGATGATGTACTTAATACAAAAATACTATGTTATCGTTGTTCTTATTTTTTAAGAAAATTTCTTCAGTTTAAAAATGGTTACTGTATGTATCATGAAAGAGAAACAAGTACTTTTGATTCTTGTGATTATTCCTATGAAGCAGAAATTCATGATAAGGATATTGATATGGGTTTTTTAGAAGATGATGATAAGGAGAAAGAAGAATGAAATGGTTAAGAAGCCAGCCAAAAATTAAGGTTTTTATTACCAAGACAAAGAAGTTTAGAGCCAGCATTAAGGAGCCAGGACAACCAGGATATGAGGTTACAATAGGTGGTAAGAATTGGAAAGCTGGAAGAGGAACACAATATCAAGCTGTTATATTTGAAAAAATGGCTAAGTTAATGGGTGTAATGGAAAGAGAATTTCATAGGCTACAGGATGAAAGATTTAATTAAGATTAAAGTCAAGAATGTAAAGAGCCAAATTCTGTCAGTATTTCCTGCAGAGTTGGTAGAGCATTTTAGCATCTACTATGAGAACTATTGGCATATGCCAAAGGTACAGTCTGGTGAATGGGATGGTAAGTATAGGTTCATAGATGTTAAGACTGGTAAGTTTCCAACAGGACTTTTGGAGCAAGTTGTTGATTGGTTTGAGAAGCATGATTTTGAATGTGAGATTGAGGATGAAAGAGTTGACCCAGGAAATGAGTTTTCTATACAAGATAATATACTTAATGGAATTGTGTTGAGAGATTATCAGATGAATGCTATTAAAAGTGCTTTGGAAAAGAAAAGAGGAATATTGCAATTACCAACTGGAAGTGGAAAAGCCTTACCAATAAATACAAAAATTTATACTCCAAATGGTGTAACAACAATTGGAAACTTAAGCATTGGTGATTTAGTATTGACTCCTAGTGGAAAATCAACAAAAGTAGTTGGAATTTATCCACAAGGAAAAATACCAATTTATGAAATTATTTTTAATAATGGAGATAAAATAAAATGCTGTAAGAACCACCTATGGAAAATTAAAAGTAGAATAAATTGGGGAAAAGATAAGTTTAAAATAATGTCACTAAAAGAAATAATAATAAAATATAAAAATAAATCTGGTAGATGTGTTTATCAAATTTCTCCAAGTGCTATTCTTAATTTTAATGAAAGAAAAGTTAAAATTCATCCATATATTATGGGAGCATTACTTGGTGATGGTAGCTTTAGGCAGAATATGATAAGATTTTCTTCAGCAGATAGTGAGATAATTCACAAGATTGAGTCCAAACTTTTAAATAATTATATCTTAAAAAAAGACAAAAGTAGAAAATATGATTATTATATTGCTAAATTGAAAAACAAAAGAAACAAAAATTATTATGTTGAAGCATTAAAGTTTTATAAGTTATTTGGATTATTATCAGAAAATAAATTCATTCCAGATGATTATAAATATAATAATAAGAAGGTAAGGTTGTCTATTTTACAGGGATTAATGGATACTGATGGTTATGTTCATAAGAAACCAAAAAGAGGGGTTGAGTTTAGTTCTTCTTCAAAACAATTAGCATATGATGTTAAAGAAATTGTTGAAACTTTAGGTGGTATTTGTAGAATAAGAGAAAAAACCACACAATATACATATCAAAATCAGATTAAACATGGATTAATAAATTATACAGTTACTATTAGTGGTAAGTTAGCAAAACATTTGTTTCAATTATACAGAAAAAAAATAAGAATTGCTGTTGATAATTTAGTACAATCAAGAATAATAAAAAATATTAAATTTTGTGGTTATGATGAATGTGTGTGTATTTCTGTAGATGATAATGATAAAATGTATGTAATAGAACATTGCATACCAACACATAATACTGAGATTGCAATAGGTATTGTTAAGGCTCTTGGACTTAGAACATTATACTTGGTAAATACCAAAGACCTTCTTCACCAAACAAGAGATAGATTTAATAAGAGAGTTAGGATGGACGTTGGTATTATTGGTGATGGAGAATTTCTACCAGGACATGATGTAAACATAGCAACAGTCCAAAGTTTAGATTCATGGATGAAAGCTAAGAAGACTTCAGTTGATTTTAAAAAATTTGTAAATTCTCATCAGTGTATTATTTTGGATGAGTGTCACCATGCCAGTGCAACTACTTTTTATCGGGTTGTTATGTATTGCCATAATGCTTATTACAGGCTTGGACTTTCAGGTACTCCATTGGATAGAGCAGACTTACAGAATATGAAGCTTATTGCATGTATTGGTGACAGAATTTATAGTCTTCCAACAAAAGACCTTCAAGAGTCTGGAGATTTATGTGATATTGAGATTAGAATTATAGAAAACAAAGAAAGCTTTGGTAGTGGCAGGTGGCAAACTATTTATAAACATGGAATTGTTGAAAGTGAGCAAAGGAACAAGGCTATTCTTCAGGTTGCTAAGTATCATCTTAATCAGGGTGACAATGTTTTAATTTTGGTTAGGGAAATTAAACATGGTAAGTTTATAGAAAATAAACTAAAGGAAATAGATATTCCAGTAATATTTTTACAAGGCATAACAAAGAGTAAGTACAGGAAAGAAGTTATGCAAAGATTTAATGAGGCTGGTAGATTTATTCTGGTAGCTACAACAATTTTTGATGAGGGTGTTGACCTTCCAGAAATTAATGTGCTCATTCAGGCTCCAGGTGGAAAGTCAGATGTAAAGACTATCCAGAGAACTGGTAGAGGATTAAGAAAAAAAGAGGATGGTGGTAAGCTGATTGTATATGATTTTGCAGACCATAGCCAGTATCTTCTTGAGCATTCAATTAAGAGAATTGAGACATATCAGAAGGTATTTGGTAAGGATACACTGAGATATGATGCTGGAAGGCTCATACAAGGCTCTCAGGAGCCATTAGAGAGCCTTTTTGAGGGTGATGAGTAGGGAAATATAGCTAAATAAGGAAAATAGCTTAGAGGGGCTTAAATGAGAGATTATAAATATAAAAAATATTTAAAATATTTGCAAATAAGAGAGAAGCATTTTAAATAAAAAATGTATATTACATATATGAGGAGCTAAATATGAAGAGAATGAGTCCTGGAAAGGCAATCAAAACCAAGTGTAAAGATTGTGCAGGAGATAATAAAGAGGTAACTCTATGTCATGTATTTGGTTGTCCTTTGTGGCAACATAGATGTGGCTGTTCTATTTATTCTGGCACATATAAAAGGAGAATGAGTGCATCCTTTAAGAACCATGCAGATGAGCATGAGGTTTTATTTATAGAATTTGGCATTAAGAATGAAGACTTTTTCACAGGAGACTTTAAATTTAAAGATAATTTTGAAACACCAAAGAAGGATAAGGAATGAATAAGAAAGATGTTATTGATAGAGCATTAGATACTATTCTTCGCTATATGATGTACAGAGGAAGTAAGCCAGAAGAAGGATTGGTTAAATAGATTCTTGAGACTATATATCATTATGGTTATACTAATGGATATGATGAGCTTAAAATAAGAATAGAAGAACTACTATGACAATAGCACTGATACTTGAAATAGTTTATACCATTATGGCTTTAATTGGATTCTGGTTTGTAATAAAGAAGAACAGATGGGGTTGGTTTGTGTTATTTTTGGCTTGTTTTATTATGATATGGCTCTTGATATTGAAAGGATTATTCATTACAATAATAGTGTTCATAGGCTTTGCTTTATTGGACATTAAAGGATTCAAAGATTGGAAGGAGTGAAAAATGAAAGGAAAGATTTTTGTAGGCTTGATTTGTTTGATAATTTTGGTTATTGCTTGTACAACACCAGAATTGGCAAAGCTACATGAAGGTATTTTAAAAAGTGCAGATTTTATTAAACCAGGTTTTCCATGTTTTCTAGGGGAGCCTAGATGGAAGCTTGTGTTTGAGGATGGAACTGAAATTCTTTGGATTGCTCCAGGAAATAGAATGTGGAAGATAGGCAAAACATATGAGGTTTATGGGCTTAATGAAGATAGGGTAAAAGTTGTCCATCTAAAAGGAGAATAAATAGAATGAATGTAATTAGAATAAACATGATTTTAGCATTAGAAAAGAAAGACAAGATTGATAGATTCCAAGTAAGAGAGCAATTGTTTAAGGTTTTAGAAACATATGGATATAGAATAGATGATATTGAGATTGATTATTTAAAAAAGGAAAGTGAAAGATGAAATTTTTTACAAGTGATTCCCACTTCAATCACCAGAGCATGCTGTTAGAAGATTCTTGTGATAGACCTTTCAAAAATGTTTGGAATATGAATGCATGTATGATTGAAAGATGGAACGAAGTAGTAAAGAAAGGTGATATAGTATACCATCTTGGTGATTTTGCTTTACCAAATAAAGGTGATGGTCATGATATTGAGTGGATTATAGACCAGTTGAATGGACAAATAATTCTAGTGAGGGGAAACCATGACCATAATATTAAAAAACTATTTCATAAGTTTGCAAAGGTCTCAGATATTGAATATATCAAAGGTGATGGAGATGACAAGAAATACAGAGTCATGTTATGCCATTATCCAATGAGAACTTGGAGAGCTAGTTGCCATGGGAGTTGGATGCTTCATGGACATTCTCATGGGAACCTGGAGCCATTAGGAAAGGCTTTAGATGTTGGTGTTGATGCTCACAATTTTTATCCACTATCATTTACCCAAGTCAAGGAAATTATCATAGCAAGAAGGGTAGGAAATGTGGATGAGGGGAAGAAAGGATGATTACAAAATTATTACAACCACATAAGAAAGACTGTTGTGCAGTTAAGGCAGTTAAGAGTGGAGACTGGGAAACACCATGGTTTATGAATACATATGCTCCAGAAAAACTTGAAACATTTTTGGCTGATTCAATTTGTAGAATAAGAACTGATAAACACAGAGGAACTAGTAGGTGGATTATACTGAGATGTAATGACACAGATTGTGAAGCTAAGTTAGCAATGAAGGTAAGCATAATTGAGCATTTAGCTGAAATGTCAAATACAGTGGCAAAAGCTTTTAGGAGAAAAGGAAAATGAATGATGGACTAATATACCTATTTATTATGCTGGCATTGGTTATAGTTTTAGTTGCAAGCAATGAGGGTTTAGTAGATGATAAAAAACCAGATGCATATCTACACTGGGTTTATAATAAACCAGAGTTAAGACCACAAGTTAAGGAACATGAATATAGTCCATGTGGAATATCTAATAAGACTTTTGTTAAGTATGTCAACAAAGTTATTAGAAAGTATAAGATTGAGACTATTGATATCAGGTGGAAAGTAATTGATAAGCTTCCTGGTGGATGGAAAGATGGGTGTATTGGTTTTGCTGTGCTTTATATGAAAGAACCTATGTCTGTATACAGAAAAAGAAGAGCTAAGGAAAAGGAGAAAACAAAAAATGAAGCTATCAAAGATTAATGTAATAATTGGACTTAGTAATTTCCTCTGTTTTTGTGTTCTAGCAGGAGCTTACTTTGGAATGCAGGAAAAGTGGAAACAACAAAGTACAGTAGACAAGGAACAGAACCTTGAGATTCAGGCAACACAGAAGCAGGTTCCAGGGATTGCAAAGTACATACAATTAGTAAAGGAGCTAGAAGACATAAGCAAAGGGAAATTAAATGCACATGAGATAACTGAAGTTGCTAAGATTATTATTGTTGAATGTACAATCAACTCAGAGTTAGGGCTTACACCAAATATGATAATGGCTATAATGGAAAGAGAGAGTAGCTTTAATCCTGATGCAGTAAGTTATGCTCATGCATATGGACTAATGCAAGTAACCAGGACAGTATGTGAAATTCATTTGCCAGAGTTAGGCTATGGTGACTTCTCAAAAAGTCTAGTTCTAGACCCTATTGTAAATGTACAGTTGGGAATTAGAGAGCTTGTGAGGTTAAGGAAATATTGGATTGAGTATGATACTGACTCCTGGATAGTTACAATGACTTCGTATTTCTGGGGTATAAAGAACACATGGGCTTTGTTGACTTCAAAGAAGAGAAGTAATCTACCTTCACTTGAGTATGGAAAAGGTGTATTAGATTTAGCAAATAAGTGGAAGGAAAAAGGACTATAAAAATGGATGAGAAAGAACAAACCAAAAAAAGAATTATGAAGAGAACAGGTTGTCCATTTCAGCAAGAAGAGGTACAATGTGGACAATGGTGTGAGTTATTTGTTAAAACAGAGGATGAGACTGGTGAATGTGCCTTTCATAGGATAGCTCATGCTATTGATAGTTTGCCACAAGATTTTTATAAGTTTTTTGGATAAGGAGAATGAAATGAATAGAACACAATTTTCTTATACCAAGGAGTTTGAAGTCTTTGATTTAAAACATAAAAATAGATTTGAGAAGGTAGCCAGAGCTATGTTTGGAGAAGGTGTCATTAGTTTTGAAATGGTACAGAGAGGTTCTACATTTTGGCTAGTTAGGATTAAATTTGAATCTTCTGAAGACTGTGGAAGGTTTCTAAGATTCTTAAAACAGACTAAAGAAAGAGAGGATAAAGAAATGGGTAAAAAAGAAAGAGAAAGAAAGAAGTGCATTGAGAACCAAATTAGGATTCATGAGTATGGTAAGCAGGAGATTAAAACAACAGTGGCAGATGTAGAGGATGCATACAATAATGCAACCTGTGATGAGACAAGAGATACATTAAAAAGGGTATTCAAAGATGCATTTCCAGATGAATGGGAAGACATAACAAATGAGATAACATGGACAATACAGTGTATTGGAATGAAGATGGATAAGACTTTACCTGATGGTATACCTAATATGGATGTGGCAGAATATAGGCTTCTTGGATATCATGAGAAATACAAAGATGGAATTGTTCTTATAGTAGATGCAAATGGATTAAGAAATGAAATACCTTCATTATACTATGTTGTTGTTCATGGTGAAGCATTTGCTATATTGAGAAAGAAGAATTTTGGAAGATAAATGATAGTATTTGAAGAAGTAAAAATTAAGAATGGATTCATAGGTTTACTGAATAGCATCCACAAAGGTGGATTTTCAGTATACTGTGCTCTTCTGGCTTACTGTGATAATGAGGATGATTCAGCATTAGAGTCTGAAGTATCATTAAGAGAATTAGCCAGTGTAACTGGTTATTCTATTGAACATGTCAGACGAATTCTGAGAGCAATGGAGAAGGATAGTATCATTAAGAGGCTTCACAAAGAGTCTGGAAGGGTACAGAAATATGAAATTATTGTATAATGTGTACAATAGTATAGGTAGCCATACCACAGTATTGTACACATTACTCTACCGTCCCTTATATATGCACTATATAGGAAACATAATAAGGACTATGTTAAATATTATAAGGAATATAAGGACTATATGCTACTATAATATAACTATACTTAAATATAATTATAAAGACCTAAGAGTGCAAAAACTTTTTCAAGTTTTGCACCTGGAGAAGATTAATTATCTGGGAAGGAATGTTATTATGTATTTGCTTCAAATAAATGCTAATGTTCACATGCTTCCTTCCCAGATTCTAAATATAGGAGTTGTTGACTATGTTATTTGATAATGAGAATGGTAAGACTTCAGATAAGACTTTTGAAGAACTTAATAAACCACATGTTCTAA
>CAYTBB010000050.1:0-4319 GCA_964435965.1 uncultured Dehalococcoidales bacterium
ACCAACATACTTGCGTCCTCCTTGTTTGATTTGCGCCGCCAGGTCTGAGACATCCAACCCAAAGGTCACGGCCAATGTGTCGATCCATCCCCCGGCCATCTGGGAGAATTCGCCGTCCTCGAGGCGATACCACGTGCTCCGAGCGATTCCGCTTCGGTCGCAGGCGTCCTGGACCGACCACTTCCGCTTTAGGCGATGGTAACGCACCCAGAATGCGACTCGTTTGGAGAATTGCATCATTCCCTCCCCATGAACGACTGTCCCAATTTTAGCAAATGGTAAAACCCTGTCAATCCCAGAATTTTGAAATAATCCGCTTGCTTTGTCTGGATAGACTCTTTATACTTCCCTTGTCTGGGAGGGACAAAGAAATGATGAAACGCACCCGCCGGCGGCTGTCACGTGCCTCTGAGCACGATTCCCTCCCAGGGACCTTGTCCAGCCGTCGGCTTTTTTCTCGTGGAGGGGTACAAAACATGGCAGCTGCGAAAAAAGGTCATCTCTCGCCGACTCAGCTGAATATGCTGGCCAGCTGCGGCGAGCAGTACCGGCGGCGGTACGTCGAAGGTGAACGGATTCCGCCTGGCGTGGCAATGCTGCAAGGAAGCGCCATGCACGAGGCGGCGGCCGAGAACTTCCGGCAAAAGAAATCGTCGCGAAAGGATCTACGGGTTGAGGACATGGTCGACATGGCGGATGCCACTTTCATCGAGCGGATGCGCAGCGATGGGCTCTGGCTGAGCGAGGAGGAGCAATCGCGAGGCAAAGACGCCGTAGTCGAGGAAGGCCGCGGTCGGGCCCGCGTGTTCGCCCAATGCCATGCGGAGCAGCAGGCGCCGGAATATCAGCCAGAGTTGGTCGAGGAGAAATACATCATTCCGCTACCGGGCGAGTACGACTTGATGGGCGTTCTGGACATGGCCGACGAACAGAAAAGAGTCGTCGACTTCAAAACGGCCAGCCGGAAGAAAAACGCCGACGAGGCCGATAAGTCCGTCCAGCTGACGACTTATGCCGCCATCTACAAGCACAAGACCGGGGATTTTGCGACGGATATCCTGCTGGACGTCGCGGTTCAGACGGCGGCCGGGAATACTTCTCGCCAGGTCCAACACACGAGTCGGGCGCGACAAGACTTCACCTCGCTAGTGAACCGGATCAATGCCGCGGCGAGAATTATCAAGGCCGGCGCGTTTATGCCGGCGGATCCAGGGCACTGGATGTGCTCGCCGAAATTTTGTGGATACTGGGCGACGTGCCCCTACGTTTCGGCAGAACGAGAGGCCGCGGAATAGGAAAAAGGAAATGGCATTTTGGTTGAAAGATAATGAGCGATGTGCTTTCGGGCTTGGTTGGGAACAGCACCGGAGGGGAGTGGGAATTGATACAAATCCTTTCGGTGTAAATAGTTGGCAGTGGAAAGACTTTCGCACGGGTTATGTTGCGTATCGGGAAAGTGAATCGGCAACGTATTCAAAAGAGGAGAAATGAGAGATGGCAAACGAGAAAACCAGTGAAATTGATCAGTTTTTGGACGGGTCGGATGCCCTTTCCGCGATCGTGCGGTCGGAAGTGGATCTGCAGATTTCCACCGCCCACCGGTATCCCCGGGATCTGAAGCGATTTCACGAGAATGTAATGTCGGTGATCGTCGACGATCCGGAAATCGCGGGTGAAATGTTCTATGCGCTACCCCGGGGCGACAGTACGATTGAGGGTCCAAGCGTCCGAATGGCGGAGTTGGTCGCTGCGCATTACGGGAATCTGCGGGCTCAGTCTCGAATTCTCGGCATTGACGAGCGGTTCATCACCGCGCAGGGTGTGGCGCATGATCTGGAGAGCAACTACGCGACCAGCGTAGAAGTGAAACGCAGGATCACGAACAAGCGGGGACAACGGTTCAACGACGATATGATCCAAGTCACGGCGAACGCGGCATGCAGTATCGCGATCCGCCAGGCAATCTTCAAGGTTGTGCCCTTCGTCTACGCCCGGCAGTTTTTCGATGCTGCGCGCAAGACGTCTGTGGGGGACCAGAAAAACCTGAAAAGTCGGCGGAAGGAGATGCTGACGTGGTTCTCGAAGCTGGGCGTTGACGAATCTCAAATCCTGGCAGTCTTGGGCGTTAAGACGATCGACGACATTGGTTCAGAGCACCTGATCACGCTCCGGGGACTGGCGACGGCGCTGCGCGACGGCGAGGTGAAGCTGGAAGACGCCTTCCCGACGTTCCGCAAGGGGGCGGAAACGAAGACGGAGAATCCGACGGAAAAGGAAGAGGTTGGGGTCTCTGACCTACTGGGCGGCGAAGAGACGCCAAAGGAGTGGGTCGAGAGGAAGCCATTAGAGGACGACAGCGGCACGTCTGAGCTGCTGGAAGACGAAGTATCGCCAAAGGCTCCTGAGACGCGGAAGGAAGAAAAGCCGTCAGAGAGCCGCACAGAGCCTGACAAGTCTAAATCGCCGACGCTGGATGACGTACGGAATGAGAAACAGCAGAAGAAATTGGCGCCTTATCTGCGACAAATGGTCGACCGTATCGAGAGCTACAAGCAGCCGCGGCGAATCCGGGACTTGATGATGGAGATCGAAGAGAACACGACGGATTATTTCCCCGAGGACCAAGAGATCCTCAAAACCGTCGGCGAGGACCGACTGGCGTTTTTGGCTGAACAAAGTCGCGGGTAGTAGCAATGCGGCTTCGTTGAGCTACGTGAGGGCGTGCCAGACGCCCTCGGAATGGGCGAGGGGCCCTGTTGTCGGGAAAATAGTATTTTTGGGTTTTGTTGGGCGAAAAAGACATGGCAAAGACAATCGAACTCAAAGACGTTGGTGCGATCGTGCATTTGTCCATCCCGATCCCCGAAAAAGGGGGGGTCGTAGTCCTTCGCGGTGGTCAGGGGACCGGGAAAACGACGGCCATTCGGGTCGTAAGTAAGGCTCTCGGCGCTGGGAAAGTCGCCGGACTTGGGACCCGAGATGGGTCCCGACGAGGAACGCTCGAATTCGGCGACGTCCGGCTGACCGTCACCAAGGCCCGGACCACGCGCAAGGGAGAGCTAGAGGTTGCCGAGCTGGAAAGTCGGCTGGATATCTCGGCATTGGTTGATCCGGGGATCGAGGACCCGGATCGAGCAGATATGGCGCGGATCAAGGCGCTGGTTTCACTGACTGGCGTCAAGGCGGACCCGTCGGCGTATTACGAACTGTTGGGGGGCAAGGAAGTCTTCGAGGCTATCGGAGTCAGCACGGAGACTGAGGACCCGATTGAGCTAGCCGGCCACGTCAAGCGGGCGCTGGAACTGCGAGCTCGGCAGGAGGAAAAACTGGCGGACGTCCAAGCTGGGCATGCTCAGGCGTGCGTGGACCAGATCGGGGACCTGAATTTGTCGGCGCCCTGTGACAAAAAGGAACTGGAACTCGCCTATGATCAGGCGAAGGAATGTCTAGCGCGGCTTGAGGAACGGCGACGCCTGGCGATGACGGATGCGGACAGCCGCGAGGAGGCTGGGGCGGATCTTGAGGAGGCGGAACAATCCTATCAGGGATCCACCAAGGAAGAAAGTGCGGCTGAACGGGACAAAGCCGTCGTCCTGCTGCAGGAATTAGAGAGTGAGGTTGCCGAGTTCCAACTTGCCTTGAATGAAAGCAAAAAGTCTCGCGATATCCAACGCGTGAAAGTGGAGTCATTGACAGAAAAAGCCGATGCTGCCGAATCTCATTTTGACACCCTTTTAGCGTGGAGAAAGATTCTGCAGAAACCAGCATTTGAGTCTCCGGGAGATGCCGCTATCCAGGAAGCAACGTTTCGCGTCAGCGAGTGTCGAGAGGACATGGACGATGGCGTTCGAGTGCGCGATGGAAAAGCCACGAGGATCCGCGGAGAAGAACATTCCCGGAGAGCAAAAGAGCTGGCTAGCTACGCGCAGACCTTGCGGGATGCCGCACGGGGTGTCGACGAGGTTCTGAGCCAAGCTGTACCCTCGAGCGTTCTGCGAGTTGAAGACGGACGGTTGGTCACCGCCACAGACCGTAGTAGAAGTGAGCTTTACGCGGAACTCTCCCGGGGCGAGAAATGGAAACTTGCGATCGATCTCGCATGTGAACAGCTGCCGAAAGATGGGGTGCTCTGTATTCCGCAGGAGGCATGGGAGGGTCTCCAGCCGGCAAATCAGCAACTGATTGTCGATCACGCGCGAAAGCGAGAGGTGACGATTCTGACGGGTCAGGCGACTGATGGCGAATTGGAGGCTATCGAGTACGATGGATAAGAAACGAATCAACCAGGAAGTGGGTGATTTAGTCCGCAAGATCACGGA
>CAYTBB010000050.1:4419-8839 GCA_964435965.1 uncultured Dehalococcoidales bacterium
TGGATAAGAAACGAATCAACCAGGAAGTGGGTGATTTAGTCCGCAAGATCACGGAGGAATCGCCAATCCGTAGGTGGCGTAAAGGGGAAGATCCACGGCTTGGCAAGGAGTTGAAGTACGTTCGTGAGATCCCGCTCGAGTGGTGGGAGGATTTGTGTTTTCTGCTGGGGATCGATGCGTGAGAAGGAAAAACACAATAAATACAAGGATGGGCGTAAATGATGGACCATTTCTACGTCATACTGATAGCCGGTTTGGTCCCACAACCTTGTTGCGCAACTGAGCGTTGCGGCACGATTGAACTCAACCATATCGTGTCGGCGACTGGTGTTGTGACGTCCTATTGGTTGGGGCGTCGGGATATTCGCGAGTGCGAGTTGGTTTGGATTGTGGACTGGTGGAGGCCGCACAAGGGAGAAGAGATATGGCCGCTGAATCGCGGGGTAATGCTGCTGATCATGGAACGCGACGGAAGCTTGATCGTGGTTCAGGCTCGCCGGTGGCGGCAGACTTGGACGGATTATGATGTAGAAGTCGAACAGCGACGGGAGCTCCGAGCTAAGTATGGGGCGGACGACAGAGTTTACCGACGAAGGATTGGGCGAGGTACGCCACGATGGCCGTGAAGTGGCTACGGCAAGAGGTGCTCTTGAGGAAGCATGATGCAATCCCGTCCGGTGTAGTCTCGTGCCGGACCGTGCGGGATAGTCTGGGGGATCAGTGGTGACCCGTATGGGACACAGCCTTAAGTCACCTGACTGATCCTCCAGGCAAACGAGATCCGATTGACACGTAAGGGATGTCGGGTAGAATCGGAACTACACAGCAGTTAGGGAGCTGTCACGATGACAATTGAATCGCTTAAATCGCTCGCCAGCGATTTCGCCTTGCCCGGCCGCCGGAGCCCTAACCTCCGGCGCGACCGGGTTTTTCTATCGGTGCGAAGGTTAGCCCGCTCGTCGCGGGTTAGCGACAGTAGCCCCTCCCTGGATTTACTGCGCGGTACAGTCCGGGGAGGGGTGTTTATCTGTCGGTGAATTACTCGACATCAACTAAAGGTCGGGTAAGATGACGGCGTTCTTACTCGCCAGAGAACTCAGAAAAAATGAGCGGCTGCGCTGAATCTCTACCCCGGCGGGTGAGCAGCGTATGCCGCTTTTTTGATGGACTGAGACGACGGATGCTATGGCCGGCGAGTGGATCAAAATGCGGTGGGATCTCGAAGGGGAGCCAGAAGTGATCGCCATGGCAGAGATGATGGGGATAGAAGTCGACGCAGTCCTTGGGAAAATTTACCGACTCTGGTGCTGGGCCGAAAAACACACGGCGGATGGTCACGCAGCCGGCGTGACGCAAACGTGGCTCGAGTGGGAGGCTCGTGCGCCAGGATTCGCAAAAGCGCTCGAAAAAGTGGGTTGGTTGCGGATAGAAAACGACGGTTTGGTGATTCCAGACTTTCGCAAGCACATGGGGAAAGTCGGGAAAGGCAAAGCACTTGCGACAAACCGCCAAGCCAGAAAAAGAGCCACGGAAGCGTCACGCGAATGTCACGCAACAAACGTGACGCCGGTGGCCTCGCGTGCGCGCGCGAGTCTTTCTTCTTCTTGTACTACTTACAAGAGTAAGAAGAATACCAAGAAAGAGTTTCTACCAGACACAGTCCCTCTACCGTTCTCAGGGGAAGAATTCCAGAAGGCATGGCATAAGTGGTGTGAGCACCGGCGGGAAATAAAAAAACCGCTCACGCCGACGTGCTGTAACCAGCAGTTGGCCTGGTGTGAGAAAGTTGGCAAGGATCGAGCCGTGGCAGCGCTCGATCACACTATGCGTCAGGGCTGGGTGGGGATCCGGGAACCAGAGGAAACGGAGGAGAGTCCCCGAAAAAGAAGGAAACCAACAGCAGACGAAATTATTGGGGTGAGGCGCAAGAAAAATGACGACTGACGAATTCGACAGGTGGCTGCACCGATATTGCGTTCTTTTTCCGGAAACGACGGAATGGATGGGCCGGATAGAAGATGATCGGCGGGCGGAGATGCTGGAGGCTTGGGCGAAACTTCTGTCGGAGGTGGAATACCGGGACGTGCTGGCGGCGACGGAGAAAATGTTCGCTGGGGATGAGCCAGCGTTTCCGGCGCTGGGGGTAATGTTCGGAGATCGGGAGAAAACCGCTTCTCACGCGAGGAAATTGGCTCGGCAGGTCCGAACGGAACGGATGGCGGCGGCCGCCAAGCGGAAGCAAGCACGCGAGTTGGCGGAAGCGCGGATGCAACATGGGGCCACGCGGTATCGGTACTCGATGGGCCAGTTGTACCGGTCGATACTGGAGATGCACGAGGCAGGGGACCCACACGCTGGCAGGAAGATGCGCGCTATGGCGGACGAACTACCACATCCTGGCGAGGAAGGCTACCGGCCGGTGGACGGGTATCACGAGTTGTTTGAAAAGGGAAGGTAATGAGGTGGACGACTTGAAACCGCCAAAATGTATGTGTGGTTGTGGCAGAGAGACGCCGTTGGCGAGGTACAATGACAAGCGGTTCGGTCATGTGAAGGGGGAGCATCTACGCTATTGCATCGGCCACGCTGGGGGCGCTGGTCGCCTCGGGGACGTGGACGAGGGATGCAAATACATTCCAACGCCGGAGGAGATCGCCCGCGAGTGCGCCAGGATTCGCGCCGGCTGGACAGCGGCCACGCTGCGACATCGGGCCGAGGAGCCGCCGGCTTGGGAGCCGCCGCTTGCGAGCCGGCGCACCGGATTGGATCTCCGATAGGGGAATCGTATGAATGAGCTGGAGCGACTGCGGGAGCAAGTGGCGCGGCTCGACGGATTATCCGCCGCGCAACACGAGACAATAGGCGCGCAAGGGCAGGAGATCGAGCGACTGCGTGGCGTTGTCGACGTGTTGGCCAATGGATTGGCGAAGCACTGCGGCATGACGCAGCGACAGACGATCCGGTGGGCCGAGAAACTAGAAGCGAGCGGAGAGGGCGAGTGAGTCATGGGTATGCCGAGATGCCAAACGTGTGATTGTGCCGTGTTGTCGTACGGCGTGCTGGTCGAGGATAAATGGATGTGCGCGCGGTGTGCAGGACGAGAGCTCGGCCGGTTGCGGCTCGAGAACGAGCGACTGCACTGGCGTCTCGGGTATTGCGAGGGGGGCCACCTACTCGAATCGAACAAAGCGAGACAAGAGCTCGAGCGCTATCGGGAGCGTGTAACGAAACTAGAGGCGGATCGCGCTAACTTCGGAGCGCAGGTCGAGCTATTTTGCCGCGAGACTGCACCGGATGATCCATCCGGTAGGGGGAACAATGGCTGAACACACCAAGATCGAGTGGGCCACGCACACCTTCAATTCGTGGATAGGGTGTGCGAAAGTCCATACAGGCTGCGAACACTGCTACGCCGAGGCCCAAGCTGGTCGGCATGGCGTGAAGTGGGGGCCGAATGGAACGCGACGGAAGACGTCGGAGTCATACTGGACGAAACCGTTGACGTGGAACCGCAAGGCGGCCAAGAGCGGTGAGCGTCCCCGAATATTTTCGTCGTTGTGCGATCCATTTGAGGACTGGGACGGCGAAGTCTATGCTCATGATCGCGGTGCTTATTTTTATGCCGATAATGGCAGTTGCTCGGTCGCATCGTCAGCGATGGCGGGAACGACACCGGATGGGATGCACTACACAACACTTGATGATCTCCGTCGCGACTTCTTCTGCTTGATCGACCAGACGCCGAACCTCGATTGGCTTTTGCTCACAAAGCGGCCAGAGAACGTGCGGCGAATGTGGCCTGGCCTCTGGGGTAAGCCAGCCAAGGAACGGATTCGATACGCGCCTGATCGATCTAACGTCTGGCTTGGCGTCTCGGTATCTGACCAAGCGACGGCGGACAAGCTGATTCCTGGGCTGCTCAAGCTGCGAGACCTGACACCGTGTCTGTTTGTGAGCGTGGAGCCGTTGCTTGGGCCGGTGGACCTAAAGCGATGGATTGGGTATTATCCAGCACATGAAATCAAAACACCGAGAAGAAGCAGTGTACGCGGCCGTACAAATGGGCCTGTTGGAGATACGGGCGGACGGAGTGACGGCATCAGCCAATCACCGGCACGCTCATCAGACCGGACTCGCGAACCAAAAGGGAACGCGGAACAACCGCTCGTCATTGACTCCGATGGACGTGGAAGCAATCAGGACGGCGTACGCGAGCAAGCGAGCGACCCAAATACGATTGGCGAAGGAATACGGTGTGTCGCATCAGGCGATATCGAAGATTGTCCGGGGGGATCGAATGATGAGCGAGGGCGGGCCGACATCCGACTACACGAAGAACAGGCGGCGAAGCATGCGGCCACGGGACACACAGGGCAGATTTCGCTCATAATCGTCGGCGGCGAGTCGGGACCACGGGCGA
>CAYTBB010000051.1:0-8761 GCA_964435965.1 uncultured Dehalococcoidales bacterium
GTCGTGATGCCATAGCGATGAGCACTACTAACCTTGCCTTGCAACTTCAAAGGAACATTATTGCCTGGGATATACTAAAAGGACTGAAAATAGAGTAATAGGAGGATAGTTATGGCTCAAGCAAAAAAAATTACCCTTCCCTTGACCGATGAGACCCTGAAAGACCTCAGAGCGGGTGACAATCTTTTGCTTACTGGCGTTATGTATCAGGGTCGCGATGCTGCTCATAAGAGAATAGTCGAGGCCTTGGACCAAGGGAGACCTTTGCCCATAGAGCTCAAGGGACAGACGATATTCTTTATGGGTCCCTCTCCAGCCAGACCAGGGAAGCCAATTGGGTCTGCTGGCCCCACTACCAGCATTCGCATGGATAGTTATTCTCCAAGGCTGGTAGCTGAAGGACTGAAAGGGATGATTGGCAAGGGTATGCGCACAAAACCAGTGAAAGATGCCATGGTGAAATATAAGGCAATATATATGGCTGCCATAGGTGGTGCTGGCGCTCTCCTTTCCAAGAGCATCAAGAAAGCGGAGGTGGTAGCTTATGAGGATCTTGGGCCTGAGGCACTCCGCCGTTTAGAGGTAGAAGACTTTCCGGTTACGGTAATAAACGATATTTATGGTGGGGATCTTTACGAGGAAGGGAAGGCTAAATACCAGGTCAAAGCCTAGTTTTAAGTGCTCGTTCAGTCAATATAAGCTTTGGCTAGCATTAGTGATATCATATGATACATGGTATACGGTTTATAGGGAGATGTGGGGTAACAGCGCGGGATAGCAATATAACCTGCTCAATTTATTCACCTCTCCAACTATGATAGTTTTCTTAGAGAGTCTCTTGCTTCAAGAGCAGCTAACTTTTGCTGCGCATCGCATATTCTCACCCCATCGGATCTCTATTTATTTTGCTCCATTCTGAATTACCCACAGGCGGTGCCTGCACGTTGCCAAAGAATTACACTCCAGCCTTTTTGGCAGCAGCTTCCGCCTCTCTAGCAGCGGCCTCTTTGAAAGCATCTGGGAATCTCTCTCTGACCCTTACCCTTCGCAAATATGACCGAGATAGGTATAGTGCAGCTAGGGGATTGTGAGCCAACACTCTATCCTTGGCTGCTAGAACAGTTGTTAAGGCTTTAACATGTTTCAAGAAAAGGGAATCATGCCCTACACACAAGCAAAGCATTATATTAAAATCAGTGTTCGCGTCGTTTAGCAACTCAGCCTGTAGTACGGGATTGCACATTGCCTCAAAATGCCCAGGGTTACATTTCTCCCAATCCTTAATGCCGAGCTCCTCTTTGGGGATCGATCCGCATTTGCAACGCACCGATGCGACCTCGAATCCAGCGTGCTTAAGAATTTCTACAAGCATTCGCGCTTCGTTGGATACACCACCGCAAAAGGCGACACCTAATCTCTTATAACCCATTCGGTTCGCGAACTCTATGGTTTCCTCCAGCCTGGTTTTAACTCCAGAGCATACTCCTGGGACAACAGGGAGGTTCATGTAACCCGAGCCCTCCTGTTTGACAGCATTATAAGCGAATTCACGGAATTCAGGGCCCAAAACTTTATTCTTAGCATTTTCGATTATATGTAGCTTAGTTCTCGCCGGGCAGTTTTCGGGCACCTTTTCTGGCCAGGCCGGGGTCCCGCACACCGGCCTGGGACACTCGGCGCAGTTTACGAGAGACTCCCCTTTCACCTCTACTTTTTCAGTCATCTTTATACCTCCTTCATTATTCCACGAGCCTTACAGATAAAGAGCGAAGCTGACTTGCTTAATGAAGCAATGGGCTACATCTACTACTACGACAATGTTAGAGGGCATTCTTCCCTGAGCTATAAACACCTTTTGCCTATGTGAAATCGCAACTACCGGATCCTGAAGATAAAATAAGGTTTGTCATCCCTATAATGCTTGACAAAGTATCCGTCGAATTAGGCCCTTGGAGTGAATACCATGTCTTGGCCCAGCACCTTTAAAACTGGATTTCCCGTATTGACTCCTTTGCCTACGCCAATTCAGATCACTAGCAGCCAAATGTTGAGTTCAGCTTCGAGTGGAAGTAGGAGATGGGCAGGCTAAGAATCGCGTGCTATCTCTAAATAATCACGGCCGGATTTAGTCATCATAGCTGTAAGCCCATGAACTATGAATTGAAACCCACGCTCCTTGGCTTTCACTAACGCTTCATGAGTATAGGCTACGGTGCCTGCCGTCTTGCCAGCAGCACGAATTCTGCGCACCGTTTTCTCAGTCATGGCTTGTACATCTGGGTGATTTGCTTGCGCTACATACCCCATGGAGGTGGACAGGTCAGTGGGCCCAATGAAGAAGACATCAATACCCTCTATGGATAAGAGTTCATCCAAGTTGTTCACTGCTGCCACCGTTTCTATTTGGCTAACTACTAAGATCTCTTGGTTTGCTTGGACGGTGTAGTCTTTCAGTGGCGTAGTAAGGCCGTAATCAGCAGCTCGTACTGCCGCAAGGCCACGTATCCCCTGGGGTGGGTATTTTACTGCCTTAACCAAAACTTCGGCCTCTGCCTTGGTATTGACCATGGGCATCATTAACCCCAGAGCACCAATATCTAGGTAGCGAAGAGTATTCTGACGGATATTCATGGCTACCCTGATGAAGACGGGTAGACCGACAGATTCTGCTGCTCTAACCATATGCTCGCAGCTTTCGACCTCTGCTGGGCCGTGCTCTGCATCAATCAGCGCAAAGTCAAACCCAATATGACCAACCAACTCCACAATCATGGGGGAAGACAGATTACAGAAGACACCGTAGGCAGCACCACCACTGAGAATCTTTTGCTTAACCTGATTCTTACGCATTTTATCCTCCCTATCAGTTTTTGGGGTTGTGAGTCATAATGGAGTATTAACAAAATCTACTCAGTAATCTTACAAATAACCTTGGATTGCCCACAGCACCTGGTAGTAACCCGATTCTAACCCCTCTTTGAACTTGAGAGCAATAATATAAGCATTACATCAGCTTGTCAAGCCTGTGTGCTGGCTGACCACATAGGTAACACTGGGCTACGGGTTTTAGCAAGTTCTTTTTCAATATGCTCTACAGGAGCAAGATAGGCAAGAGATTGGTGCGGGGGGTTGAAGTTATACTCTATAGGCCATTCGGTTAGCCAGGGATTTAGCTCCTCAGGGTCTAAAGATAGATTGAAGTTATAGAGCCATTCATACTCTAAGGTCTGGTTGAATCTTTCTATCTCCGAGTTATGCTTAGGGGTTTTGTCCCTTGAAAAATACCTTTGAATACCTAATTTGGTGGTGGCTCTTTCAAGCTCTAAAGCAAACTCACTTCCATTATCTTTCTGTAAGTTTTCTATCGGCTGACCAATAAGGTAGAGGAGACGATAAAGAAAATCTGCTGCACACCTTGAGCTCTTATTTTTGTAAATCCTGGCATAGCCTAACTTGGTGGCATGGTCTACGGCAGTCAGGATATATCTTTTAAGGCTATTCCTGTAGATAACAACGGTATGAAGCTGAAACAGGAAACAGGGTCTCCCTTCCTTCACTAGCTGAGTTATTCTCTTCTTTGGTTTCTGACGAGCTCTGGCTCTCTTTCTGGCAGTCTTCTCTGCCTTATTCTGGTCGGGATAGAGCTTATATCTTCTGACTACCCTCTCGATCTTCCAGGTGGAGATCTCCTCAGAATATTCCTTCTCATAGATGACCTTCAACTTCTTCTTGCCATAGTAAGGATATCTCTTTCTCAACCGCCTTATCCTCTCTTCCTGGATGAGGGTCACTTCCCAATGCCTCTTACCATGGGGAGCTCTAGACCTATCAGCCAGGCTAGCAACATCGTATTTTGACTCCCTGAAGCGCCTGGACAATTTGTAGAAGGTCTTCCTTGAGATACCGAAGTGTTGGGCACTGAGAGCAGCATTCCCTTTTCCCGCTGTATAGTAGAAGACCATCCACTCCACTCCCAATCTGTCCTGGGTTCTAAAGCCTAAAAGGTCTGCTCGCCCTCTCCAGGGCTCATATCTATTCCTTAAGATAATAGGCTTGGTTTTAAAGAAATAGAAGCTGGCCGGCTTTCTCATCTTGGTAACTCCTCACGGTAAGTCAGTATCATTACTAACAATACCATGGGTGTCACCCATGTACCTCAGCCTCCGCATAAGCAGCGCCCCCACTCAGCCTTGGGCTGGATGACACCGCTAGAGAAATTGTGGTCTTTCCCAGAATACCAGGGTGTTACTCCATCTTTAAAAAGTGTTACCCATGTTTGAAAACATCACTCAATTTTTTAAGATAAAACCAGATGTTTAAAGTGATAAAACTAGGTGATATTCAAAAAGTGGCTGGATAGCTGATATAGGATGCGGTGACAAAGTTTCCATTGCCAAGTAAAGCAAGCTAAAAACACGAGGAGTCGTTACACTTTTGGCAGGGGGTGGGATTTCGAATTCAGGTTCGCCTGAAAGCGAAAACAGTTTTCAAGACTACTAGCATAAGCCACTCGGTCACCCCTCGAGTTTTGCCATCCCGTCTTTTTCTCGCCACCACTCACACAAAATCCAGGAGTACCTTTATCTGCGGGGGTAGGATCGTCGGTACTGGCAAGTCTGATTTCCCTAATCAAGGAAATAATTCCATAAAAATCAGCCGTGAGGAACTACACCAGAGGTTTGAGTCTATGATAAAAAGTGCCAAGGAGCAGGCTGATGCTTTAGTAAAGGCAGGTTGTATTGCCCTAGCAGTAACTTAGAATTATAAATTGGGTTCTCTATATCAACTGATGGATATCTCCGTATGAAAGAGTGTGGTATGATACTGGGATCCCCAAATTTAGGAAAAAGACTGACGCTGCAAAATTCTTATTTTGGCTTAAGAAGGAGGTTTAAAAGATTATGAGAGAAATTAAAGTTAGCGATATTACTGAGACTATATCCCGACTTTTTCAGGAGGCTTGCTATTATCTTCCTGAGGACGTGGTTGCTGCTCTCAAGAAAGCAAGAGAGGAAGAAGAATCGCCCCTTGCACGTAATGTGCTGGATAGGATTCTGGAGAATGCCGAGATCGCCGCTAATGGAGAAATCCCTCTGTGTCAAGACACCGGTGCAGCAGTAGTCTTCCTAGAGCTAGGCCAAGAGGTTCATATAATCGGCGGTGACCTCTATATGGCAGTGAACGAAGGGGTACGACAGGGCTATGATAAAGGTTATTTGCGTAAATCGGTAGTGCGCCAACCTTTCTCTGCTAGGGTAAACACCAGAAATAACACACCTGCCATAATTCATACCGAAATAGTGCCTGGTGACAGGCTTAAAATCGCTGCTCTGCCCAAGGGATTTGGTGGTGAGAATATGAGTTGCTTGGCGGTGCTGCTCCCAGCGAAAGGCTGCCAAGGAATCATAGATTATGTAGTAAATTGCGTCGCCGAGGCTGGCAGTAATCCCTGCCCCCCGATTATCGTCGGTGTGGGTATAGGGGGAACAGTAGACAAATGCATGATTTTAGCTAAAAAGGCTTTGCTGCGCAAAGTAGGGCAACCAAGCCCAGATATGGAAACTGCGGAGCTGGAAAGAGAAATCTTTCAGCAAGTCAACAACCTGGGCACTGGTGCCATGGGGTATGGCGGTAAAATCACCGCCCTGGCGGTTCATATTGAGGTTTTCCCCACTCACATTGCTAGCTTGCCGGTAGCAGTCAATTTCCAATGTCACAGTGCTAGGCACAAAGAAGCAATTCTGTAAATGAAGATGATAGTGGCTTAGGGACTAAAGTGGCGGAGAAAGTCAGATTGGCTGATATCCACAATTTTGTCTTACAAATTTAAGGGAAGTTTATTGCCTGGGATATACTAAAAGGATTGAAAATAGAGTAATAGGAGAATAGTCATGACTCAAGTTAAAAAAATTACCCTTCCATTAACCGATGAGACTCTGAAGGATCTCAAAACGGGTGATAATTTTTTGCTTACTGGAGTTGTTTATATCGCTCGTGATGTCATTCATAAGAGATGGGTTGAGGCTTTGGATCAAGGGAAGCCCTTGCCCATAGATATCAAAGGGCAAACGGTATTCTATACGGGTCCTTGCCCACCAAAGCCGGGGAGGCCGATTGGCTCTACTGGTTCCACTACCAGCATCCGTATGGATAGTTACGCTCCCAGGTTGATAGCTGAAGGACTGAAAGGGATGATTGATAAGGGTATGCGCACAAAACCAGTGAGAGAGGCCATGGTGAAATATAAAGCAGTGTATATGGCTACTATTGGCGGTGCTGGTGCACTCCTTTCTAAGAGCATCAAGAAAGCAGAGGTGATAGCCTATGAAGAGCTTAGGCCTGAGGCACTTCGCCGCACAGAGGTAGAAGACTTCCCGGTCACGGTAATAAATGATATTTATGGTGGAGACCTCTACGAGGAGGGGAAGGCTAAATACCGGGTCAAAGCCTAGCCTTCTGGAGCACTTTCTCCATGGTTAAGCCGATTTCGGCTGGGTTGGGAGCAATGATAGCTCCAGCGGTGGAGAGAGTTTTTATCTTTTCTGAGGCTTTGCTGGCGGTGCCAGTGATAATCGCGCCAGCATGACCCATTCTCTTCCCCGGCGGTGCAGTGCTGCCAGCAATAAAGGCAACTGCAGGTTTGGTCATTTCATTTTTGATGAATTCCGCTGCCTTTTGCTCAAGAGTGCCGCCTATCTCACCAATAAGAACTACAGCTTTAGTATTCTTGTCCGCTTCAAACAATCTCAAGATGTCAACAAAGGTACTGCCAGGCAAAGCATCGCCACCAATGCCAATACAAGTAGATTGCCCGATACCTAGTTCGCTAAGTTGGGCTACAACGTCGTAGGTTAGAGTGCCACTGCGGGAAACTACGCCTACACTGCCAGGAAGGTGAATTTCCCCAACCATAAGCCCGACTTTACATTTACCCGGGGAGATAACTCCAGGGCAGTTAGGGCCGATGAGCCTGCTTGGTTTCCCTTTAAGATAGCTATGTACCTTCACCATATCCAAGACTGGTATGCCTTCGGTAATACAAACAATCAAAGGCAGGCCAGCATCAATGGCCTCTAAAATAGCATCTGCGGCAAAGGCAGGAGGCACAAAGATGATACTGGCATTAGCCCCAGTTTCAGCCACAGCTCTCTCCACGCTATCGAAAACAGGCACCCCTAAAACTTGACTGCCTCCCTTTCCGGGTGTAACTCCAGCTACTACTTTAGTGCCATACTCTATACAACGTTGAGTATGAAAGCTACCTTCATTGCCAGTAATACCTTGAACCAAAAGTCTTGTCTGTTCATCCACAAGTATGCTCAACTTATTATCCCCCTCGCAGTTTCAACTGCCTTGTGAGCCCCATCGTAAAAATCTTTTGCCTCGATAAAACTTATCCGAGATTGGACTAAGATACGTTTGCCTTCATCGACATTTGTTCCTGCCAATCTAATAAATACAGGAAAGCGCATGTCCAGTTGCTGGTAGGCTTTGACTATGCCTCTAGCAATAACGTCCACTCTGGCCATACCACCAAATATATTTACTAGAACTGCCTTAACTCTACTATCAGCAACAAACATCCTAAACGAGTTAACTACGCGGTCAATGTTATTCACTGTGCCGATATCAAGGAAATTTGCTGCACTACCACCACAGCCACTGATAAGGTCATTTAGTGCCATAGCCAGCCCGGCGCCGTTAACCATACAACCAATGTCACCTTCGATCTTGACATAATTGTTTATGCCTAATTCACGAGCTTGAACCTCTAATGGCTCCTCTTGTTCTTTATCCTGGAGTTCCTGAATATCTTTATGTCGAAAAAGGGCATTATCATCAAAATTTAGCTTGGCATCTAGAGCCACCAGCCTTCCGTCAGCACTAGTAACCAAAGGATTGATCTCAGCTAAAGAACAATCTTTGGCTATAAAAAGGTTATAAAGGCTGGCCATCAATTGTGTGGCTTCTCCCACTTGCTTTCCGCTCAAATTCATTTCATAGGCTAGTTTGCGGCCTTGATAAGGTTGAAAACCGATAGCGGGGTCAATGTAAGCCTTGAATATTTTTTCTGGGCTTGCTTGAGCTACTTCCTCAATCTCCATACCACCAGCTTCGCTCGCCATCATAAGCGGCAATCGGTTTGCCCCGTCAACGAGAATACTGAGGTAGAGTTCGCGCTCCACATCGCTCGCCTCTTCCACCAAAACCTTGCTTACTGGTACCCCATCCGGGCCAGTTTGATGGGTCACAAGTCTAGTTCCGATTAGCTCGCTTGCTGCCATTTCTGCCCCTTCCGGGCTATTAACTATCTTTATGCCACCGACTTTGCCCCTTCCTCCAGCATAGATCTGAGCTTTGATTACCACTTTAGCCCCCAGCTCAGTGGCTATCTCTTTCGCTTCAGCGGGAGTGTAAGCTACCCTTCCTCGGGGAACAGGGATACCATATTGGCTCAAAAGCGCCTTAGCTTGAAATTCGTGGATTTTCATCTTGTTTAGTTTTAAGCTAGGAAAATTTGAACCATATTAGCACCAAAGACAAGGTTTCCAAAAGACCATGATTTGAATCACATAAAATGTAACCGAAATTGTTTAAGATGCAGCCTGATTACCATTGTAAAGGAGGTTTAAGACCAGCTATGGAAAGGATGGATACGCATTCAAGAAATGAGTATCTCAAAGTAGCAAGGGAAAGGTACTTCAAGTGCAAGACTAAGAAGGAAAAGTCAGAAATCCTGGACGAATATTGCTGTAATACT
>CAYTBB010000052.1:0-8755 GCA_964435965.1 uncultured Dehalococcoidales bacterium
TTTTCGGCAATAGTGGGCAGAATGTTCTCGTCTATTAGCCTATTCTTACTTCATTATTGATTTAGCCAGCCAAAGAAGATATGATATACTCAAGATTCCGATAAACGAATAAAATGTGAGTAGCGGCTGTATCTAGTCCGAAGTCGCGACACTCCTTGGGTATGACCCGAGCCAGATAAAATTCGGGGTTGCACTTTTAGGATAAAAGCGTAGTCATCGCTACCAGAAGGGTAAACAGCAACCTAGCTTATTCTCCTAGACTGAGTCCGGTTCAACTGACAGGGTGTTTGCTTAAGCAAAAGACAAAAAAGGATGGACAATCAAGTCCGTGGCGATAACGCCAAAATAGACACAGCTGCAGGGTGTGCTACTACCAAGGCTGAAGCCGAGGCGTTTTTGGAAGCCCCGCAGGTGACCATGGTCTCACCGGAGGTTGCTCCCTTCGCCAAGACAGGTGGTCTTGGCGACGTGTTAGGCACTCTGCCTCTAGCCCTGGAGCGGGCCGGACTTCGCCCCTGCCTGTTCATGCCGGCATACCGTTCAGTATTGAGAGGAGGCTTTCCTCTGGAAGACACCGGGATACGCTTCAGTGTGCCCCTCTCCAGCCACAGGGTGGAGGGGAGCCTCCTCAAGACGATAACGGGCGGTGCTATTCCCGTCTACCTCATCCGTGCCGACAGCTACTTCGACCGTGACTATCTCTATGGCACCCCTGACGCCGACTACCCGGACAACGCTGAGCGTTTTATCTTTTTTGCCCGCGCTGTCCTCGAGGTACTAAGGCTGAGTCCACCCCGCCTTCTCCATGCTCACGACTGGCAGTCGGCCCTAGTCATCGCTTTTCTCAAGGCTCAGGCTCAGCTTTATCCTGAACTTGCCTCGACCAAGACTATCTTCACCGTCCACAACCTGGGCTTTCAGGGTCTCTTCTGGCACCTCGACTGGCAGCTATTGGATCTGGATTGGCGTTTTTTCACCCCCCGCTATCTTGAGTTTTATGGGAAAATCAACTTCCTGAAGGGCGGCCTTGTCTTCGCTGATACCATCACCACGGTGAGCTCAACTTATGCCGAGGAGATAAAGACCGCCGAGCAAGGCTTCGGGCTGGAAGGCGTCTTCCAAGAACGAGCGGCGAGCCTAGTTGGCATTCTCAATGGTGCTGATTACAGCGTTTGGAATCCCGAGACAGACCCGTATATTGCTCAAAACTATAGCGCCGAAGACCTTTCCGGCAAGAAGACCTGCAAGACTGACCTCCAACGTGTCTTCGGCCTTCCTTTAGGTGCTGAGGTGCCCCTTGTTGGAATGGTCTCACGCCTGACGGTGCAGAAGGGCATTGACCTCTTGCAAGAAGCTCTGGATAGGCTGCTCTCCCGTAAGCTACAGCTTGTTATCATCGGCACAGGTGAGGGCCGCTACGAGCAGTTTTTCAGCAGAGTATCTCTTGCCTACCCGGGCATGGTGGGTGTGAAGGTTGTCTTTGACGAAGCTTTGGCCCACCGGGTGATAGCCGGTGCTGATATGTTTCTGGTGCCCTCCCGCTATGAACCGAGCGGCTTAACCCAACTCTATAGCCTGAAGTACGGTACAGTTCCTATTGTCAGAGCCACGGGCGGGCTGAAGGACACCATCGAGGAGTTTGACCCTGAGAGGGGAACGGGAAATGGCCTTATCTTCAGCCCTTACCAGGCAAAGGATCTACTGGCTGCTGTAGACCGGGCCATAGCCCTCTTTCGCCAACCTGAGAGATGGACAGCGCTGATGCATAAAGCCATGACTGCGGACTTCTCCTGGGAGTGTGCCGCTCGGGGTTACCTTGACCTGTACCGCAAGCTGGGAGTTGAAGTCAAGCTGGCTACTGAGGTTAGGGAGGCAAGACGCTGATTCGCCACACAATTAGCGGCAGTTACTCATAAACCTGCGGAATTCTTCCAATAACTTGGGATTGGGGTGGCCATCGCCGGTCTTAAGCAATAGCTCTTCCGCTGGGCCGTGCTTGTACCAGCGGCGCAGCAGTTCTGCGGTGACTTCCGGCCTGGCATCTATTACTTCCGTGCCAAACCCGATCTCAGAGCCGGCTCGGTCAGCAGGCAATCTAGCACGCCGCGGATAGATATGCATATGCCAGCGGTAGTACTTTCGCGCCGCCTCCATTTCGGCAAAGGTAGCCATGTGCACGGCTATGTTGAGGTCAGTGACGCCACGGCAGAAAAACAGGGCTGGGAAGATGCCCAGCACGGGCTGGATGATCCGCCTCCGGTCGTATTCCTTTGTCTGGATAATGTGGGCAATATCTTCCTTGGGAAAAACCAGTATTTCATCGGGGCAGGTCGGCGCAAATGCCGAGACGATGAAGACATCATCATCGTGAATCAGTCTCCGACCATCGCTACGTTCCTCCTGCTCCAGCAAAAAGAAGGGGTTCTTGCCGTAGCGCTCCATAAGGTTGTGACAGCGTTCCATCTCGTTACACACACTGGGGCTGGGGACCTGGGTGGCACTCTTACGTTGCGAATGGGGATGTTGCTGCGATGCCCCGGCGAACACTCCCCAGTTGGTGAAATCCATAAAGGAGATGACCTCAGGGTCGCTAGCGCAGATCATTGCTAGGTCATAGGAGGACTCTATCATCCGTTCTAGGTCGTCAAAATACAGGTCGGAGAGAAGCAGCTTGTGGGGCGCAAAGGGAGGATATATGGTGATCCAGTCATACTTTTCCCAGGGATACCTGTTGGGCACCGATACCGCGCCGCAGGCGTGCTCAATGCGCTCTTGGGGAGTCGTCTCTCTGTAGGCACAGAAGTCACAGTTCTCAACAGGCCGCATCTGTAGCTCAACTGAAATACCAATGCTTCTCTTCGCCCTTACATCTGAGATTTTAGCCACATTGCCAGAGAAGGGGTCTATCCTAGTGGAATAGCTGACCTTCTGTGATTCACCATTCAGGCTGAAGAGCTGCGTCTGTCCTATATGTTCCTTTAGAAGCATAATACTAACTTCAGGGACAAGACTCTTCCTTTCATTCTATAAGCCAGGGCTGTGCCGTCAGCAGTTCTTGAGGAGAGACGCCAAGCGCTCCGGCAAGTTTGCGTACCGTTTTGGGCATGGGTTTACGCTGGCCGATTTCGATGCGATTGACCGTGGTCACGCTTAAGCCGGCACGGGCGGCTAACTCCCTTTGTGACAGTGCTCTTAGCTCTCTCAACCGGCGGACATTAGTGTTCATGCATCCGGTCTCTATTTATAATTATAAAGATGTTTTTGTCCCGTTGTCAAGTTGTTTTAGTTCTGTTTCATAGTACCTTCGGGTGCCTTCTTCCTCGTACTTTAGTCTCTGTAGGCTGGAGCTGAAAAGGACGAAGATGGCTGGTAGGGTCACGTTTTTGCAAAGTTTAGCAATCCTACTATACGCTTCGCCTCACTTACACTGGGCCGTTTAGCTGGGGCGGATAATTCAGACTGCACATTTCGCTAATTTGTTACCTGCAAGCTAACTTCGCCCCTCAACTATAGCTATCTCTTCTTCGGTCAGCCCGTAGAGCTGGTAGACTATCTGGTCGATGAGCCTGTCGGTGAGTTCGATGCCTTGTAGAAGCGGTTTAAGCTTGGCTGTCGAGGAGTTAAACCCGTCACGCATCTCCTCCCATGGCCCGCGGCGGGTTACATCGATGCCTTTGACCAATTGTATTGCCTTTCTGTTCTACTCCAAGGCAGAGAACAAGCTCTCAAAATCGGCCTTCCAGTAATCCTTGACTTTGGTCTTATTTCTCAGGTTTTCGAGACTGATCCCCAGATAATCTTCAAGCCAAGCCAGAAATCCTTTTATCTCTGCCTGCTTCTGCTTGTTGAGCCTAGTCCTCTCTTCAGCTAGGAAAGCAAGGAGGTCATGGACCACGTCCGATCGCTCATGCTCTGTGTCTGGGGTGCCTTCTCGCTTCTGAGGCAGGAGCTGACCAACGAACGAAAGCATCTTACCCCAGTCATTGCTCTTAACGCAGTCGTGGTAGAACCTCTTGCCTTCCATCACCAGCTGCTCACGCTCCAGCCTGGCTGTGGCAAAGCTGATACGGCGCACAGGGAGTCTAGCCACATATGTTTCCTGTAACAACAGGCGTCCTCTCGCTCGTGGGTCACCTAGGACCGCACATACTTGTGACAAGTACCAAAAGCTCAGTTCGAATTCAGGATGGCAACAAGATAGGGCTCAAGTGCCGGTATGAGGAATACCGTTTTCAGTGGGTAGAATATTCCTTCCACATCCATAGCGAACCGAGGTTCCATAGCAATCTCAGGATACACTGTCTTAGGCTTATCAAACTTCATAAAGTAGTCAGTCGTGTCCTGGATTTCATACCACTTGTACTTGCCTGGCTTCCTGCCGCGTCTGTCACTGGCCGTGGCTTTTGGCACTAGATCGTCATAGAACGCAGACAAGTGGCGCTGTATTGGTGGGTACCGGTCAATCGTAATACCTCTCCTTGTGAAGATGACATATTCATCCCTAAAGTTAACCTCGTATTTTCTGACGTCGTCTCCGACGATTAATGGTTTGATGGTCTCCTGAGGTCTAGAGTCTTTACGGACTCATTGGTCCGGGGCTTGCCTCTCGCATAGGCTCCTTAAGATTATTTTGGTAGGATGGAGCTCAACCCTCCCCGTCTCCACCAAATACACTATCTCTCGCCCCGAAGTAATCGGGGCGTTTTCTTTTCAGGCTGGGGCCGAGTGGGGAACACGGTGTCAGTTACTCTAGTCTATTGCCGAAACCAATCCCCTCCCCAAACTGGTAACTACCTTCGGCACGCACACGGGTTCACTTGTAAAGCCACTGGGACAAGCTGCCTAAGCCTTCTAGAATTTCAGAACTCTTGAATTCAGGTTGCTTAAGCCAAGCTAGGCCATCTTCAAAATTAAACCTACCGCTCTTAGGGAATGGCCATTGTGTCCCTATTTCAGTGGATTCATTACCCATAGCTACTTTATAAGGGGGAACAAGTTCAGCAATTTCATCGTAGATGCTTGAGACTGTTGGATAATGCATTGGATACCCTAGGGAAGTTGCTAATGCTGAGACGATCTCCCAGTTTTGCTTGCCAGCGGGGGGAAAGATGGCACGGTGCAGACGTTGAACCCGTCGCTCACAATTGGTATAGGTACCCTCACTTTCAGTGAAATTAGCTCCAGGAAGAATTACATCAGGATAAGGCGGTTTTTCGGGAAACACGGTATCTATAAGCACGGAGAAAATTGCGACTTCAAAGATAGCATTCCCTATTGCGCCGATAGCATCGCTACCAACAACAAGGATGCCCTGGATCTCACCCCTGTCTACTCCTTGGATAACTCCGACAGAGTCTCTTCCTTTTTCAGGAGGCACAGGTCTGCCCCAGTTAGCTTCAAGCTTTTGCCTGGTAGCTACGTCAGTGATTGGCTGCTGACCGGGAAGGCAATCGGGGCTCACCCCCATATCGATCAATCCTTGAGCATTGCCGTAAGTACGGAGGGCTATTATCCCAGCACCATCTCGCCCTACATTCCCTGTGATTAACGCTAGGTCACTAATTAGGGCAAGCTCAGCGGGGGTAACTGTGTCAGCATTTACCAGTATCACTGGCTTTCGGGCGCGGATATAAAGGTGTATTGCCTCTATAATTCTTGAAGGTTTTATCCAAGGTGCATTGGCAATCTCTTCCAAAGAATGTCTTCTCATCTCTTCGGCAAAATCTTGAAAGCCGGTGGTTCGAGAGCTGACAAAGTCGTGGTCAATAAGGTCATAAGATATGATGTAAGCCAACATTTTCTTAAGTAAATCCACGCTTGTCCGGCGATTGACCTTTAAGGTGACCTTTGCCAGAGAATCCACCTTGGTTGCTCGGGGATTAAGGGTAATCAGTTTGCTTCCCTTAGCCACTGCCTCTCTGACCTTTAAGGCAATTATGGGATAGTCCTCCTGAATGTCATAGCCAAAGACAAGAATAAGGTCACTGGTTAGAATATCACCATAGGAGCAGGTGGAAGCATTTCTGCCAAAGCTCTTCAACAGGCTCTCATTCACTACGGGAGTGGCCAGACAACCTATGTTATTAGTTCCTAAGGCGGCTCGAGCCACCTTTTGAACTAGGTAATTCTCCTCATTGGTTAGTTGGGGGGAGGATAAGACGGCTAGCCCATCACTACCGCTTCGCTCCTTGATTTGTTTCAGCCCTTCACCGGCAAAGGTTATCGCTTCTTCCCAACTGGCTTCAACTAAATCAGTATTTCGTCTAATAAGGGGAGTTTTGAGTCGCCTCAAATTGTGAATAGAGCAGGGGTTAAAGGCACCCTTTCGGCAGAGGTTACCGCTGTTTACGGGACTATCAACTGGGGAGTTAACTTTTACTATCTTGTCTCCGATAATATTCAGGTCTATGTTACAGCCAATCCCGCAGTAGGGGCAGATAGTAGGCACAGCTTTAAGGTTCCAGGGACCCGGTTTAGGTAATTGGATTTTGGCTGTCAAGGCTCCTGTGGGACAAGTAGAGATACATTGTCCACAGGAATCGCAGGCCGTTTCCCATAGAGGCATACCAAGGGCTGGCTCAACCATAGTGTCAAAGCCCCGATTAGTAAAGCCTAAAGCGCCGATACCCTGAACCTCGTTGCATATCCTGACACAACAACCACACAATATACACTTGTTGGGGTCTCTCAATATATATGGGTGCTCGTTCTCTCTTATGCGCAGGTGGCGCTTACGGCCAGCATAGTGCATGTCATTTACCTTATACTCGGTGGCTAACTCTCGTAACTTGCATTCAAATGCATCTTGGCAGCCGCAGGCTAGACAGCGCCTAGCCTCAGCCTTAGCCATATCATCGGTGAACCCGAGCTCAATTTCAGCGAAGTTCCTTTTACGTACCTCTGGGGCTAAAGCAAGTGTTTCGGTTCTTGGTATGCGCTGCACATCTGCATAGTCCTTGGGGTCGATCTCATCCAACTCGCCTTTAGTGCAATTGTATGGCTTCTCCGGTGGGGTAATTTGCTGGCCACTAAGATACTGATTGATAGAAATTGCTGCCCTTTGTCCGGTGGCTATTGCTTCCACCACAGTAGCCGGCCCTGAGGTACAGTCACCGCCAGCGAATAGCCCTTCCAACGAGGTTTCCATCGTTTCTTCGCTTATGCTGATATATCCCCTGCGGTTGAGTCCTACTTGTCCATTTTGGGCAAGGCAAGAAGCATCAAGCGTTTGACCAATAGCCGCAATTACTGTATCTACTTCCATATTAAATTCTGAACCAGCTATCGGCTCTGGCCTTCGTCTACCCGAGCTATCCAGCTCCCCTAAAGCCATTTTGATGCATTCCATAGAGTCGACCCTACCATTCTGGGCAATGAGCTTCACTGGTGCAGCTAGGAAGTGAAACTGGATTCCTTCCTGCCCAGCCTGTTCTATTTCCTCATCGTTAGCTGGCATTTCATTTCTTGACCTTCGATAGACAACGGTTATCTCCTCCGCACCCAGCCTCAGGGCAGTTCGAGCGGCATCAATTGCCGTATTACCGCCACCGATAACCACCACCTTCTGCCCTAGACTCACCCTTTCCCCAAGGGCTACATCTCTCAGGAATCCTATTCCAGAAAGAACACCTGGCAAATCCTCTCCCTCTACTCTCATCTTCTGGTTCGCCTGAGCACCAAGAGCAAGGAATATGGCTTCGTAGCCCTCCTCTTCGAGATTTTCGATGCTAAGATCGCGCCCCAAGGAGGTATTACAGCGAACTTCGTGGCATAGGTTAGCGATGATAGCTATTTCCTTATCCAGAATTGCTTTAGGAAGGCGATATTCTGGAATTCCGTATCTCATCATTCCGCCAAGCTGGGGATTGGACTCAAAGATGGTTACCTCATGTCCCTCAAGGGCAAGATAATAGGCTGCTGATAAGCCAGCAGGACCTCCACCGACAATAGCTACCCTATGCCCGGTAGCCGGCTTGACCTCAGGGACATAGGGGCCTCCATTACTCATCTCGTAATCAGCCACGAACCTCTTCAAAGCGTTTATGGCTACCGGCTCGTCAACTAGATTTCTACGACATTTGGTTTCACAGAAGCGGGGGCATACTCGACCACAGACAAGGGGTAGGGGGTTAGACTCTCTAATTAGCTTTACTGCTTCTTGGTACTGTCCGTTGGCAATAAGTCCGATATAGCCCTGAATGTCTATTCCAGCAGGGCAGGCTAGTTTACAGGGGGCAACACAATCACCGTAGTGGTCGGAGAGGAGCAATTCCAAAGCCATTCGGTGACTCTCAATGAGGTCGTCTGTTACTGTTCTCACTACCATGCCTTCCACCACTGGAGTGGCGCAGGCAGGCATAGGTCTACGAGCCCCCTCCACCTCCACCAGACAGAGGCGGCAGGCAGCAGTGGGTTTTAGGCGAGGGTCGTGGCATAGGGTATGTATCCTGGCTCCATTCTGTTGACTTGCCTCCAGAATAGTGGTTCCGGCTTCTACCTCAACCCTCTTCCCATCTAAAGTAAACCAAACCTTTGCCATTTCTATCTCCTTAGTGAACAGATACAGCCCCAAGGCGGCACACACTCATACACAACCCGCAGTGAATACACTTCTCAGGGTCTATGAAGTAAGGCTCCTTTCTCCTCCCAGAGACAGCATCCACTGGGCAGTATTTAGCGCAAAGCCCACATCCGGGGCACTTTTCAGGGATAATCTCATAGGTAATTAAGGCTTGACATTTCTTGGCCGGGCATT
>CAYTBB010000053.1:0-8661 GCA_964435965.1 uncultured Dehalococcoidales bacterium
GCCAGGCTATGGGGCAATTTTTACTCCGCCAAAATGCATGAGTATAAGGAGACGAATTAGCTATGTCCCAAAATGAGATGAATAACTACACGGCTGAAGATATTCAAATCTTAGATGAGATAGAGGCCGTCCGCTTACGGCCCGGAATGTATATTGGTGGCACTAGCCATGAAGGATTACAGCGTCTCCTTTACGAAATAGTGTACAACAGCATAGATGAAGCAATGGCCGGCTTCTGCGATCAAATTGAGGTAATAATTCATAACGATAATAGCATCACTGTAATTGATAATGGACGTGGTATTCCTATAGAGCCTATCCCCACAGCAGATATTACCGCGCTAGAGGCAGTAATGACCCGCCTGCATGCTGGAGCCAAGTTCGGAGGACTTGTCTATAACATATCTAGTGGTTTGCATGGCGTTGGTGCTTCGGTAGTAAATGCCCTATCCGCCTGGCTTCGAGTTGAGATTAGGCGCCAGGGCAAAATCTACCTCCAAGAATACCAGCGGGGAATCCCCACGGGTGAGGTGCAACTCGTTGGAGATGCCCTTGATACGGGCACTACAGTCACCTTCCTTGCTGATAAAGAAATCTTCGAAGACATTAATTATGACTTTAATACAACCTGCCAGCGATTAAGGGAGCTAGCTTTCCTGAATAAAGGAGTGCAAATATCTATTAAAGATGAAAGGACTGACCAGGGGAAAACTTTCTATTTTGAAGGGGGCATAGCTAGCTTTGTTCAGCGCCTGAATAGAAATAGAGCCGTTATTCACCATTACCCTATCTATCTTTCAGCTACAGTCAATTCCACCGTAGTCGAAGCAGCCCTACAATACAATGACAGCTTCACAGAATCCGCTTTCTCCTTCGCTAACTGTGTCAATACTAGAGATGGGGGGAGCCATCTTACTGGCTTTCGCTCAGCATTAACTCGCGCCCTTAATGATTATGCTCGGAAGAATAAACTTATCAAGGACACCGAACCAAATCTGATCGGCGATGATGTACGCCAGGGATTAATATCTATTATCAATGTAAAACTTCCCGAGCCTCAATTCGAGGGGCAAACCAAAGCGAAGCTTGGAAATCCTGAGGTGAGAAGCCAGGTTGAATCTGCGGTAGCAGATAACTTGTCTCTTTACCTTGAACAACATCCAGACGAGGCAAGGGCAATTGTAGAGAAATGCCTCACCTCAGCCAAAGCCAGAGAAGCGGCACGTAAAGCCCGTGACCTCATCCTTAAAAGAACTGGCTTCGAAGCATCAACGTTACCGGGAAAACTGGCTGATTGCGCAGAGAAAAATCCGGCATTATGCGAGCTTTTCCTAGTCGAAGGTGACTCAGCCGGCGGCTCAGCTAAGCAGGGTCGCGATCGCCGCTTTCAAGCTATACTCCCCCTTAGAGGCAAAATACTTAATGTGGAAAAAGCCACTCAAGACAAGATTATCGAACATGAAGAGCTAAGAGCTATTGCTACAGCTTTAAGAGCAAATATTGATGGGCAAGGTGATCTTTCCAAGCTTAGGTATCAGCGAATAATCATCATGACCGATGCCGATGTTGATGGTTCTCACATTCGCACCTTGCTTCTTACCTTTTTCTATCGCCATATGCTGGAGTTAATTAACCAGGGATACCTTTTCATAGCCCAGCCACCTCTTTACCGTATAAAGTCTGGCAAGCAGCAATTTTGGATTTATTCGGAGCAAGAAAAGGAGAGAAAGATTAAGGAGTTGGAGGGGAACAAGCAGGAGATCCAGAGGTATAAAGGGCTGGGTGAGATGAGCCCTGAACAGCTATGGGAAACAACAATGAATCCTGATACCAGAACGCTGCTTAGAGTAGAGATAGAAGATGCCATAACTGCCGATCAGGCGTTTCATACGTTGATGGGCAACGAAGTCTTGCCTCGTAAGAACTTCATCCAGGCCCACGCTCAAAATGTCAGAAATCTGGATATCTAGAGGCCGTTTAGCAATCCTCCTGTAGGCTCTGAGCCCTTCGCTTCCTGTCATCCTGAGGGATTAGCCGAAGCCCTGAGCAAAGTGAAGGGACAGCGACCGAAGAATCTCGCTCAGGGTAACAAAATAAACGCTCTCTCTGTTTAAGCGCCTCGCAGTCAATGATATAGCTTTTGCTCCGCTATATACTTCTTCACCTTATCAGGCACTAAGTAACGTATAGACAATCCTTGAGCCACACGCTGCCGGATCTCCGAAGAGCTGACACCAATGATAGGCGTATCAAGTTGAACGATATTGCTAGTCACTCCAGGGACAGATGCTTCCAAGGATTTTAAATCTGGCAAGCTTAAACCCAACCTGGGAACAATTACTAACCGACACATTTGTACTAGCTTAGCTGGCTCTTTCCATAAGTGAAGTCCAGCAAGGCTATCACTACCAAGGATGAAGAAGAAAGACTGTGCCTCCAATTGGCTCTGAAGGGCAGTCATAGTATCTATAGTATAAGAAGGGCCGGGGCGTTCTACTTCAAGAGTGCAAAGTTTAAAATAAGAATTACCACCAATAGCCAGGCGCACCATCTCTACTCTATGGCTCGCCAGGGTAACAACATGGTCTACTTTGAGCCATGGCTGCCCAGCAGGCACAAAGAGAACTTCAGCTAAGCCTAGTTTTACCATTGCTTCCTCAGCTATAACAAGATGCCCCACATGGATAGGATCAAATGTGCCACCCAAAATACCTATATTCATCGCTTTATTCTAATATTAACCTTTACTAATATTCCACTTCTTAATAATAAATTTACTAATAGGAGTAATAATAATTGGGAGGAGCTGCCAATTAAAGAATAAAAAAGACAGCCGGTTTACTCCAAAAATAAAGGGCAAAGTTTTAACAATTTAATTTTACCCTCGATGGCAGTTATTAACATTATTTTAATATTTCTCTCGAGAAGCTTTGCTTAAGTTAATTTTTCCTTTAATCCCTAAGATTTGATGATACAATTTAGAGTTAACGCTCATTTCAGTAGCTATTTTTTCATAACCATGAACGATCGTAGCATGGTTTCTATTGCCTAACCTCTGGCCAATTTCAGCGAAAGAACAATTACCTTCTTCCCGCATAAGGTACATTACAATTTGGCGTGCTAAAGCGGTCTTCCTATCTCTCCTTTTGCCAGTTAACTCCTCTAGGGCAAGGTTGAAATAATCAGCTACCACTTGCATTATTACGTCGCTGCCTTGCTTATCAGCAGTGCTTGTTAATAACCTGTTAACTGTTTGTAGAGTAAGTTCCATTCCAGTTAGCTTAGTTCGAGCGGTTAAATATATTAAAGCACCTTCAAGCTGGCGGACATTTTCCCTTATTTGTTTGGCTAAAAGCTGGAGCACTTCATTGCTGATTGGCATCATCGTTTCCTTTGCCTTAGCTCGTAGGATAGAGAGGCGCGACTCAAAGTCTGGTGGCTGAATAGGAGTAACAAGACCCGATTCAAGACGGGATTTCAACTTATTGCTAAGTAACGCCATGTCTTTAGGAGGTCGGTCAGCGGTAATGACAATTTGGCGATTATCGTTATACAGCTCATTGAAGGCTTGTAAGAAGCATTGTTGGGTTTGTTTTTTATCACTTATAAATTGAATGTCGTCAAACAGGAAGATGTGAACTGTCCTGAGTCTAGCGCGAAAATTTTCGACCTGCTCTTGTTTGATAGCCAGTACAAATTCATTGGTGAACTGTTCTGAGGTAGTATAAGCTACTTTTAGTCCACTGCTTATTGCCCTATGCCCAATGGCATGTAGCAAATGTGTCTTACCTTGCCCGGTGCTGCTGTAGATGAAAAGAGGGTTGTAGCGGTGCCCTGGATTTTCGGCTACTTCTATTGTGGCGGCATAAGCTAAGCGATTACAATCACCAACGGTAAAATTATCAAAAGTGTATTTTGGATTGAACCTGTCTATTTTAGCTTTGGTGCTTATCCCGCCATCAGGTTGGTTGGCATAGGCTAAAGAACCATTCATTAGTTGCTTTTGATTGTGAACGGCAAACTGAACATCAACATTCCCACCTATAAGTTGAGCTAGGGTTTTTCTTACCAAGGAGTGGAGGGACTTGGTCAACCATTCAGCGACAAAGGCGCTGGGAACTCCAACAACAAAAACATTTTCTTGGAAACTTATGCCCCGGCTATTTTTTAGCCAAGTAGTATAGTTTGCTTTGCTGACTTGAATTTGAAGTTCCCCTAGTGCCGTTTCCCAAATTTGTTTTGCTGACTCCAATTCACTCCCCGACCTGTTTCTCATTATTAGCCAAGAGGATAGCTGAAGAGATAGTTGAGGCAGAGTAAAATGCTAAATAGACAATTTTAGATTATCAGACGGTCTTGGTTTTTCTCTAGGGAGGTTTTGACATAACAAAAGAAATTAGGGAAAATGTCTCTGCCGTGAAAATGCGCATAGTTTTTATGGGTACTCCACAGTTTGCTGTCCCCATACTGGGTTCTTTGCTCCGCAGTCCATATCAGGTAGTTGCTGTATATACTCAGCCCGACAAACCAGCCGGTAGAAGGCAACGGCTTACTCCATCCCCGGTAAAAGAGCTGGCCATGGAGCATAAAATTCCCGTCATTCAGCCGAATACTCTTAAGTCAGCAGAAATAGTACAGGATTTGGCTAGTCTTAAGCCACAGCTGATTGTAGTCGTTGCTTTCGGCCAGATCCTTCCTCGGGAGGTATTGTCTCTGCCTAAATTTGGTTGTCTTAACATCCACCCTTCACTGTTGCCTCAGCATCGAGGTGCATCTCCAGTAGCTAATGTTTTTCTCTGTGGAGATTTACTCACCGGAGTTACCATCATTCTAATGGACGAGGGCTTAGATAGCGGGCCGATCTTAGCCCGAGAAAAGGTAGGCATTGCTGCTACGGATACCACTGGCTCTCTTACAGCCAAATTGGCTCATGTGGGGGCCGGGCTTTTGATGGACACCCTGCCTAAATGGCTTGATGGCGAGCTTGAACCACAGCCGCAAGGCGAGTCCCAGGCTACCTATAGCAGGCTGATAACCAGCAAAGATGGCGAGATAGATTGGCATCTCCCAGCAGTGGAACTGTGGCAACGAGTAAGGGCTTTCAATCCTTGGCCGAGCTGCTATACCTGGTGGCAAGGCAAGCGGCTCAAAATCCATAGTGCTGCTCCCGTTAGCAGGCTGGCAAGGGATGAAGTAGGAAAGGTGATAGCTTTGCGACAGCCACCCAGTGTGGGGGTGGTGACTGGGGAAGGCATTCTGGGGCTTTGCCAAGTTCAGTTAGAGGGAAGACAGGAGATGTCAATTGCCGACTTTGTACGCGGGCAAAGGAATTTTATCGGCTCTATTCTAGGTTCAGACAAAAGGTAGTTTTTTGTTGTCTGTTAGATGCCAGCATTGTGGTAGGGAGTGCGGCGTTATTTCCCAGGCATTAGGGGTGTGTCTCGATTGTATTCGGGGGGACTTTGCTGCCGTATTGCCTAGCATAGAGGAAGCTCATAAAAAGGCTAGGAGCCTGTTTAACCTTCCCCCTCATCCTCCTAAAAGTGAAGTGGGGCCCCAATGCTGCATTTGTGTCAATGAATGCCGTTTGCCTCCGAACGGCAGAAGCTTTTGTGGACTACGATACAATGAAGGAAATAAGCTCAAGGGCGCCACGGCAGATAAAGCCAATGTCAGTTGGTATTATGACCCGCTGCCCACTAACTGCGTGGCTGATTGGGTTTGCCCCGGGGGCACAGGAGCTGGCTATCCTGATTTTGCCTATCGCGCTGGTCCTGAATATGGTTACAAAAACCTGGCTGTTTTCTATCAAGCCTGTTCCTTTGATTGCTTATTTTGTCAAAATTGGCACTATCGCAGTCAGGCATTGAAGGAAGCTAGTGTCACTGCTTCAACGCTAGCTGACGCCGTTGATGGCCAAACTTCCTGCATTTGCTACTTTGGTGGCGACCCCACACCTCAATTACCTCATTCTATTCGTGTGGCTAGGCTAGCTTTGCAGAAGAAGCGAGGTAGGATTCTGCGTATCTGCTGGGAGACCAATGGTTCCATGCACCCCGCCTTATTAAGACAGGCAGCCGAGATTTCCCTAAATTCTGGTGGCTGTATTAAGTTTGACCTCAAAGCCTGGAATGAGGAGGTGCACATTGCCCTTTGTGGTGTAAGCAACAAGAGAACCTTGGAAAACTTTCGACTTCTAGCCGAATATACTAAGAAAAGACCTTCGCCTCCCTTCTTGATAGCCAGCACCTTATTAGTCCCAGGATACATAGACAAGCAAGAAGTTTCCCAGATTGCCCAATTTATTTCCTCCCTCAATCCAGACATCCCTTACTCCCTTCTTGCCTTTGCCCCTCACTTTATGATGAGGGATTTGCCCACTACCTCGAGGCGTCATGCAGAGGAGTGCCTGGCAGTGGCAAAAGCCCGGGGGCTAACTAGAGTAAGAGTGGGCAATGTTCATCTTTTGGGTGATGATTACTAATGGCAATTTTTACTATTGGCTACGGAGGCAGGAGATTTGCTGATTTGGTATCACTCCTGAAGGGGCACAACATTGCCCTTGTTGTCGATGTCCGGCGTTTCCCCAAAAGCACTATGCCTGAATACAATAAGGAAAGCCTTGAGGCAAAGTTACCCGAATTTGGCATAAGCTATATCTCCGTGAGCGATACCCTGGGTGGATTTCGCCCAGATGGCTACCGCAAATATATGGCGTCAGCTAGTTACCAAAGCGGCATAAATAAGCTCCTGGAACTAGCCGACCAAGGAAACGTAGTGCTCATGTGCAAAGAGTGCCATGATGCCGGCTGCCAGCGCAGATATATCGTCGGGACGCTAGCAAATAAAGGCATCAAGACGATTCCCTTAACATAAAGTTGAAAAGCCACCACAGCAGGTGTTACCATCTACCGTGATTGGGCGGGCCAAACGAATCCGGAGTTCGTTTATATGGCTGTTAGACGAAATTTTGGCTGACTATATAGGAGGTGTGATTAGAATGACACAGTTTAGTTGGGAATTCCCTTATGCCTCTAGGCGTGTGCCCATTATGGCCCGTAATATTGTTGCCACATCCCAACCTTTAGCAGCCCAAGCCGGTTTAAGAATGCTGCAAAAAGGTGGTAATGCTGTGGACGCCGCTATTGTTGCTGCTATAGCTTTAACAGTAGTAGAGCCCACTATGAATGGAATAGGTGGTGATGCCTTCGCTATTGTTTGGGATGGGAACGAATTACATGGCCTCAATGCTTCAGGTCGGTCTCCTGCTGCTTGGGATTTTGAGCAGTTTTCTCAATTTAAATCTATGCCTGTACTTGGATGGAATTCAGTAACCATTCCTGGTGCTGTATCATCTTGGGTAGAACTATCTGAGCGGTTCGGACATGCGCCTTTTGAGGACCTATTTGAACCAGCAATAGAATATGCTTATAACGGCTTTCTGGTTTCCCCGATAACTGCTGAGAGGTGGAGTTCTGCCCCCAAAAAATATAAAGATTTTCCCGAATTTGCCGCTGCATTTTTACCAAATGGTAGAGCACCTAAGATAGGAGAAAAATTTGAATTTAAAGCTCAAGCAAAGACCTTAGAACGGATTGCAGGAACAAAGGGCGAAGCTTTTTATCAGGGAGATTTGGCAGATAAAATAGTTGCTCATGCCAAGGCTACTGGTGGTTTGATTACGAAAGAAGACCTAGCTGCCCATAAAGCTGATTGGGTTGAAACTATATCTATTAATTATCATGGATTTACTTTATGTGAAATCCCTCCCAATGGACAAGGCATAGCAGCATTGCTTATGTTGGGCATCCTTGAGCATCGGGATATTCAAGGTTATCCTGTAGACTCTGCGGATAGCTTACACCTCCAAATTGAAGCTATGAAATTGGCGTTTGCAGATACATATCGATATGTTTCTGACCCATCCCGCATGGACGTAGATTATAAAGACTTACTGAACTCGGACTATTTATCCCAACGAGCGAAGCTGATTGACTTAGCAAAGGCTCAGAATCCAGGCTACGGCATCCCAGAGCGTGGGGACACCGTTTATCTAACCACAGCTGATGCTAATGGTATGATGGTTTCTTTTATCCAATCTAATTACCTTGATTTTGGATCAGGTATTGTAGTGCCTGATACGGGAATTAGTCTACAAAGTCGAGCAGCTTGTTTTAGTCTGGAGAGAGGTCATCCTAACCAAGTTGAAGGAGGAAAGCGGCCTTTCCATACAATCATTCCAGCGTTTGTGACTAAAGATGGCCAGCCGTTAATGAGCTTTGGGGTAATGGGAGGAGCGATGCAACCACAAGGGCAGGCACAAATTGCGATCCGAATGTTTGATTATCATCAAAACCCACAGGCAGCTTGTGATGGTCCCCGTTGGCAAGTATTTCCAAATATGGAAGTAGCTTTTGAGCCTGGTTTTAAACCAGAGGTTTTGGAAGATTTGAGTAAGAGGGGTCACAAAATCAAAAAAGTTGGAAAAGGTTGGTGGTTTGGAGGGGCGCAGCTAATCTACAAGTTAGCCAATGGTTATTGCGGTGCTTCTGATCCTAGAAAAGACGGACAAGCAGTCGGTTTCTAGAATCATCATAACCAACTGATTCGCCCAAATGCTTCGCACTCTGCAAAGCCCGGGAGCGTTAGGCATAAGCATAA
>CAYTBB010000054.1:0-8633 GCA_964435965.1 uncultured Dehalococcoidales bacterium
GCCTAGTATCATTACTAACCATACCATGGGTGTTACCCATGTATCTCAGCCTCCGTAGCATCTTCTAGCTTGCGCGGTAAAAAATTATGACAAAAAAACAGCAAAAAGTAGTAAACTAATCTGGTAAATGTGGCGCTACTCTCAGCTGAAGGTTCTCATTACCCGTGAGGAAATAGGCAAGGCTGTTACCAGGCTGGCTTCTGAGATAAGGCGAGATTATCAGGGAAAGCGGCCTTTGCTCATTGGTGTCCTAAAGGGCTCCTTTGTGTTTATGGCTGACCTTATTCGCCAGCTTGATTTGCCCCTAGAGATCGATTTCATCGGACTCTCCAGCTATGGTGCTGCCAAAGAAACTTCAGGCAAGGTTAGAGTGGTTCAACCACTTAAGACAGCGATAAAGGGGAGGGATGTTCTGGTAATTGAGGATATTGTGGATACCGGCATTACTATCTCCTTTTTGCTCGATTATTTAAGGAAGAAAAAACCGGCTTCCTTAAAGCTTTGTTCTTTGACAGATAAGCCGTCTCGCCGTCAGGTTCCCATATCTATTGACTACCTTGGCTTCACTATGCCCAATAAATTTATCGTTGGTTATGGCCTCGACTTCGATGAAGAGTTCCGTTACTTACCTAACATCTGTTTTGTGGAGGATTAAGCGGTGAATTTAAAGAATCTCATCTCTGTGGCCAGAGGAGAAACACCAGCGAGTTTGCTGCTAAAGAATGCCCGCATAATAAATACGTTTGTTGGCGAGATAGAGCAGGGCAATGTGGCTATTTGCGGCGATAAGATTGCTGGCATAGGGGATTATGATAAAGCCAAGGAAATTATTGATTTACAAGGTAATTACTTAGCTCCAGGGCTGATTAACGGTCACACACATATAGAAAGCTCTATGCTTCACCCAGCAAGATATACTCAGGCGGTAGTTCCCCGAGGCACTCTAACTGTGGTCACCGACCTCCATGAAATCGCTAACGTCTGTGGGTTTAAGGGCATAAAATTTGTCATGGACTGGGCACAAAAGCTACCCCTGGATATGTTATTTATGGCTCCCTCTTGTGTGCCAGCAACTGCACTTGAGACATCAGGCGCTCAAATTGGCACTGAGAAAGTAAAAGAGCTTTTAACCTCTCCCAATGTCATTGGTTTGGGAGAGGTAATGAACTTTCCCGGCGTGCTCAGCGGTGATGAGGAGGTTTTAAGCAAGATTATCGCTTCACAGGGCAGCGTCATTGATGGGCATGCCCCTGGGCTTAAAGGCAAGGAGCTAAATGCCTATGTAGCGGCTGGGATTTTTTCTGACCATGAATGCACCATGGTTGAAGAGGGGAGAGAAAAGCTAAAGAAGGGAATGTATCTCATGATTCGAGAGGGTTCTTCAGAAAAGAATTTAGATGCCCTTCTGCCTTTGGTCACCGATAACACTTATAAGAGGTGCTTCTTCGTAGTGGATGACCGCAGTTGCTCCGATCTCCTCCATGAAGGCGACATTGATTGGGTGGTGAGGAAAGCCATCAGCAAAGGACTAGAGCCAATCCGCGCACTCCAGATGGCAACAATTAGTGCTGCTGAGCATTTTCGCCTTTACGACCGAGGAGCTATCGCCCCAGGCTATCTGGCCAACTTTGTCACCATTACTGACCTTTCCAAACTGGAAATAGATATGGTGTTTTATAGGGGAAAGATAGTGGCAAGACAGGGCAGGCCTTTATTTCCCCTGCCATATATCCAACCTGAGCTAAGCCACACAATTTGTATTAAGCTGCTTACTACAGAATTGCTGTCATTGCGAGCAAAACAAAGCAATCTCACTGAGGAGACCTTCCCAGTCATTGAAATCATTCCCGAGCAAGTAGCTACTAAGAAAAGAGTGGAAAAGGTAAAAGTTGTGGATGGGATGATTGTGCCTGACTTAGAGAAAGATATTCTGAAGCTTGTGGTGGTGGAAAGACATAAAGCCAGCGGCAATATTGGCTTGGGTCTGGTTAAGGGGTTTGGCTTAAAGCAAGGGGCATTAGCTTCATCTGTGGCTCATGACTCTCACAATATAATAGCTGTAGGTGCCAATGATTTTGATATCCTTAAAGCAATTGAGGAGATAACTAGATTGCAAGGTGGACTGGTCGCTTGTGCCAACCACAAAGTCCTTGCCTCTCTGCCCTTGCCTATTGCTGGTCTGCTTTCCCCTGAGCCCTTGGAGGTGGTTGTAGCTCAATTTGAGCAGCTAGAAAAGGCTGCTGCTAGCCTGGGCAACCTGCCTCCAGCTCCTTTCTCTATCCTTTCCTTCCTTGCCCTGCCTGTGATTCCCGAATTGAGGCTGACTGATTTGGGACTGGTGGATGTAGTGGCCTTTAAGCTAATTAAATAAAGATTGCGTTGTCATTCTGAGCGAAAGCGAAGAATCCCAAGGGTTGTCAGAATAGACCGTGAATAAACCGCTCATACTGAAAGCTGATAGCTATCAGCTTTCAGTTGATTTACTTCTGCCTTGTGGCCCATAGTGGAGAGGCTTCAAAAGACTCGCCCTGGAGTTTTGCCTCCAGAGTTTTCTCCAGTTCCTCTACAGGCACTCGGATTTGGGCCAGGCTATCTCTTTCCCGAATGGTAACTTGGTTGTCCTCCAAAGATTGGAAATCGATGGTAACGCAAAAGGGGGTGCCAACTTCATCTTGACGCCTGTATCTCCGCCCAATGCTTTGGGAATCATCATAACAAGTCATGAAGCTTGGGCATAGTTGTTTGTAAATCTCTTTAGCTAGGGGAGTCAATTTTTCGTTCCTGCTCAAAGGTAAAACGGCTACTTTCATGGGAGCTAAGGAGGGATGGAGACGCAAAACCACTCTGGTTTCTCCCTCAACTACCTCCTCATGGTAGGCATCAATAAGTAAGGCTAAGACAGAGCGGTCAACACCGGCTGAAGGCTCAATAATGTAGGGGAGAAAACGCTCATTGGTTTCGCCATCATAGTAGCTGAGGTCTCGGCCGCTATGTTTAGCATGCTGTGTCAGGTCATAATTGCCCCTATTGGCAATGCCTTCTAATTCTGACCAGCCTATGGGAAATAGGTATTCGATGTCATAGCAATCCTTAGCGTAATGGGCTAGCTCCTCTTTGCTATGCTGGCGCAGGCGGAGTTTTTCCTTTCCAATACCCAGCCTAATATACCAGTCAAATCGCTCCTTCACCCAATAATCGAACCAATACTCATCAGTCCCTGGCTTGACAAAGTATTCCAGCTCCATCTGCTCAAACTCCCTGGTCCTGAAGATAAAGTTTCCTGGCGTTATCTCATTACGGAAGGATTTACCTATTTGGGCAATGCCAAGCGGCAATTTTTTCCTGGAAGTAGTAATTACATTTTCAAAGTTGACAAACATGCCCTGGGCGGTTTCTGGGCGAAGATAAATGGTGCTTGCTTCTTCCTCCACGGGACCCATAAAAGTTTTAAACATTAGGTTAAACATGCGAGGCGCGGTTAGCTCACCACCACATTTGGGGCATAGTTGATTATTTATCTCGCTAGCTCGCCACCTCAGATGGCAGGACTTACACTCCACCAAAGGGTCAGTGAAGCTATCAACATGACCACTAGCTTTCCAAACTTTGGGATGCATCATGATGCTGCTATCTATGCCCACTACATCATCCCGCTCCTGGACTATTGCCTTCCACCAGGCATCTTTAACGTTGCGCTTGAGTTCTACCCCCATGGGGCCATAGTCCCAACAGCTACCCAAGCCACCATATATCTCACTGCTTTGGAAAACAAACCCCCTCCGCTTGCATAAAGAAACAATTTTCTCCATATCTACATTAGCAGGCATCGTTGCATCTCCTTCTCTTTGGGTTCTTTAGCTTACCAGCTTTGTCTGCTCGACGTCAAAGGATACCTGACAAATTATGTGCTAACCAGCCTTCATGCTATAATTAGCTTTATTGAGGGTCTGGTTTCTCTGTCTTCATGGTGGTAACGGTAATAGGAATAGTCCCTCGGTGCTAACGTTAATACTTAATTAAGCTGGTTCCTGGATATCGAGTAGGGCCAGGGAAGGAACATGGATAGGATGAAGTTATTCTTTAATCCTGGCTCTGTAGCTTTGATAGGAGCTACAGAGAGGGAAGGGACGGTCGGAAGGATAATCCTGGAAAATCTGCTGCTGGCCAAGGACGAGCGCAAAATATACCCGGTAAATCCCGGTAGAGAAAAAGTATTCCAGATAAAATGCTATCCCAGTGTAAGCTCCGTACCTGAGACACCTGACCTCGCTGTCATTGTTACCCCTGCTGATTCTGTTCCTGACATAGTGGAAGAATGTGGTAAAGCTGGTGTTAAAGCCATCATCGTCATTTCAGCCGGTTTTAAAGAAGCAGGAGCCGAGGGAAAATCGCGCGAGGACAGAATAGCAAATATAGCCAGGAAATATAACATTCGCATAATAGGACCTAATTGTATGGGTGTGATCAGGCCCGGCGCTAATTTGAATACCACATTTACCAGGAGGATGCCCGGGTTTGGTTATGTAGCTTTCCTGTCGCAGAGTGGTGCCTTAGGCTCTGCTGTCCTTGATTGGGCGATTAGTAAAAACCTGGGCTTCAGCGCCTTTGTTTCATTGGGTTCTATGCTGGATGTAGATTTCAGCGACTTAATAGACTACTTTGGTGAAGACCCGGAGACAAAGAGCATCATTATATACCTGGAATCTCTGGGAAACGCCAAGAAATTTATCAGTGCCGCCAGGGGATTTGCCAGAACAAAGCCTGTAATCGTGTTAAAGCCGGGAAAATTCCAGGAAAGTGCCAGGGCAGCCAGGTCCCACACAGGAGCTATGGTAGGGGAAGACTTATATTATGATGCTATTTTTCATAGGGCGGGTGTTGTCAGGGTAGAAGAAATTGAAGACCTTTTCAACTGTGCCTCCATATTGAACGCTGTTCAACTGCCTAAAGGCCCAAATCTGGCCATAATAACCAACGCTGGTGGTCCCGCAGTGCTGGCCACAGATGTGCTGATAGGCAGAGGCGGCAAATTAGCTCAGCTCGGTGAGGGCACTCTTACTGCGCTAAGTGGATTCTTACCCGCCAGCTGGAGCAAATCCAATCCTGTTGATATCCTCGGAGATGCTGACCCTCAGAGATATGCCAGAACTATTGAGCTTGCCGTTAAAGACCCTGGAGTCGATGGTGCGGTAATTATATATACCCCCCAGGGCGGAGCCAGTCCTGCTCAGGTTGCCAGGGTGGTTATCAAGCATGCCAGCAAAGCTAATAAGCCTATTCTGTCTACCTGGATAGGTGATAAGGAGGTAGCCAGGGCGAGGCAGCTATTCTACCAGAGCAAGATTCCCACTTACGAGTTCCCTGAAGAGGCGGTCAGAACATACCTGTATATGTATCAGTATGCGCGTAATCTGGAGTTGCTCTATGAAACTCCGGAGGATTTGCCACTGGACATCGGAACTCCCAAGAACTATCTTAAAATACTTATCCGCAATGCCGCCAGGGAGGGGAGGGCGCTTTTGAGCGAGGAGGATTCCAAGAAGTTCCTGGCAACTTATAGAATCGCTTCCACCACGCCACATCTGGCCAGCAATTCCCAGGAGGCAATTATGATTGCCTCTGAGGTTGGATACCCGGTGGTAATGAAGATAGTTTCTCCCGATATAGCCCATAAGTCGGACGTCAGGGGAGTGAAGTTGAATATTTCCTCCGCTGATGAAGTGGAAAAGACATTCGCTGAAATGATGGAGAATGTTAAAAAGTACCAGCCCGAGGCTGAAATCGAGGGGGTCAGTATCCAGCAGATGGTTACCAGTTATGACTATGAGCTTATAGTTGGAAGTAAAAAGGATCCGATTTTTGGCCCAGTGATAATGTTTGGTCTGGGGGGAATAGAAGCAGAATATTTCAAGGATGTTGCTGTAGGACTACCCCCTTTAAATCAGGTATTGGCCAGAAGGCTATTAGAGCAGACCAAAATATATAAGATGCTATCCCAGGGATTCAGAGCCAGACCAGCGGTCAATTTAAGATTGCTGGATGAGACTCTGGTGAGGGTCTCAAACTTAATCATTGATTTCCCGGAGATAAAAGAAATTGACATCAATCCGTTAGTCATAACTGGGGATGCCGTTAGGGCTCTGGATGCCAGGATAATCCTTGATGAAGAGGCGATACGGAAAGGGATACCGGAATACGCTCACTTGATAATATCTCCCTATCCACGGAGGTATGTGCAGCCCTGGAGATGTGATGATGGGCGGTCGGTGTTATTAAGACCTATCCGGCCCGAGGATGAATCACTTGAACGGGAGCTGATAGCCGGACTGTCAAGAGAATCTATGAGATTTAGATTCTTCTATCTCATCAAGGATATAACGCACGATATGCTCATCAGGTTCTGCAACATTGACTATGACCGGGAGATGGCAATTATGGCTGAATATACCTCAGAGGGCAAGAGGAGGAATGTTGGGGTTGGCAGACTGATAGTCGAGCCTGGCGGGGAAAGGGGAGAATTCGCTATTCTGGTGGCTGAGGACTTCCAGGATAATGGTCTGGGGCTGAAACTCTGTGACATGCTGCTCGGGATAGCGCAGGAGAAGAGGCTGCACAGTATCTACGGGACTGTATTGAGTGACAATTGGAAGATGCTGGGTCTCGCCAAGAAGCTTGGTTTCACCATAAAGAGAATTTCCGGCGGGGAAAGTAGAGTAACCCTGGAGCTTTAGCGCCGGTTAGTCACGCAGATAATCGCGGTATTAAATTATGCCTGTATCGGCTTTACCAGCGGCAGTGGTATGTCCCCGTGGTGCAATACACGTCAGCCACGCTGCCCAGAGATAGCCGGTTAAAATCTGGGCCTCCACACATATCGTGATATAATCGGCTTTGATGAGGTTCAAGATTTCCCTTCATCCAGAGGGAGAAAGACTCAAGTTACCTTACAACTATAACCATGCTCTGGCTGCCGCTATTTACTCATTCTTAGCTCAGGGTGACACCACCTTTTCCCAATTCCTTCACCAGGAAGGCTTTTATCACCACGGCAAAACATTTAAGCTGTTCACCTTCTCACCGCTCCTCAGCAAGAGGCGCAGAGTTATTAAAGACGGTCTTCTCATGGAAGGAAGGATAGATTGGTTTATCTCCTCACCCAAGTTAGAAGCGCACCATAGAGGAATTGTTAGAGGGACGTAGGGAGGAGAGGGAAGAATTGAATTGGGAGAGATTAACAGCTTTAAGGATCTAACCGTTTGGCAAAGGGCTCAACCATTGCTTCAACCTCAACCTTTGGAGGCGAAGACCCGGATTTTTGGATAAACTCTGAAGAAGCAGCAAAACCAAGATGGAGAGCTAATATCAAGTTCTCCGAAAACCTGATACACTATCCCATACTAGAACAGAATCTAATGGCAATCCCAGAACTAAAGCGAATAGCAAAGTGGCTCCATTTCCAAGGGGCAGCTTGTCATCTTACAGAAGAAGCGGAGGCAATAGACACGCTCATCAAGCATTCTAGCAGCAGAACATAGAAAATATTAAAAGAGGGAGGAAAGAGATGGGAAGTAAGGGAAGAAAGAATGTGAAAAAGCCCAAGAAGGAAAAAGGGAAGAGTTAGAATCGCCCCTGCACCAGGATTGAAATAGCCCGGGGCAAGCTGTCATAATGTAAAGGATGAGTGATGGTAAATGGGTATGATGTGGAAGTTAAATTGCTCGCTGTCACTCCTAAGGCTGAGAGGTTAATAGAATCGGCGGGAAGATTATGCTGGGATACTCAGGATAAGACAGGAACAGTGCCTGACCGCATCCAGAAATGGATAAAAATAGGGCACGAGTCAATGATTGAGCATGCTTGTGCCACCTTCTATATTCGGGCTAGCCGTGTTTTGACCCATGAACTTGTCAGGCATAGATTGGCAAGCTATAGCCAGAGGAGCCAGAGGTATGTTAAGGAGAGCGAGCCAAGGTATATTGAGCCTGCTGAAATTAAAGGACGGGGTGGGCTAGCTCATGAGCGATTTGAAGAGGCGATGGAGGCTTGCTGGGAAGCTTATAGAGATTTGCTAAGCAAAGGTATAAAGCCTGAGATAGCACGTTATGTTCTCCCTAATGCCTGTGAGACGCAGATAATCTGCACCTGGAATTTCCGCGAGATTCGCCACATCATTAAGCTACGAGCATCTAAGCGAGCCCTTCCTGAAATGAGAGCAGTAGCTAGTGAGATAAGAAGGATAGCGAAGGAAATAGCCCCCCAGGTGTTCGAGGATTTATAATCGGGCAGCCGCATCAGGCAGTGCAAACAGCCGTTTTATACCGCCAAGAATTAAAGGAGCATGATTTCGGTCTCGGGCATCCCTTTAGAAGTGAGAGGTATAGAATTTTTATGGACTTTTTCCGGGAATACCTGAGCGAGGATAACTTCCAGATTATTGAACCCGGGTATGCTACCGATGCCGATTTGTTACTTGTTCACTCTGAGGAATATATCAGCTTTGTAGAGAGCTTCTATAAAGCTACAGCTTCGGGATTAAGCTTGCCTTCTGCCTTTAGATTTCTCAGTGGTGACAATATTCCCAGACCGGGAGCGGGAAAGCTTAACGAGGCAGCAAGGCTAATTGTTGGGTCTTC
>CAYTBB010000055.1:0-8566 GCA_964435965.1 uncultured Dehalococcoidales bacterium
GGCGTCTATATCCTGGTATTGTGCTATAGACATCCATAATGCAGCCATTATAACGTCCTTCCATAAACCTATGTGTCACTCATCTATCCGAACTAGATCATATGCTATAATGTGTCCAATGTATGAGCGAGAGGTAACACCGATAGATGATTTTATAGGGTGAACTTCTATGTTGACCCCCCAGAGGGGCATGACGACTTCCTTATGAGTCTGGCTTTACTTGTTATCGGCGCCAGGGACTTCAGGCCTCGTCAAGCTAAAGGCTTGCTTGTCGTTTAGCGACTCCTCTTGTCATTCTGAGCGTAGCGAAGAATCTAATACAGCTCAGGGTAAACTCCGCGACCGAAGAATCTGTTATAGACCCTTCACTGTGCTCAGAGTGACAAAATGAACAACTAAAGGCTTGCTTACTACAAGTTAGGCAATTCCTTGCCCAGGTCAGCTAAGGACTGGATTCTCTTCTGTGTTTCCTCTATCTGTCCTTTGTGTTCCTGTCCGTATTGGACTGCCGTCTCATAAAGGTCTTTTATCTTGGGCACGAAAGACAATTGGGACAATATCAAGGTGACATCAATGAAATGCTTTTCTCCGGGGAAATCGCCACCTCTGATTACCGCATTGGGGGCAAGTTCACTGATGTAATCGCTCACGCTCTTGACCATATCCATATTCATTTCTCTAGCTGGGCCACACATAATATACAAAGCTTTGGCGGCATCTTTAGGACTACAGGTAATGGAAAGGTCGGATACGGTGGCATCCAGGGCCTGCGACCCTCTGAAGCTTTCCACAGCCTTCTCGCGGAAATGTTTCTTTCTTATCTCCCAGGGAAAGCGAAGGGAGGGGAGTTCAGTTCTGCCGATGCCAATGGTTGTCCAGCCTTCCAGAGAGGCAATCAAATCCCCGGCATCTATCGTCCTGGCGCCGACATACTTATGCTTGGTTACCTCGCCAGCGCACATCAGGTCATAGAAAGGCTCGGCGATCATCCGGTTTATCCTTTCCATGTTATTAACCAGGCTGGCATCCTTTCTGACATATCTCTGGTTGTCAGCCAGAAAGACGGCATCCACTAAGTCATAGGTAGATTTAAGGCAGGTAGCGGTATTGTATACGCTCCTTGCCTCGGTGAATTGCTCATGTTCAAAGGGGAGAACAATAAGGGCATAGACTGGCTTGTTGAGGTATCTCTCCTTAATCATCCTGGCAATCACTGGTAAGGCTCCTGAGCCTGTGCCGCCGGCAGCGCCAGCTATGAGCAAAAAGGCATGCGTCTCATAAAATCTTGGCTCGTTTTTCATGGCATCCATCACCTTATCGCCATCCTCCCGGGCTAACTCGGCACCCAGTTCGTTTATCTTGCCCACCCCATGCCCCAATGTCTGGCGCAAGCCCATAAGTATGCGGTGCATGTAATCCTTTCTGATAAACCTTAGCCCGGTTAAGTCCGCCTGGTCCGTGTTTACCCCAATAACGATGGGGACTATGGTTGTCTTGCGTTCGGCATGTGCCTTGATGTTGAGCCGGGCGAAATGGTCAGCAATCCGGCAGCCACATTGCCCTAGTCCAATAACTGCTAATTTCATTTTTCCTCCTTAATTTAAAATCTATTTTTCCCACACTATGTAAATTCTCTTGTCATTCCAACCTCTCCCGACCTTGTCATTGCCAGCGAAGCATGGCAATCTCTAAGACCCTTCGCTGCGCTCAGGGTGACCAAACGAGGGAGTCATTGCCAGCTCAGGCTGTGGCAATCCTTCAACAGGCTGTTTAATTTTGATTCCCTGTTCCTTCGGCATCATCATGTCAATTTCAGCCATCTCAGAGGTGTTTCACCCCCAAATTTTTGTAGCCGCCTGATAAATCAGGCACAGCCGCCCAATAAATTGGGCTCAATCATACCCTCCTCCTCTTCTGATGCCAAAGACAAAAACCAGGGCGCCGATGAGCACCACTATTAGAGCCACAATAGCAATAAATGCCCATAAAGGCAAGAGTCCAGACTTAAAGGAATAAGCGCTAGTCCAGCCGCTATCGTTTTGAGCTCCATCTACGGCCTTTACTCTCCAGTAATAGGTGCCATAGCTTAAAGCCTCTGCACCGGTTAAGGTATAGCTAGCCTCGCTCAATCCCACTTTAGATATTAACACTTGAGCAAAATCGGCACTGGTTCCTATTTGGAGATTATAGCTTACCCCGCTGTCATCTGTCACCGCAGACCAGGTGAATGTGGCAGTTTGCTTGCGAAAAAGTCCCACTCTGCTGGCATTGACAGGTGAGCTGAGCGTAGGCTTAGCTGGGGCAAGTGATTCTATAGTGAACTTGGTGCTAAGTGTAGTATTGTCATAGGTAGCTACTACAGAATGTTCTACAGTGTGCGTTGTCTGAGTATGTGTGGCTTCAAAGCTAATACCGGAAAAGCTGCCTTTGCTATTGGTGGTGGCGCTGCCTTTGGTCACTCCATCGTAGGTGACGGTTACCGATTTATTAGCTAGGAAGCCGCCGCCGCTGATGGTCAGGATTGTGCCCACATGCCCTTCGGTGGGAGATAGCACCAATCCCGGCAATACCTCAAATTCCACCTCGTTGATGTCTTCTTTATCGGTCTTTCTTCCCTCAGCTGTCACATCGTATGTGCCCTTGGCAGCCTCGGGTACCTCGAAAGTTCCCTCCCATATGCCATCATCATCAGCCTCGATACCCCCGGCTACTTTCTTATTATCGAACAGTATCTCAATATCCTTCTCATCTTCTTCAAATCCGCTGCCAGTCACGGTTATAGTTTCACCAAAACCGCCGGATTCTTTATCCAGGCTTATTCCTGGCAGGATCTCAAATTCCACCCCTCTGATTTCGTCATCTTCAATGTCATTCGACTCGTCTCCCTCGGCATATATCCAGTGGTCTCCTTTGCTGGCAGCCGGGATCTCAAAGGTGACATCTTCCCAGGTGCCATAGTCATCAACCTCGATATCCCCGCTCCACGCTACCTCATACAAATCCTTATCATCGTAGTCATCATCAGGGTCTTCGAGATAAAACCTTATCTCGATTTCCGACTCATTCTCATCCCAGCCGTACCCCGTGGCCTCAACCTCAGTGCCGGCAGCTCCATCACTTTCATCTATCTCTATTAAGGGGTAGACAGTGAATTCCAGGGTATCAACATCACTATCGGGGTCATCATCATCGCAGATTAAGACGTCGTGTATCCCCTTGCAGCTTTCTGGTATCTCGATGTCCTTATCGTAATAATAGATTTCATCCGTATCATCCCATTCGCCAGATACCTTCCAGTAAGGCCAGTCGTCTTCATCCTCGTTATAAAGTTCATAGTAAATCCAGATTGGACTTTCCTCGTAGTCCCCACTGATTGTGACCTCGTCCCCTACATAGCCCTCGTCCCTGTCAAGCCCTGTATAGCTGGTGGTGTTTCTAAGGCTGAAGTCTGGATTGGCCTCTACCGGAGTGGCCATTATGGGAATGGCCATCAGGCAGATAGCCAGAGCGATACCAAGTCGAGATAATAACTTCATTTAACAATCCTCCTTAAATTAGTATCATAAATTATGGCACAGCGAGATTGCTTCGTCGAGTTCCTTCGCTTTGCTCATAAAATTCCCTAGTGCCATCCTGCACAGGGCTAAAGCCTCGCACTACATTTTTAACGCTCTCTATTATAAACGAAAATACCCCCAAAAAGTAAATGGTAGAATTGCCTTTTTGCCTAAAGTGGCGGGAATTCCTGATTCATAACCTGGCATTATGGCTCTCTTTGATACAATATCTTTCCTGTGTCTATCACATTGGCAATGAAGGGGTTTCCCGCCTGCTTCATTTGGTCAAATTCCTTAGCCGTATAGCCGATGGGCTCAATGGGCAAGGCAAAGCGGTTCAAGTCAAGAAGCAACTTTATCCTATCCAAAAAGCTTACTTGAAAATCAGCTATTACTATAATATCTATGTCCGACGCTTCGCTAATGTCGCCAGTGGCAAAGGAGCCGAACAATATTACTTGATGGGGATCGAGTTCCCTTACTATTTCCCGGCAATATTCTTCTATCCGCCTAGCAATCTCTCCACGCCGTTCAAGATCGATGTTGCATATCTTAGACATTTCTCAGCCATTTCCTGAGTGTAGTATTCAGAGGCAATCCCCTCGGCATAAAAGTTTGGGTATCTAGAGCCAATGTAATGACGGTCCAGTTCTCTTCCCGCCTCTACAAAATCAGCGAAGGCAGTATCAAATTTGGCGCATTCGTTGATTAGCCTGGTAACCGAGTGGCTTACTAAGGCTCTAATTCCCTGGGAATATAAAAATGCCTTAGCTGCTTTTTCTGCTGCTTGCTGGCTATGGAAGCAACTGCTGGCATAGGACTGGGCGTCAAGTAGCACCTTGGCATCATTTGTATCCCTTTGGGCTTGAGCTAGCCACCTTTTGCCTTCCTCGAGGTTCTTTGGCATATCATTTTAAGCCTAGCATAGCTGGGCTAGGAGGTCAAATTGGCGGGAAGGTATGGAGGGAAAAAGAAAAAGGGGCGGCTGAAAGCCGCCCCTTTTTGTAGTCCCCTTTCCTCTCCCTTCAAGGGAGAGGATTGAGGTGAGGGTGTAATTACACCCGACGTGTTCTGAAGATGAGCACTATGACTACAATCACCAGAACAGCGCCGATGCCGATAACTACCCACACCCAGGCTGGAGTTGTTGGAGCTGGGGCTGCTGGAGGAGGTGGAGGAGGAGGTATTGGCGCAGGCGCGGTAGTGAAGGTGCCAATGTCACCCTCGGAGAAGACACTGCCATCCTTCATCGCCGTTACCCGCCAGAAGTAAGTGGTGTTGGTCTTCAGCGTTCCAGTGTAGGTGTAAGCGGTGCCGGTTAGCCCGGTCTTGGTTTCTACCGGACTGGACAGGTCGGCGTTGGCTGATAGGACCCAGTCATAGCTGGTAGCATCAGCAACTGACGACCAGGTGAAGCCGATACCGGTCAAAGGCAGGTTGGTGGCGCCATCGTCGGGAGAAGTGAGGTCGATGGCAACACTGGGACCAGCTTCAACAGTGAAGCTCCAGGTGTCAGACCACCAACTCTGGATTATCTCGTCAGTTTCAGCGTAGTGAGCTCTCACTCTCCAGTAGTAGGTGGTGTTGCAGTCTATGTCGCCTTCACCTATTACCACGCTGGGGGCTGAGCCCTTGGGTGGCTTGTAGTAGCCATTCGCTGTTGTGTCGTAGTCCTGCTCGTCAACGACTATCTGATTGAAATCCTCATCCATGGAGATGTCGAATTCGTATTCGCAGGCGTTGCAGAGGCGCTCCCACTCGAGGACGAACTTATCATTGGCGCAGATACAGGGGTCGGAAGCCACCATATCGCCATCGCCCACGGCAGTGAGGTCTATGCCAGCCTTGGCAAAGCAGTCCTCGTAGGTCCACAGGCGACCCTCCGCGCTCGTCGTGAACTTAGCGCCGTCGAAGTCGTAGTCGTCATAGTAATCGCGGTCGTCAATGGCAAACAGGTTGCTGTTGGTATCCTTGCTCAGGCAGCCGCAGATCTTGAGCGAACTGGGCTCACGGGTGAATTCTTCTTCGTCAGCAGTTAGCTTGGCAGTGAGGCAGTCCCAGGACTCATCGCTGCAGCAGGGTGTGCTGGCTGGAGTGAGACATCGAGCCACACCACTCCATTCGCCGTCGTAGAAAGCGGCATAGAGAACGCCGCCAGTGGAGGCTTTAGTCTTGGGATTGCCCGGACTTGGTCTATCCAGGACTATGCCGAAGAAGTCTATGTCTTCGGCGCAGCCGGCACTGATTTCATCCCAGCTACTGCTGTCGTCAATCACCCATCGCCAGATGCCTTGGTCGCCGCCGTTGAGTGCGGCGTAAATGGTGTCGTTATCCTTGAAGTAGCTGTCCAAGGCAACATGGACTTCGCTGCTACCTAGCTCGGCTTTGTCACCTAATCGGCTGAAGCTGTCACCAGCATCGTCGGAGTAGCCGACAGAGCCAGCAGAACCGCCGACCAGGACATTGTCGCCCAGCACAGCGATGGTATGACCAGAATATGCCTTGTGGTCTACTGCCGAAGTCCAGTCACCTTTAGCCTCAGTCCACTTGACCAGGTCATCCTCGTCGTTGATGACGTAGAGGGTGTCGTCGTCAGCTAAGGCAAAGTCTTGGATATCAATGGTGGGGGCGTCTTTCGTACTCCACTTGCAGATACCCTTGCTGATTGCCCAGTAGATGTCCTCAGTGCCCATGGCGCCCCAGTAAACCACATCGCCATCATCGTGTTCAGGTGACAGGCGGAGAATACCACAGCCGTCAAGTTCCTTGTGGTAGACTCTCTGCCACACGTCAGGGTAATAGTCAGCGTCGCAGTCCTTCGCCCAGACGCTGTCACAGTCGCACATTTGGGGGCATTCGTCGACGTTCATGCTGGACAGGTAGGTGACGCAGCAGTCGGGTGAGACAGCGACATCAGAGAGGTAGTCTATATCGGTGTCAATCAAGCCCAGCTGGTTCCAGCATTTGCCCTTGTCCAGGCTGACGGAGAAGGCGCTCTCATCGCACGGGTCTTCGCCCATGCCTTCGCCTACAGTGGTGGCATAAGCCTTCTTGCCATCGGGGGTGAAAGCCACCAGGGCGTAGGCCTGTCCTGAAGGTTTCTTAGTGGCGGTCTTCCAGTCAGGGCAGCAGACATCTATCTCGTCGGTGCGCCAGACCTGAACTCCCGCACAGCAATCTGTGAATAATTGGTCGTCGGGGGCACCGTCGCACAGCATGCCAAGCATGGCATCACCGCTATCATGGTCGCCGTAGTAGGCAATGCTGCCAAGCCAGGGGTTGCCGGTAGGACCGCAGGGGATGCTCAGCGTGGTGCTGTCAATGCGGAAGAGATAGCCGCCAGGGGTAGTCAGTTCCCACGTGTCCACATAGGCATAGATGCGGCGCAGGGATGACTCGCGGCCGTGGTAGTCTGAGGGAAGAGTAATGCCGGTAACTCCGTGCCAATCGGTGGGCAGACCCAAACTGGTTAAATCATCTTTGGGCGTTAGGGAGTCAGTATTTACCTTAAACTCCACTTTCTTGGCCCGGTCTACCTCGGCACCCCAGCCTTTGGTTTCTCCCCACTTGGCTGATTGCAGCCAGGTCTTACCAGAGGTAGTGTTAGTGCTGATAGCCAGCACCGTCTTGTCGGCAGACCAGCTGGGGGAGAAAATCACCGAGGTAACAACGTCAGATGCCTGCCAGTCTGCGGCATAATCTCCAGTAGTAGCGTCTGTCCAGGTGCCACCCCAGTAAGTTCCGGCTTCGTAGCGCCAGACCTTGCCGGCATCGGTGCCAAGGGCTACGTTGTAGATATCTTCTATACCCCGGGAGACATCCATGCAGATGATTCCCGTCGAACCTAGCTTGGTATCTGCGTCGGTGTTGTAGAACTTGGTAGCGCCGTCAGTAGAGCCAACCACCGCTGCGTCGCCGCTGGTAAGGATTCCGGCGACCATGACGAAGTCCTCATCGTTGGGAGCCACAGCCACCTGAACAAGAGTGTCAAACTCAGCCGGAAGGCTAAGCTTTACCTTATCCTGCAGCAGCTTGTCGGTCTTGTCCGACCAAGTGGCGCCGCCATCAGTGGACTTCCACAGGGCGATGTTAGTCTCATCAAGGGGGCTGGAGCGACCGTCTGGCATCTTGCCAATGGCGTAGATGGTGTCGCCGTCAGGGCCAATGGCGAAGTCGTAGATGTCAGAGCCCTGGATGATGGTCTCGTTAGAGTCGGTTGGCGTGGTCACCTTGCTCCATTTGGTCAGGCCTGGGTCAGCGTCCGTCTTAGCTGGTATTGCTACCAACACCAGGCTCAAGGCCAATGCCAGGGCAATAAATAGGTAAGTTACCCTAGCAGGCCAACTTATTGTTTTACTCATTTAATTTAGTTCTCCTTTCAATTTTTTACTTATTCTAAACCTCAACCCAAAATCGACCTTCTTCAGGTTCAGGTTTTCAGGTTTGTTTCTTAGCAAACTTAAGGTTATTTAAAGCCCGCCTTATTTCAGGCTGTCCCCTCTGTCGTGCCCCGGGACCAGGGTTTTTTCCTCTCCCCCTCAGCAAAAAGCTTTGGGAATGTTTCATAGGCATCACCCCCTTTAATTACATAAACGCATACTAAACCAAAAGGTTTAGACAAGCTTACACCTTAGCCTATATTTTGTCAATAGGTAAAGGGAAAAATAAATTATCTTTAACTTTGCTTTATTCCTATTATATCAGCCAGGTTTTGCTTTGTCAATATACCTACTAGTACGAGGTATTTAAGTAAGGCTTATTTTCTTAACTAATCATAATGGCCAGGTTCATTCCCGCCTCATTGTCATTGCGAGGAGTGATAGCGACGAAGCAATCTCATAGTCCCACCGGGATTGCCGCGCTTCGCTCGCAATGACATGAAGGGTCGGGGACAAGCCCCGACCCTACGAGGTAATAAGGGGAAGGTGTTCTTTGGCTATTCCTAATGTCAACTTAAAATGGGCGACAAAACTATCTTGCTTTTTTAGAACCTTTGTTCTAACATAGCT
>CAYTBB010000056.1:0-8555 GCA_964435965.1 uncultured Dehalococcoidales bacterium
AAGTTCGTAAGTTATCTAAAGAGGAGCCCACCAAATGATTAAGGAAGCCATTGCCAAGATAGTTGAAGGCTTTGATCTCACCATGGCTGAGGCAGAGGAGGTCATGGAGGAGATAATGACTGGGCAGGCAACACCAGCTCAATTTGGTGCCTTTGTTACCGCATTGCGCATCAGAGGAGAAACCGTTGATGAGCTTGCCGGTCTAGCAAGCGTCATGCGGGCTAAGGCAATCCCGGTTCAAGTTACACCCCCAGTGGTTGATACTTGTGGAACAGGCGGCGATGCTGCCTTTACCTTTAATATCTCCACCACAGCTGCTTTCGTTGCCGCTGGCGCTGGACTCAAGGTAGCCAAGCACGGCAACCGGGCAATGTCTAGCCATTGCGGCAGCGCCGATGTGCTTGAATCGCTGGGGGTGAAGATTGGCCTTGGGGCTGAAGCTGTAGCTCAATGCTTGGAGAAAGTGAGTATTGGCTTTATGTTTGCCCCCACCTTTCACCCAGCGATGAAATATGCTACTGCGCCTCGGCGCGAAATTGGAATCCGCACTGTATTTAACATTCTTGGCCCCTTGACTAATCCAGCCAGAGCCGAATTCCAAGTTATCGGTGTCCCCTCTAAGGAACTGGGAGAGAAGATTGCCGCTGTCCTCCACCGCCTAGGCACAAACCATTCTCTGGTGGTGCATGGTATGGATGGCATGGATGAAATCTCAATCGGCGCAGAGTCATTGGTATGGGATGTTAACCAAGATAGGGTATTGCCACCTTATAAGGTCTATCCCGAGGATTTTGGGTTTGAGAGAGCGAGCATGGCAGAGATTAGAGGAGGAACGGCCAAACAAAATGGTGAAATATTGCACAATATATTGAGCGGAGAGGCAGGAGCTAGGCGAAATATAGTTGTTATGAATGCCGCCGCAGCATTGATTGCTGGCAACCAATCATCGAATCTGGAAGATGGCATCCGCATTGCTGAGGAAGCAATTGACAGTGGAAAGGCCCAGGCTAAACTTGATGAGCTAATCAGGCTCAGCCAGAGACTGAATTAGGCTTACTCAGGGGAAGAAATGTTAGAAAAAATCGTTGCCCTCAAAAAAGAAAGGGTCGAGCAAAGAAAGAAAGTGTTGTCCTTGAGCTGTCTGAAAGAGCGCATTGCCCGGCAGAGGCCACCGCTTGATTTTGCCTCTGCCCTTGTTGGTGATCGTATCCGACTAATTGCCGAAGTGAAGCAGGCCTCTCCTTCACGAGGAGTCCTTAATCCCAACCTTAACCCTACCAAGTTAGCCAAGACCTACGCCGAAGGTGGCGCTGCTGCTATCTCGGTGCTAACCGAGGAAAATTATTTTAAAGGCAGCATTGACTACCTAGCAGCGATTAGAGAAGTGGTCAGGCTTCCATTGCTGAGAAAGGACTTCATCTTTGATCCATATCAGGTATATGAGTCCCGTGCTTACGGCGCTGATGCATTATTGCTGATAGCAGCTATCTTAAGCCCACCACAGCTTGAAGAACTCCTTTCCTTGAGTCATAGTCTCGGGTTAAGATGCTTAGTTGAGGTTCACAAGGAAAACGAGGTGGAAAGGGCACTTCGAAGCAAGACAAGAATCATTGGCATCAACAACCGAGACCTAGATACCTTTAATATTGATATCAATACAACTCGCCGCTTGCGACCACTCATCCCACAAACCAGGATTGTAGTTAGCGAGAGTGGTATTAAAGCTCCGAGCGATACTGAAAAGCTCAAGGAATGGGGAGTTAACGCTATACTTGTTGGCGAGACCCTGGTTACCGCTGGCGATGTTTTGACCAAGATGAGGGAGTTGGTATCGTGACGCGCATAAAGATTTGCGGGATCAAAGAAGAGGTTCATGCTTTAGCAGCAGTTGAAGCTGGTGCTGACTTTATTGGGCTAGTCTTCGCTCCCAGTCGGCGGCAGGTGACTCCTGCTAAGGCATATCACATAGTCAGCACCATAAGGAAAACCCCCAACCTAGTAAAGGTGGTCGGTGTCTTTGTCAATATGCCTGCCGCTGAAGTGAATAAGATCGCTGATTTCTGTGCTTTAGATCGTGTTCAACTAAGTGGCGATGAGTCCTGGGAATATTGCTGCAAAATTACTAGGCCAATAATTAAAGCAATTCGGATAAATCAGCAGCACCCTGGGGAGCTATATGCCGAGCTAGCTGCTGGAGCCAGAATACTTTTCACACGTCCCTTGCCAAACATTCCCCAAAGATTTATCCCCCTCCTTGATTCCCAAGTCGAGGGCAAATATGGTGGAACAGGCTTGACTTTTAACTGGAAATTAGCCCGGCAAGCAGCAAAGAGATTTCCAGTGATTATCGCTGGTGGTCTTAACCCACACAATGTAGCTCAATTGATTGAACTGGTGGCACCGTGGGGAGTGGATGTCTCCTCGGGAGTAGAGGTAGAGGGAACTAAGGATGTAGCTAAAATTAAGGTATTCATTGAAGCAGTGAGGAAAGTTGATGAGAATAGAAGACAGCAACTACCTGATTTAAGTGGCTATTTTGAGCAATTTGGCGCTGGAATTTCAAAAATTTAAACGACCTGTAAATTCGATTTAACTGGTAGAGGCCAAACATGGGGAAAGGACAATGGTAAAGTCAAAGCGTTTATACGAACAGCAAAGGCTGCCTGATAAGCGGGGTTACTTTGGTAAATATGGTGGGCAGTTTGTGAATGAAATCTTAATGCCTGTCCTTATTGAGCTAGATGAAAATTTTGATAGGTATTATCCTACTTCCGAATTTCAAGAGGAATTCCACAGATTGCAGAGAGACTATGGGGGGAGACCCACCCCGCTTTACTACGCCAAAAACTTCTCAAAGTTCATAGGGAGTAAAGTCTACCTGAAAAGGGAGGATCTGCTTTGTGGTGGCTCGCATAAACTCAACAATGCCCTGGGACAGGCTCTTCTGGCAAAGGAAATGGGAAAAGGTCGCTTGGTTACTGAAACCTCAGCTGGGCAACATGGGTTTGCTACTGCTATGGCCGGTTGTGCCTTAGGCCTAGAAGTAGAAATCTTTATGGGGATAAAGGACATTGCCAGGCAAGCCAGCAACGTGAAAAGGATCAAACTTTTAGGGGCAAAGATTACCCCCGTGAAAACCGGCGCTGGCGTCCTCAAGGATGCTGTTTCTGATACTCTGAGGGAATGGACATCCTGCTCAAGAACTACCCATTATCTCATGGGCTCCACAGTTGGGCCACATCCATTTCCCAAAATCGTGGCTGCATTCCAGAGCGTAATTGGCAAGGAGCTCAAAAATCAGATTTTAGAGAAAGAAGGAAAGCTGCCAGATGCAATAATAGCTTGTGGCAGCGGTGGAAGTAATGCAATAGGTGCATTCAGTTCTTTCATCGATGATAACAAGGTTAGACTTTACTTCATTGAGGGTGGGGGAGGGAGCTTAGATGCTGACAATAGTGCTGCTGCCTTCCAATTAGGTAAGCCTGGAATACTTCACGGCGCTTTGATGCAAGTTTTACAGGATGAATATGGGCAAATAAAGTCATCTAAGACAAGGGCTGCTGGTTTAAACTATCCTGGGAGGGGCCCTCAAATATGCTACTTGCACGACACTGGGAGAATGAAGGTTGGCTATGCTTTTGATGAAGAGGTTTTTGAAGCGGTGAAGGTGATGTGTCAAACGGAGGGATTAATACCTGCACTGGAAACAGCACATGCTATCGCCTATATGTTAAATCATAAGGAAGAATTTTATGGAGACGAGGTCATAGTCTTAAACTACTCTGGTAGGGGCGATAAGGACCTTGAAGTGATTACGAGGCGCTTTTATGGAGATTAAGGAGAAATTCCGGGAGTTAAGTGAGGAAAAAGAAGGGGCTTATATGGCTCACATTTATTATGGCGATCCTAACGAGGAATTTTCCTTATCTCAAATCGAGACTCTAGTTAACCATGGTGCAGATTTTATCGAGTTTGGAATTCCATTCTCAGACCCAACGGCAGACGGAGCAATTTTTCAAGCAGCCTGTGAGAGGGCTTTAAGAAATGACATAACTCCGCCTAAGTGCATCCAAGGAATAAAGAAGCTAAGAGAGAATTTGGACATCCCCATAATAGTGACAACTTACTACAATATCCCCTATATTGCTGGAGTCAAGGCTTTCCTAAGCGAAATAAAGGAAGCAGGTGCCCAAGGTATAATCGTCCCTGACGTTTCCCTTGAAGAAGCTAATCCTCTTTTAGATGCTGGAAGGGAAGTAAGGATACATGTCATATTTCAGGTAACACCCCTCACCACTGAAGATAGGTTAAGGAGAATCGCTGCCGCTGCTTCAGGATTTCTTTACGTGGTAAACGTTGAAGGTGTGACTGGGGCAAGGGAAAGTTTAGCTGATTCTACCCTAAAGCTGGTTAACAGAGTTAGAAAACATAGCGATATACCTATAATGGCTGGCTTTGGTATTTCGAAGAAAGAGCATGCTGCGGCTGTAGTTTCCGCTGGTGCAGATGGTGTCATAACGGGAAGCGCCCTTGGGGAAATTTATCAGAAAAACCTAGAAAATCCTGAAGAAACTCTACCAAAAATTGCCCGATTTGCAGGGCAGATAAAGCAAGGATGTATAGAAGGATACATACGGCGTCTTAACGCTCAAAATATATCATATGAGGAGGTTTAAATATGTTCACTACATAGCGGATCTGGCGCCGGCCAGCGGCGCCGAAACATCAAGATTTAGGGAATACGCAAATTAACTAACGAAAGGAGATAAAAATGGATAAGAGAACAAAGTTTATTCTTGATGAAGACGAGATGCCCAGATACTGGTATAACATCCAGGCAGATTTGCCAGAGCCACTACCGCCAGCTTTGAATCCCGTCACAGGAAAGCCGGCAACTGCTGATGACTTCGCCCCGCTGTTTCCTATGGAATTGATCAAACAGGAGGTGAGTACCGAGCGCTGGATTGAAATCCCTGAAGAAGTGCGGGATATCTACAGGCTATGGAGACCCACAACTCTATTTCGGGCGCATAGGTTAGAGAAAGCCCTGGATACCCCAGCCAAGATTTTCTACAAATATGAAGGGACAAGCCCCCCTGGCAGCCACAAGCCTAACACGGCTGTAGCCCAAGCATACTATAACAAGCAAGAGGGGGTTAAACGCATTACTACTGAGACTGGAGCTGGACAGTGGGGAAGTGCCCTGTCTTTTGGGGGCGCCTGCTTTGGCCTGGAGATCAAGGTCTATATGGTCAGGATTAGCTACAATCAGAAGCCTTACCGACGTATCATGATGGAGACCTGGGGAGCTAAATGTGTGCCCAGCCCCAGCACAGATACCCAGGTGGGGCGAGATATGCTGGCAAGGGACCCCGACTGCCCCGGCAGCTTGGGTCTGGCTATCAGCGAGGCAGTAGAGGACTGCGTGACTCATGAAGGGACTAAATATTCTCTAGGCAGCGTGCTTAACCATGTGCTGATGCATCAAACCGTTAATGGCCTGGAAGCAAAAAGGCTGATGGAGAAGGCAGATGCCTACCCTGATATTATCGTAGGGTGCATTGGCGGCGGCTCAAATTTTGCTGGCCTGTATTTGCCCTTTGTAAAAGACAAGATTGATGGGACAAAGCCAGATTTGCGCATCATCAATGTAGAGCCGGCAAGCTGCCCTAGTGTGACAAAGGGGCCGTATGCCTATGACTATGGCGATGCAGCCAAACTTGCCCCCATAGTTAAGATGTACACCTTGGGACACGGCTTTATTCCACCTCCAATTCATGCTGGAGGCTTGCGCTATCATGGGATGGCACCAATCATATGCCACCTTTATAACTTAGGCTTAGTTGAGGCCAGAGCTGAACACCAGCTTGCCACCTTCAAGGCTGGCATAACCTTCGCCCGCACTGAGGGCATTATCAGCGCCCCAGAGCCAAACCACGCCATCAAGGTAGTCATTGACGAAGCCCTGAAGTGCAGAGAGGCTGGTGAGTCAAAGACCATCCTGCTGGCTCATAGCGGACATGGGCATGTTGATATGGCTGCCTACGATGCCTATCTTTCTGGCAAACTCGAGGACTACGAGTACCCTGACGAGAAGATAAAGGAGGCTCTGGCTCAACTGCCGAAAGTAGGCTAAAGTAAACTACTGGTGCCATGGCAGTTAACTGCTATGGCACCAATCATCAATAAAAACTACTCAATATCTTGCGACAGATGCTGGATTATAGTATTGCTTTCCTTAGGAATAGCATTGGCTTCCATCTTTGTTAAAATTCCTTAAATATTCCTTTACTTGAGATAAAGAAGGTATATAATATGCCATCATGTCTTTCGAAATAGTAGAATATTTGTTGCAGTTTTGAGATCAAAAGGGGTATCTAATGCCTGACGCTGGTAGAATGGTAAGGGTAGCAGTAGATACTATGGGGGGTGATTACGCCCCTGAGGAGATAATCAAAGGGACAGTTATGGCTGCCGAAAAAGGGGATGTAGGAATCATACTGGTTGGGCCACTAGACACCCTGAAAAGAGAGCTAGCCAAGTACGAAGTTTCCTATCTCCCTATTAATTGTGTTAAGGCTGACGAAGTTGTCAAAGAAGGCGAGCATCCGGCTTTCGCCATTCGCCGCAAGCCTAATGCCTCTATAGCTGTGGCAATAGAGTTGGTAAAAACAGGAGAGGCAGACGCTATAATCAGCGCTGGCCCCACCGGGGCAGCATCCGTTAGTGCTATTAAATCCTTAGGCTTGCTGCCAGGAATAGAACGCCCCGTACTCTGCGTACCTCTTGTTGGTTTTGCTCCCAACACAGTGCTTGTAGATGGTGGAGCTAATATCGATTGTAAGCCACATCACTTGCTTTCCTTCGCAGTCATAGGTTCTGTCTATGCCAAGAGATTACTCAATATTAACCAACCCAGGGTAGCTCTCCTAAGCATTGGGCAAGAAGAGGGTAAAGGCAACAAACTGATTCAGGAGAGCTATTCACTCCTTAGAGATAGTGGTTTGGATTTTATTGGCACCATAGAAGGCAATGATGTTCTCAGTGGCCGGGCTAACGTCATTGTCTGTGATGGCATCGTAGGCAACATACTAATGAAATTTTATGAAAGCTTAGGGCATTATATTGTCAGGTGGCTGGAAGGCAGGCTGAGCAATTTGCCATTAGTAGGGTCTATTAAGAAACTGCTTGACCAGATGATTTCGTTCACTAAAATAACTGAAAACGAAAGCGACGGCGGAGGTCTGCTGTGGGGAGTTAATGGCGTAGTTCATTTAATGCATGGGCATAGCCGAGCAAAACAAGTGAGCAAGGCAATAGCAAGAGCAAAATATACTGTCGAAACTAACTTAATCGAAGCCTTAAGATCAGATCTAGCTACGATTGGAAGTAAATCGCTTATTACAAGGTAACCTTCAGGCCTTCATACCCCAAGCTTATGTCGGCTCTCAGCTCTTCAGCTACCTGGGCTATCTCTTCTTTCACCTTCTGCTCATATGGAGGCGCAATATGAATTATGATGACTCGCGGTAAATATCCCTTGAACTGGCGAAACTGAGTAAGCTCCTCTTTTAGAGACTGCGGGGAAAGATGGCCGCTTCTTGTAAGCTCACCACTAAATTCATTGGGTGCCGTAACCTCAGTAATAAGTAGCCTAGGGGAAACGTGCTGCCAGCAATTAGTTAGCCCCGGACCTGTATCACCGGTATAAAATAGGCTTCTGCTTTGCGAAGAGGTAATCTGATAACCCACAGTGGGCACATTATGTTTTACCGGCAGCGGTAAAACCTCATATCCAGTAATAACTTCTTTTTTATAAGGCTCAATAGTATTGAGCCTTATAGATGGTTCCTCTGCAGATGGAGACTTAAGGAGGTTAGTATATATCTTGCCATCAAGGAGGCAAGGAATGATAACATCGAGAGTGGGGCGCAAGGCATAAACCTCAATTTGACCTTTCCATAGGGCAGCGTTGAAACCCAGGGTAAGCAAATCCCGAGTATGGTCAAAATGATGGTGAGTGACTAACACTGTTTTGATTTTTTCTTGCTGTGATAAGGAAAGAGTGGAGGTAAGTCCACCGGCATCTATAGCTAAACATCCATCGATTAGCAAAGAGGTGAGGCGTGTTTTCCCACTTTCAATATTATGGGCACCCAGAATGTGCACTTCCACTTAGCTAATAACTTATAACGTTGCTGGTAGCATTAGAGAATCTTTGCCACTCAGCTAATCTCTTAGCCAGAATTTGACGCCCCTTCTCAGTTAGCTCATAGCATCGCCGCTTCTGTTTCTTGGCTACCAGCTGCCACGAGCTTAACACCAACCCCTCCCTCTCCAAACGGCGCAAGGCAGAATAAACGGTGCTTTCCGTAAGCTTAAAATAGCCACTGCTTCTTTTCTCTAGTTCCTTGGCAATGCGATAACCATGCATAGGCAACTCGCCAATAATAAAGAGCATCAAAGGCTCTACTACACCTCTTAGTAGCTGCTCTAGATGAGATTGAGACATCGTTTTACTAGTATACCATTATTAATAAATTAAGTCACTCCGT
>CAYTBB010000057.1:0-8308 GCA_964435965.1 uncultured Dehalococcoidales bacterium
TATACCATGATCGTCATGGCATATTCGAGCGTTCCAAAGGGATGCCGGAGTCACTAGAAGAGCAGCTTGAGGGGAAAAGGAAACCAACTCAGTTTGGCCGATTAATGGAGGAATTGGGCATCACTTCTATCTCACCACGCTCACCCAAGCTTAATGGCCATGTAGAAAGAGCACAAAGGACACACACAGAGGAGCTTTATGAAGTAACGGATACCAACCTTGAGATACCGGAACTGAATCAGGCTTTGCTAAAGTGGGAGAATGTGTATAATACTATCCGCCCTCACCAGGCGCTGGGGTACCTTACACCACAGCAGTTTCTGAAACAATATCAGCAAAATAAAAGAAAGGGGGTGAGGTGTCACTAATCATATGGACGAGTACAGTGTATTTACATCCCACCCATAATCGGGTAAACTCATAGTTACCAGTTATTCTACCTGCATGGGTTCACCCCTCCTTACTGGAGTCTTACCAGGGTGGGCCTATTATTATAAATCTTTAGTCTCGTCCTCCTTCCCCTCAAGATTTAACACATCCTATCTCATTGCACAACTCTTTGTGCTGGCTGACCATATAGGTAACGCACTCCGCTCATCGCCAAAAGCTACCAATTCCAGCATCCCCAGTCTTATCTTCTTATCTCCTAAACCAATATTAAGATTACAGTTTGTTTTAGTAATACGAATGATAAGGCTGAAGACCAAGATCTTCAGGGCAAGCTGCAGGAGGAACTAAGGCATTGTGAACTTGCTTGGCATGAGCCTGAGACCTAGTAAAAGCTGTTGCGGCTCGAGCGAAGTAAAAAAGAGCTTCGTCCCCTTTCGCTAGCGTGGCCTTAGTTTTCCAATTTACACCTTCATAGTACTCAGTATTCGCGAGTGAATATAGCTCATCCAATGCTGCATACCCAGCATCGGTATAGTTTAGCCACATTAGCTTGCTGTATGCCTCGCCAATATACTCCTCCGCTTCATTGTTAGCAATGCTAACAATTTCGGCTGGACTGGATGCAAGAGCCAGATTGTAGAAAGCATGGGTACCAGCTATTTGGTAATGATCTAGGTCAGGACGAAGAGGGTAGGCTACCCGACCTGCCGGCCCGGTGCAGAGATAAGCTATTCCCTTATCTCCATCGTCAGGCAGCGCAATAGCTACACGTAAACTGCCCAGGTTGCATATTTTTTGGTCCCAACCCTTGCCAGAAGAACCAAAATAAGTCTCCTTCCAGATTGCATAGTCAGTGGGTTTATGATACGGTGGCGGATTACCTGCAAAGCGCCACATCATCTTAGCAAAATCTAGGTCTACTCTACCGTGGTATTTGGTAAACATAGTCCATAACTCAAGGTTTCGGGGTATACTGCACATAGCCCAACTGACTGGAGTAACAGGGGAACTTTCTTGAAATCCCCCATGTTCAATAGACTCTCCACCAAACATTGCTTCCTTCATCTGCTCTGTAAAAAAGTTATTTGTAGCATAAATGAAATCAGTCTCGCCAAAGTCCCCAGATTCCCTAACGCTTTTTTGAGCAGAGGTAATTTCGACAACAAAGGCATTGCCTCTTACATCTACAAGTGAAAGGTTCCAAGACCATGCTACTGGCATAGGTAAGATCATATCCTTGGCTTCAGCAGCACTGTTAGCAAACCGAATTTGGTGTAGCCCTGCGAGATTGCGAGGAACGCCATAATAGAAGTCTATATCGCGCCTAGCGAATCCTCCGCTACTACCCGTGAAGAGACCATTGTTATTCATAGAGAAATGTCTCGCCAACTGACCGGTATTCACCACAGTCATATAGTTATTCCCATCATGAGGAAAGGCTATAATAGCTACTTGATAATCAAAGATTGCATCTGCGGAATCGCCACAGATGAGTTTTCCATTAGTGGTGGTACTCCCCCACGCTGCCCAATGAGAACATCCCTCATCCGGCAGTACAATATCCTCAGCACCAGAAGGATAGGGACCGACAGGGCCTCGACGGGCAGGGCCTAGAGTTCTTAGCATACAATTCAACATCAAAGCATCAGTGTATGACACATCGTAACCAGCAGCAGTGGCCCCAGCAGCCATTCCTTTCATCATTTCTATTGCTTCGGGAGTATACTCTTTAATGTAATACTCGTATGCTTTAAGTTCATGGAATACCTCGTCACGGCTAAGTTTAAGATCTTGAAATGCTTCTGCCCACATAGCATTCTTACGCATCTCAATACTCTGGCCAGCTTGTTGCCCATACTGACAACCCATCTCGTAATCTGAGCCACTCAAAATAACGACTGGCATAATGCTCGGTGGTAGTAGACCATTCTCTCGTTTCATCTACGTCATCCTCCTTAGTAATCTTGAATTACTAATCCATAGTTTAGTTTTTCCAAAATCTACTAGGTTAATCTTATTTCGTACCATACCTCTTGGAGTTTGTTACGCATTGGATCTATTTCATTTCAGTTCATATCAGGTGGAATCAGGTAATCCGGAACATAAGCAACCTCCTGATAGTAGCGGGCGGCACCTGCATGCAGGTATATACCCTCTGGTATCCGTTGAATTGCTTCTACCGGGTCATAATACTTATTGGCTGGGCTTTCTGTCAAATAGTGTGGAAATAGCTTCGAGATGGTACAAACCCCAGCAGCATTTTTCTCCAATATACCTCCACGTTTCTCAAGCCATAGGATATCCGCTTTAGCATCTTGATCTTAGTGTGGCAACCTTCGGTAAAGCCATTGGTTGTCCGCTTATCAAAGTAGTTCAGTATTGGCTCCCGCCAATGTTTTAATGTGTTTCCCCACCTTATGAGTTCACCATCATCTGCCTATTTCAGGTTGAAGATGATATTGCTGAGGACCTTAGCCGCTTGTTCTTTGCTCTCCTGCCGGCAAAGTTGTCTCATCTTTTCTTTGGCCCAGCAAAAGTCTTTAAGGCTGGGATGTTTCTCCAGAAGCCCTGTAAATCGTCAGCATAAATGGGACACTTTTGAGACAGAAATTAATGGACACTTAGGGGCTTGCTCCGATACTGGTAAATAAGTAGATTATCAGTCAAAGGGAGGAGTAAGCCATGGTGCAACAGATTACAGACCACTTCTGGCAAGCTGAAGCCAGAAGTGAAGAGACCAGGCAGTTCATCAAGAGTATCAAACATATGACCCGCCGCAAGTTCACCGCTGAAGAAAAGATTGGCATCGTGCTGTAAGGCTTTCGGCGGGATACACCCATTCGAGACTTGTGCCGTCGGGAAGGCATTCAGCCAAGCACTTACTATGCCTGGTTGAAGGATTTCATGGAGGCCGGCAAGGAAAGGCTGACCTGGGATAATATCCGCGATGCCAGCAGAAGTGAGGTGCAGGATCTCAAGCGTGAGAATGCCAGACTGAGGCAACTGGTAGCCGAGCTATCTCGCCAGGTACATGTGCTTAAAAAACGGCTATACCGGGTTTGGAATAAAGGGGAGGTATGCCTGGGTGAGTGTTAAGGAAAATCTGAGATTATCGCTTTAGTGAGTGGATCTGAGTTACCCTGCCGTATAGTTCTGGCTCAGTTGGGGTTACCCAGTAGCACCTACTATCGCTGGTTAAAGAGACAAACAGAAGGAAGGCTTGAGGACAGGAAGGGCGGTTCGTCTATACCCGGGAATAAGATAAGCCCTGAGGAAGAAACCAGGGTACTGGTTGAAGGCTGGGCCTCACCGGAGCTACCGGACTGGCAAATGGCCTGAAGAGTAACCGATGCAGGGCATATCTATATCTCCGAGAGCACAGTTTACCGTATCTTGAAAAGGGAGGGATTGATCTTGAAGGTGGGAATAATTGGTTTCAAGGCGGCCAAGGAGTACTGCCGCAAGATAATACGGCCCAATGAGCTTTGGGCTAGCGATTGCTATCATCTGAGAGTAGTCGATTGGGGCTGTTATTATCTGGAGACGGTGATGGACGACTATAGCCGCTTCATTCTGAGCTGAAGTCTTAAGACAGACATGAGCGGGGGATCTCTGGAAGACGTGGTGCAGCAAGCACTAGACCTTACTGGCATGACTGATGTGCCGTTGGAGGGCAGGACGGTGCTTCTCTCAGATAACGGGGCCGGATATATTTCACAGCAATTCAACGAATACCTGAGGCTGGTGGGGATAAGGCACATTACCGCTTCGCCCTTTCATCCTCAGACCAATGGCAAGATTGAAAGATACCACCGCAGCATAAAAGGCGAAATTAAGCAGGTGCCTTACGATATGCCCGGCGAGCTGAAGGAAGCGATCAGGGCCTTCATCGAATACTATAACTACCGCCGTTATCACGAAGGGCTGGGCAATGTCACACCCTATGATGTCTACACAGGCAAACATCACGAAATAATACAGAGAAGGAAGGAGGTCAAAAGCAGGGCATTAGAAGTCAGAAGGGCTTATAATAGAACCGCCAGGGAGCAGGGGCATGGCCTTTAAGGTGTCCGCTATTTTCGAAGGCCCAGTTGTCCCATTTTCGCTGACTACATACATGTAAGAAATATGACTCGATTCATCCCTAGCGTAGGTATCTTACAGCAGCACGCTATATTTGCCGTAGCAAGTAAGCCTTTAGAACCAAAGAGCACCCATCGCTATAAACATGCCCCAGATCTTCCATGGCGCAGAGCTTTTAAAATGGATGTCGACAAGAGGAGATGACATCTTCGCTTAACAATTAGGGGACATTTTCCCTTGACAACAACATATCCTCCTTTCAACCTTGCAATGTCCCGCATAAACGTTATAGGCTATGACATTGCCCAGTCCTTCGTAGTAGCGACGGTAGTGATAGTATTCGATAAACCCCTGATTCCTAAGGTTGATAATTCCCAATCTATTTTGGGTCATCTATATCTATAGTCTTGTGCCCTACAAAGATCCCCTTACCATATCGTCTTAGACTATACTCAAGCTTACCACTGTGATAATCACGAAGTATTTTCACAACACCATCTACCGCGGCGTTACACAAACGTTCCCCCTTCTCACGAGTCCCAGTAGAAGGGTCACCCCGAACACCTGGCGCCCAGATAGCACTATCTGTATCAACTAGCTCTGGTTGGAGATACAGCTGCATAGCTGTTTCTAACTCGCCGGCATGGCCAATAACACCTTTATCAGACTCGCTAATAATCTCCATTTCTTTAGAAATCGATGGAATATTCCACCAAGTATATCCTACTACTAATGTTGACACGCCATCGTCAGCAGCCAATTTGTTACGCATGCTATCGACAATATATGTATTACCACCATGTCCATTCAAAAAGAGTATTTTTTTGAATCCGTTGGCATAAACACTAACAGCAACTTGGGTTAGCAGGTCAACAAATGTGTGATATTTAAGCGTAATGGTTCCAGGATAAACCATCATGTTCGCAGAGCATCCAGTCCAGATTAAAGGTAACACCAGTACTGGAAACTCCTCTATAGCCTGTGCTGCGCGTTGAGCAATTGTGAAGCATTGAATGGCATCTGTGTTAACTGGTAAATGATCTCCGTGCTGCTCAGTTGAAGCCACCGGAATAATGACTATCGCACCAGCCTTCACAGCCTGTTCAAATTCAGTTCGCCGTAGTTCTTGCCACAACACTTTCTTCATCGCTTATAGAACCTCCTCGTAATTATTGTTTTTGTCTGGCTATTGCCTTGTTGTAATAAACAACGCAGTGACTCTATCTGCATAAATGAACACAGCCATGTTTACTAATTCGAACTATCCCGTGCTCAATTCAACTAAATCAATAAACCCCACTATGCAGTTGAAGTGTCAACTGCACTCCCTAAGGCCTGCATCAAGTTATGCCTTTTCCTATTACTTAACTGTTTCTCTTTCTCCAATGCCCAGACTACAAGTCTGTTTCTTGGGAAAATATTTCCACATCCCTTATTTTTCAATAGCAATCACCTTTCTTATTTTATTATTCTTCGCTTATTCTAACACAATCCAAGCTATTGTGCAGTATCAGGGCAATTCAGTTTCTTGCTATATGCCTCTTAGGCAACGCCTCTGACGCCGAATCTGGTAGTATGCTTTGTCCGGATGAGCCTATTCCTTTTTCCTCTCAATTCCATTTTCCTTCACCATTGCCTTTGTACGCTTACTTATCTCATCAGCGTTAGAGAGCAGGTAGATCATACCACCTAGGCACAGAAGGAAAAGGCCAGTGCCGATGGGTGAACCCCGATGGAGTGCCAGCCATAGACTTTCCATTTCTCCCTCCTTTTGTTGAATATTGACTTCTATGTTCGGATTCCATACATGTGTCTACCCAGACGCAACGAGAGGATACACTGCCAACCTCCCTTTTCACATCAAAATCTTTTCCGGCGGATTGCACTAAACGCTAGAAGGTGCAACAACAATACTAGCTCAGGCGCCCTACTTCGACGGTTCTGAGTTGGGCCTATGCATTTCGCCGGCGCCTTGGATATCCTCTGTTACCCTCCTTTTGAGGGAAAGCTCCAAGCTGTGTCCTGGTATACACAATAGCGGGATATGCAATACTCCGTTCCACCAGAGAAGGCTAGGCTCAAGGAAGAAGTTCAGCAACACGTTATAGCTGGCAATGATTATCCCAACTAAGCCTGTTACTCTCATCGTGGCCATATTGATCTTGGGGTAATAAAGCGTGAGTATTGCGAGATACACAGGTGTCATCATGCAGAATGTTAAGCCAGCACTGGATGTCAAGAAGTAGAGCGGATTGAAGTCTGGCTTCATAGTATCGGGGTTAAGGGGATACCAGAATGCAAGGAATGCCAAAAGAGCAACCCAATATCTGTAAATCGTCAGCATAAATGGGACACTTTTGAGACAGAAATTAATGGACACTTAGGGGCTTGCTCCGATACTGGTAAATAAGTAGATTATCAGTCAAAGGGAGGAGTAAGCCATGGTGCAACAGATTACAGACCACTTCTGGCAAGCTGAAGCCAGAAGTGAAGAGACCAGGCAGTTCATCAAGAGTATCAAACATATGACCCGCCGCAAGTTCACCGCTGAAGAAAAGATTGGCATCGTGCTGTAAGGCTTTCGGCGGGATACACCCATTCGAGACTTGTGCCGTCGGGAAGGCATTCAGCCAAGCACTTACTATGCCTGGTTGAAGGATTTCATGGAGGCCGGCAAGGAAAGGCTGACCTGGGATAATATCCGCGATGCCAGCAGAAGTGAGGTGCAGGATCTCAAGCGTGAGAATGCCAGACTGAGGCAACTGGTAGCCGAGCTATCTCTCCAGGTACATGTGCTTAAAAAACGGCCATACCGGGTCTGGGATAAAGGGAAGATATGTCCGGATGAGCGCACAAGCGAAATGTGAGATTATCACGTTGGTAACAGAGTCTGCGAGGTCCTGTCAAAAAGTGTGTAAATATCAGGCAATGGCGAGCGCCTCTTCCTGCTTAGTTTCGCTTTCTTCATTCCTCTCGTGGAAGCCAAACTCCAGGTAGACCTGCATCAGCTTCTCCGGAGCATCCAACCGGTGGAACCTTTGCTCAGCCAGCTGTAGCATCTTCCAGATTACAGCCGTGGCATTCTCGATCTTCTTATACCGTTTGGCTGCATCCGCCCGCAGCCAGAGTTCCGCAAATGGTGATTCTACCACGTTGGTCGTCCGCAGATGCCTCCAGTGCTCCTGAGGAAACCGATAAAAGGTCACCATGCGCTCCCAGTCCCGGAGCAGTGTTTCTCCAGCACCCCGGTAGCCCTTCATCCTGCACCAGTAGACAAAGTCGTCTCGCTCGGCCTCAGCCACCTCACGAGTCTCTGCGTAGACAATGTCCTGCAAGTGCCTCTTGGCTTGACGATGGATCTTCTTTGGTAGCTTGTCCAGCACGTTGACCATTTTGTGGTTCCAGCAACGCTGCTCGATGGCCCCTGGGTAAATGTTCGCCAGGGCGCTCCAGATGCCAAGATCGCCATCTCCAACGACCAGGCAGGGGCAATTCATGCCCCGCTCCTTGAGGTCCCGTAGCACCTCAAACCAGCTCTCGGTCGACTCCCGATATCCAGGCTCAACCGCCAGGACTACCTTCCGACCATCCAGGAGCCCACCGATAACCACCAGTAGCGCCGCCTTTTGCTTCTCCAGGCCAGCCTTTACATATACACCGTCTACCCAGAGATAGACCACCTGAAGGCCTTCAAGACTGCGCCGTTTCCACTCGTGCCACTCGGCTTGCCATCCCTCCTTTAGCCGGGCGACGGTGCTGGCCGATACCGGAGCATTCTCGCCCAGTAACCCCCGAAGCGCAAGGTCAAAGTCCCCCAGAGCCAAACCGTGGAGGT
>CAYTBB010000058.1:0-8149 GCA_964435965.1 uncultured Dehalococcoidales bacterium
GAAAAGAGCGGAGAAAATGTGAAATTTTAGCTGTACTGACCCGTACAGCCAAAGCTAACGATTGAAATAAAGCCAAGAACCATCATATAGCCTCCCCCATCTTCAGCCGCTTTTTTATTTCTACGACACAGTCTTGAGCAGCTATTTCACCCTGCGAGATACACTCCTGGGCCCTGTGGAACTCGGTACGGCCAATGTGCGCTACTCTAGGTGCAATCACTATATCTGCGTCTTCCAAGCAAGACTTCACCAACAGGCAACTCGCTATTTGCATGGATTGCATGATGACACTAAAAATATCGGGCTTTTTGAGTTTCCTCATCTCCTTCCGCCGCGCCTGACGAGCTCTCTCACGCATGTCGGGCATTACATTCACTGCTATGACAAAGTCCGCTCCCATGCCTCTAACGACACTCACCGGTACCGGGTTCACCAGAGCACCATCAGTCAAATACCTGCCTTTCCAGCGGACCAGAGTAAATACTGCCGGAATTGAAATGCTGGCTCTTACCCCCTCCACTATAGAACCCTCCTTGATTACTACCTCCTCGCAAGCAAGAATGTCAGTAGCAACACAAGCCAAAGGTATCTTCAAGTCTGCAAATTCGATATCACCGCCGATAATTGTCCGCAAATAGTCTGTAATCTTCTCTCCCTTGATAAAACCATCCCTGGGGAGAGCAATGTCCACCAGGGAGGTTGCCGCCTTCCAATCGAGGTTGACAACGAGGTTTTTTATTAGAGCAGCATCCTTGCTCTGAGCATAAATGGCACCAACGGCTGCCCCGGCACTGGTGCCGGCAATCATGTCAATAGGAATCCCTTCTTTTTGCAGGACTTCCAGTACTCCGATATGAGCCAATCCTCGAGCGGCACCGCCACCCAGAGCCAATCCAACCTTCCTTTTCGGCAACTTAGCCCACCTCCTTTCATCCCCACAGCCCCCAGAGTGGTATGTTATTCATATTTCACTTCAGGATAATTCTAGGCTAGACCCTATTCGACCAATTGTCAAACCCGCGGTAGGCAGAATTGTTATGGATTTCCAAGCCCTGGTTGAGCAAACAGGTTTACCATAATCCGCAGAGGTAGCCACCATTAGAGATAAAACCAGTCTGGCACATTCCAACGCCTATGGTCTGGAGGCATATTCTCCCTGAAGTAAGTCTCATCAGCAGGTAAATCCCTCTAGATTCCCCAAACAGTCCCAACGCGGTCTGCAGGAAAGCGATCCCGCGCAGGGGCCTCTGCGGTGAGAAGTACCTGTTAAGGTTTTGTTTGCCACGACGGCTTATGGGCCTCTATCTTGTCGCTCGATATAAGACCCAAACTCGCCCTTGATACTACCCTGTCTTTTACAAAACCTGCTCGCTCAATGCTCTGGAGATACTCCTTTTCTGGCAGTGCTCCGGCGATACACCCGGCCCAGGCCTCGGCGTCATCCCGAACTTCTTCGGGCAGTTCGCCTTCTGAGACTATATCTGCGAGCAGCATCCTTCCCCCGGGTTTCAGCACTCTATATGCTTCTCGGAATACCTTGTCCTTGTCCGGTGCCAGGTTGATTACGCAGTTCGATATTATGACATCAACACTTTCGTCCTCAATTGGCACGTCTTCAATATCACCAGCCCGAAACTCCACGTTTTTTACTCCCAGTTTTCCTGCGTTCTTCTTTGCCTTTTGAATCATTTCGGGGGTCATATCCAATCCGATAACTCTGCCTGTTCTACCCACCTTCTCAGCAGCAAGGAAGGCATCCAGCCCTGCCCCGGCACCAAGATCAAGCACGGCCTCTCCCTCCTTTAGAGTCGCCAAAGCGACTGGATTGCCGCAGCCGGCAAAAGACTCTGTAACCGATTGGGGCATTCTATCTATTTCCTCAGAGTAACCGACTGCCTTAGCAAGTTCCTTCGGCATCACCATGTCCTTACCAGAATGAATAGCAGCTTCACTGGTGCTGCAGCAGCTTCTTTCCTGTGCTAGGTCACAACATGACCCTTCGGCAACCTTGGCATATCTTTCCCTGACCAGATCTTTGATTTCGTTATTGTCCAGTTTAGCCACTCTCTTTGTCTCTCTCCTGCTTCCACAACATTTCATTTACTAACCTCCTTTCTGGCTCCACGAGATTTTCTGGCGGCAATTTCATGTTTTCCGAGAAAATCGCCACAGCAGCTTCTAAACCAATCCTTGTTGAAGATGCTTTGCTACAGTTCGCTCGCGGTCACCTCAAGCGCCCTTCCCTCTCTGCTTTGCTGCAGAATCTGAGGATCTCAGCAAAGTTATTGACCCTGGTGAGGTTGTTGGTCTCCATAATCCCGTCGTAGGTGACGTTGATCCACGGTTTTTGATATAGCGCGGTGAACTTCTCTGACATTGCGGCCACAATTCCACCGGGCATACAGCCATGGGGCATCACCGATATTACACCGGCAAAACTGGGATTCTCCATCCAGTCGATTCCACTGCCTATGCTGAGGACTGCCTCGCTGCCGCATTTGGGTGAAAGCCAACGCCGTGAAAATTCCAGCAGATGCGCCGTCGAGGGCTCTCTCTCATCAATCAAATCCATGAAGTGATTTTCTACCGAGCGCTCTTCGTGCCCTTGTATCCGCTCCACTATATAACTGCCTATCATCTTTATGAACTTTCTATCCCTGATAGCATCCTCGACATGCCGGTATAAAATGTATTTCAGCCACTCACCCATAGAAGAAACAACAACTTCCAGACCAGCATCTTCGCATACTTTTACCAGGTTATTGTTGCTGAATTTATTGGAACGTAAGAAAATCTCGCCGTTAATACCAACCAGTGGCTTCCTGGGTATCTCAGGATCGATGAGACATTTGAAGTCAGAGGTGGCCTGGTGCAGAAGGTCATTGAACGCTTCTTTCCTGCGAATGCGGTCTACAATCCTGCGCATGTAATCCTCGAACAATATGTCTGCTGCCCCGGCCTGTTTTTCATAAGGACGGGTGCGCCAGAGTAATTTGTATAGACAGTCCGCCGCTATGCAGCCATTCCAGGCGAGACGCATAAAAAAGAGGCGCCTAAAAGGGGAACCGAGGTCCATATCTTGATAGGCATTGTTTGACACACTGGTTCGCATCCCAAGGTCAATACCCATGTCTTTGAATATCCTGACCTGTTCTCCAGCATAATGTCCCAGGCGGCATGGGCCGTATGCTCCGGCCATAAACGCCTCGAACTTCCCCATGCCATGGCCATTATCATGATAGAATCTCAGAAAGCTGCCCAGTGTTACGCGATAGGGCAAACACTCTACACCCGATGTTACCTGATTGGCATACAAGAGGTCGCGTTCGTTCGGCTCAGGAAGCACAAGTGCTCCAATTCCATAGGCTTCCATCGCCGCCCCTATAACATCAGCATGCGCTGACATATTAGGTAAGAGAAAAGTCTTATTTGATTTAATGACTGTCGGCACTCCCCGGTAGACATCCTCAAGTGAGACCTTACGCTCCGAAGCAGAACGTGCGAATCCTTTAATGGTATCAACGAAGGCCTCCAGGCGAGTAACGATACCCGCTTCGGCGGCATGCTCGTCGATTTCCAGCTCTCCTAGAGGCTTGCCGCCCATGATATCCTCCACCATTGGGAGTATGAATGAGTTAGGGCCGCAGCCGAAGTTTGTCAGTGCCAATCCATATAGTTGTGGGGCTGCTGCTGTGATCACAGCAGCAGCAATATACTTGCTTTCATAGTACCAGTATGGTCGGTCCTGGTAGTCCTTGGGATTTACTGCTTCAAGCGGCAGGAAGTCGAGCGGTATAGGCACCACACCCAGCTGAGCCAGCTTTTCAGCTATGCCAAGGTTTGCTCCTGAATCCTGCGACATATAGGACCTGGCGAAGAGAACCACCCCCAGTTTGTCGCTCTGGTGCAGCTCCTCCAATAGCTTTTTGCCAAGTGCTGCTTGCTCTGCCTCAAAATCTTCCTGAGCTTTGATGCCAGCGAGGGCAGCCTTCTTGCCTTTGCTTTTGCTGAACCCCATCTTCACAGCAGCATCTGTAAGGTTATTTATCACGTCCGCAGTGCCATGACTGAAATCAAGCGTGGGTATCAACAGCCGTTCCCCGAGGTTAACCATCTGGCGTATTATGTACGGCGCTGCCTGTACTAGAGGACAGGAGTATTTCTGATTCTCATCCCCATCCATCTCACCCAATCGGATAGCTGAGGGGTAGAGAATATAATCAACGTCATCAAGCATTGCGGCATGGCCATGGAGAAGCTTGAGAGGGAAACAACTATCAGTGTAGCTTAGCTCGATTGCCTTCCCGATGATTTCACCGGTAGACTTGCTAGTAAGGATACATCTGGCATTGAGTGCGTTGAGAAAACCGATAAGCAGTGGAGCAAAGTCATACATCAGCAGCGCCCTAGGAATTCCTACCGAAGGTCCTGTACCGGAATCTGGCTTATACTCCCCAAAGAGCAATTTTTCCCGCTCATCAAAGAAGGTTTCTTGCTTTGCCTGGCCGGCGGCAGCATCGTAGCGGTCACACCTGCTGCCATAGTAGGTGGCTTTCTCGCCTGGCATCTGCATTCGGGTAATAGTGCAATTGTTGTCGCATCCTTTGCAGGTGAACGTGGAAAGGGTTACTTCACTGTCGACAACCTTTTGGAATCCCTTAAACTTCGATTCCCGACCCGCCATTTCTTCTTCGGCCAGAAGCGCTGCGCCTATTGCCCCACTTATTTCTTTGTGCTCCGGTACAGTTAGCGTTTTCCCTTCAAGTTCCCGGTGAAATGCCGACTCAACCGCCTTGTTATAAAATACCGCTCCAGTGAGGATAACCTTGTCGCCCAGCCTTCTGTTGCCCACCACTTTAGAGAGATAATTCTTGGCTATGCCGATGGCAAGGCTGGATGTGATTACTTCCAGTGGCACGCCCTGTTGCTGGGCTGAAGCTACTGCCTGACCCATAAAGGCGGCACATCTTGTTCCCAGGTCAATGGTATAGGGCGCTGCGAAGGCGAGATTGGCGAACTGCCCATCGGTTACGGAAACACCGAGCATTTCAGCCAGTTCATCAATGAAGCTTCCCGTTCCAGCAGCGCAGGCTTTGTTCATCTGGTAGTCAACGACAACGCCATTTCTCTTGATGACCAGCTTGGAGTCCTGGCCCCCAATCTCAATAATGTCCGCTTCAGGGTCCAGCTCTACACCAGCTCTTGTCTGTGCCGTGATCTCATTCTTAATCAGGTCGGCCCCAATGAAGCCGCCAATCAGGTATCTGCCCGAACCCGTGACACCCACGCCGGCTATCTTGGCCTTGTCCCCGCCATACCGAAGCAAGTTCCTGAAGACTTCCTTGATGGCATCAACGGGCCTGCCAGCAGTCATTAGATAGTGTTTTGCCAGAACCTTTCCCTTTCCATCAACTATCACCGCCTTGGTGCTGGTAGAGCCAACATCCACCCCAAGATAGCCAGTGCACTCGCTCTCTATCTTTTGAACTGCCTGGATATCCTCAGCGGCAACAAAATCTAGCCTGGGCATTTCAAAGTAGCGTTGCTTCACGTCGGCTTCTGACAGTGCAACACTTTGCGAAGTTTTCCCAATTGAAAGTAACGCCGCGCCCAGTGCTTCGAAGTAAAGGTAGTCATCCGGGACGATTACCTCCACTTGATGCTTGTTCCTTGCCGAGAGCATCTCGTTGAGAGCTTTTGCTATAGCCTTATTGGCAGCAACGCCACCAACAAAGTACACCGGCTCAACAAAAGTGCCTTTTTTGAGAGAGCCGACCATACGAGCAACACTCTCACACAGGGCATAAAGCATCGGCTCAACTGTTACCCCCTTCTGCTGAAGATGGATGAGGTCGGTTTTGGCAAAGACACTGCATCTAGCAGCTATCCTGGGAGGGGCGCCTTCACATTGCAGCGCCAGGCTGGCAAAGTCTTCCATGCTTATGCCAAGCCTGTATGCCTGTTGCTCGAGAAACCTTCCTGTGCCCGCTGCGCACAGAGGATTGGATACCACCTTCCATGGCTTTCGCAACCCGTCTTCTAGCTCTATTACCAGCGAACTCTGTCCGCCAATCTGTATGATAGTTTTGACATCAGGATAGAAATGAAGCAGTCCAGCAGCAATTGCCAGTGGGCTGCTGTACTCTGCCCATTCGAGCTCTTTGGGAATCACATCCTTGCCAGAACCTGATACGCCAGCGGCGACAATCTGGTCAAGATTGAACCCCTGGCCTAACCTGGCGATGAGTGTAGAGACCGCCGCTCTGGGGCCCGTGCTTATCTTCTCGGTATCAAGCTGAAAAATATTCCCGCTTTCCCCAATAAGCGACAGCTTAACGTTAACAGAGCCGATATCTACGCCCAAGAAGTAACCCATTTGTGCCGGGAACAATTCTAGCAAGAAATGAGTTTCTTTGAAAGACCCAACTGGAAATCTTGAGGAAGAGATGCCCGTTCTCAATCTTTACCCTCTTAGTGCCTTTGCCATTCGGAATCCAACAGTTTATAATCTGGCATCAACCAGGTGGCAAAATCTAAGTCGGTGATCTCTGAGCGGCCACGCAGATCCAGATATACTCGGTTCTCGCTACTCCCTTACAGCAGGTAGCTGTCCAAGGAGCCAGGTTCCTAAACATCACTGGATCGCCCGTGCACTAACATGTGCTACCTGGATTTAAGTAAGGGCGTGCTAAAATGTTGGACCCGTCTGTAGCTTTGCTGGCATCCATCTGTGGAATTCTGCTCCTTATAAGGCTAAAGGTTAATGCAGGATTAGCCATCTTCGCAGGAAGCCTCACCGTTTCGTTGCTGATCCTGTCACCGCACTCCCTGCCCGACCTTATGTTGCAGACCTTGCTGGACCACCAGACTCTTAGACTGCTGGCGATTGTTGCCAGTGCGCTGACCTTAAGTCGCCTGATGGAGGTCAAAGGCTTGCTGACAAGCCTGGCAACCACAATGGAGAGAATAGGCCCCAGACTTGCTATGCACCTTGTTCCTGCTGTGATAGGGCTGGTTCCCATGCCGGCTGGAGCTCTAGTTTCGGCTACCGCTTTACGGGATTTAGCTAAAAGAATGGGCTTAACGCCAGAACAGGCCACATTCATAAACTACTGGTTCAGACACCTATGGGAGTATTCCCTGCCGGTATATCCAGCCATCATAACAACAAGCGTAATACTGTCTGTCCAACTTTCTTCCGTGGTGATAACACTATTGCCCATAAGCGCTTTGGCCATCGGGTTTGGAACCGTCTTGAGTTACCGGATGCTGAAGCTGAAGAAGAGCCGGGAAACAAAAGAGGGGATGTCAAAGAATATAGCTTACAATCTTTTGAGGGCCTCTTGGCCAATCATTTTAGTCGTGGCACTAGTTTTGCTGGGGCTGGATGCGGTGATAGCCTTTCCTCTTGCATTGGCCCTGTTGGCTTGCCAACAAAGAGTTAAATGGCCAGAGTCGAAAATGGCACTCAAATATGGCCTGGATCCAAAAATCCTGTTCTTGTTATATGCCATAATGCTATATAAGGCAGCAATAGAAGGCTCCGACGCTGCCTATGCCCTCTTTTCAGATATGCAAAACATAGGGCTGGCAGCCCTAACCGTCTTGGTAGCCCTGCCCTTTCTGATGGGCTTTGCCACCGGGATTGGCATGGGATTTGTCGGCATTAGCCTTCCGCTATTGGTTCCTTTCTTAACCCTCGGCTCAGAACTCAATAGCTATGCTCTGCTGCTGGCCTACACAAGCGGAATGGTGGGGATTCTTCTCTCGCCTGTCCACCTTTGCCTTACACTTTCAGCAGAGTACTTCAAGGCCAGCTTAGCCAAGGTGTATAGGTACATTTTACCCCCTCTCTTAGCGATGGAAGCTGTTGCAGTACTCATCTACTACATAGCAGCCTAACATTCTTCAACCCCTTGCTACTTCCAACCCGACAGTCTATAGTCTTAAACCAATAAGGTGGCAAAGTCCTAATTGGTCGCCGCTCGGAGACCGCCCAAATCCAGACAAGGATTTACAGACCTAAGCATGAAAAAACATAAGTAAGGAGGCAATAAAATGCAAGAACACACACCGACATACGATGAAGCATTATCACTTCTCAAGGAATTTAACAAAAGTGAGAGCCTGCTGAAGCACGCTTATTCCG
>CAYTBB010000059.1:0-3897 GCA_964435965.1 uncultured Dehalococcoidales bacterium
GCTGGAGGAGGAGGTTCGATTCCTCCACCCGCTTCCAATTAAGGTGATGTATGAATGAAGAGGATAATCACCGCAATGATACATGAGCAGGACGGCCTCAAAGTGCGTGAGGTTAGACGGATGGTTGCTCGGTCTATTCCAGAGACCCATGAGAAAGTTGATGATGCCTTTGAGTGGGGTGCCGATATGGTTGTTATTCACAGGCAGGTGGAGAAGAGATGAGGAAACGACTGACACAAATGCAGGAGACTTTCTGCTTAAAATACTTTGAACTGGGTAATGCTAGTGAGGCTGCTACAATAGCTGGTTATAGCACTAGGTCTATAAGGAATATAGCCTCAGTCAATCTAACTAAAACTAACATAATAAAGCGGATAGACCAGCTACGTCAAGCCGCTGAGGATGCTTCTATTGCCTCGGTTGTTGAGAGGAAACAGAGGCTAACCGAGATAGCACGGGCGAATATACCTGATTATGTGCAGGAAGATGGTATCAGGCTGAACGGGCAATCTCCTAATACTGGGGCAGTTTCAGAAATCACAACTAAGACCAAGATGCTCAGCAATGGACCGGCAGTCATTACTAATCTCAAGCTCCACAATCCCATTCAGGCCATAGCCGAGCTTAACAAGATGGATGGGGCTTATGCACCGATTAAGATGTCTGGTGCTGATGGTGAACCCTTAATACCGCCGATGCTGATATTTAGATTGCCTGATGGTGTATATGTTAAACCGCCTCGGCAAAACGGGCATGTACCGCTATTGACCGAGAAAACAGAGGTGATGGAGGGTGGTAACGGCAACAAGCCAGCAGAGGATTGAGATTGAGCCTATCTTTGGGCAGGCATCATTACTGGTTGATTATCAGGCTTCGACACTAGCTGCTATTGCCGGTACCGGTGGAGGTAAGACGGTCCTCGGCTACTGGTGGCTCTATGACCGTATGCAGCTCTATCCTGGTTATGCGTGGGGGTTGGCCGAGCCGACTTACCAGATGCTTGCCAAGATTATCATAAACTCCCCGGACCCGAAGCGGCCCGATATAATAACATGGCTCAAATGGCATGGATTTCAGCCTCATTATAAGGCTGTTGACAGGATAGTAGAAACTCGCTACGGCAAGATATACCTGGGAAGTGCCGATAATCCCGATACACTCCAGGGGGCGGCGGTCAAAGGCTATTGGCTGGATGAGGCCGGTATGATGTCGCTGATAGCCTACCAGACGGCACAACAGAGGACAGCCCTCTTTGATGGCCAGATTATTCTCACCACTACCCCATATAACCGGGGCTGGCTAAAGACTGAGGTTGCTGACAAGGCTGATGGGGACCGCATCCATGTTGAGAAGTGGCGGAGCATAGATAACCCCAAGTTCCCGGCACACGTATATTATGCTATGCAGAATGATATGAGCCCGCACCGCTTCCGCATGATGTTTGATGCTGAATTCGAGCGGCCTGTTGGATTGATATATGATTCATTCGATGATACTAAGTGCGTTATAGCCCCGTTTAGGATACCGAAGACCTGGCCGAGATATGTGGGTATGGACTTTGGCGGAGTCAATACTGCGGTCATCTGGTATGCCCGGGCTTTATCATCTAGACCGCCTATACCGCGTGGGGCTTTGGTTGGATACCGTGAATACCTTGCCGGTAATAAGTCGGCATCGGGTCATGTTATTGACCTCCGAGCTTTGAGTAAGGGTGAGGAGATAGTGCGGAAGGTTGGCGGGGCTGGCTCAGAGGGTCAGTGGCGTAGAGAGTTTATGGAGGCGGGCTGGCATGTTCAAGCTCCCAAAGTAACCGAGGTTGAGGTTGGGATTGACCGGGTTTATGGCTATCATGCGAAAGACATGATTTACTACTTCAACACGATGACGGGGATATTATCTGAAAAGGCCGATTATCGCCGTAAGCTGGATGACAATATGCTACCTACTGAGGCCATAGAGAATAAAGAGAAGTACCACAGGCTTGATGGTGAGAGATATATAATAAGCGATTTAGCTGGCAGGAGGCCGATTTTTGAATCTTAAAGACTGGGCTAAGAAGGTTACGGGATTTCGTCTGGGTACTGGCTCTGCTATCAGTGTTATGGAGCTACCTCCTAATTGGAACTATCAGCAGTACCTCAGTGTTTACGGTGAGGTTGGCTGGCTATTCGGGGCTGTAGACATAATCTCTAATGCTGTTGCTGAAGCGAAATGGCATTTGTTTGTCAATAAAAACGGCGACAAGGAGGAGATAGACAACCATGTGCTCCTTGATATGTGGAGATATGTTAATCCTTTCCAGACTAAGTACCAATTCGTTCAACTAGCACAGATGTACTTGAGCCTGGTCGGTGAGGCTTTTATCGTGCTGAATTTCAATAAGCTCGGCGTGCCAGCCGAGATGTGGCTGGCTCCGCCTCAATTTATGCACATCATACCGCACCCTGAAACCTATATATCTCACTACGAGTACCGCCGAGGCATGGGCATATTGAGGCTTGAGGTGCCGGAGGTAATACATATATTCAATCCAAACCCCTACAATCCTTATCGCGGTATGGGGGCAGCTCAGAGTATAGGTGTTGACCTTGATAGCGAGAGATACGCTGCCAGATATACGCAGCGACTATTCTACAATGATGCCACACCAGGAATGATAATAGAATATCCTGAAATACCCGAGAAGTCCGAGCGGGAATTGATACGCAAGGAGTGGGATGAGATACACCGGGGCTGGAGGAATGCCCGAAAGACTGGGTTCTTATGGGGTGGTGCTAAAGCCAATACTCTTGCCTTGACCAACAGGGATATGGAATACTGGAGACTCCGTAAGATTAACCGCGAGACAATCCTGGGTGCCTACCATATACCTACCAGCATGATGGGTCTGGCGGAGGTCGGGAGCCGAGCCAGGGCAGAGGCAGATGAGTATATCTTTGCCAAATACACGGTGAGGCCAGCACTCACCCGCATTATGGAAGCCCTTAATGAGCAATTGGTTCCATTGTATGATGATAAACTAACATTCGAGTTTGAAGACCCCGTTCCAGAGAACAGGGTTGAGATTGTAGACGAAATAGCCAAGCTGGTGCCTGTTGGTATAATCACCCGAGAGGAAGGCCGGCAGAAGCTCGGCTATGACCCAGAACCAGCTAAGGGCGAGACACTGCTTGAGCCTATGAACCTGTTACCGACTGAGGTCAAATCTATACCTGATATACCCTATGTCAAAGCGTTCAGCGAAGAGCAAAAGGAAGTACGCTGGCGGACCTATATTGTTAAATCCCAAAGGGATGAGGTTGCCTTTAAGAGGTCATTCAAGAAGCTATGGGATGCTCAAGCTAACACGGTAGCGGATAATTATGAGCAGCTAGGTACACTAGACCAGGCTTTTGATACCGATAAGTTCCAGGATGACTTTGATAAGGGGCTATCGCCTGCTATCCAGATGGTATTCGCTGAGGCAATGGAGCAGGCCGTAAGCGGTGATAATGCCAGGTCATTCCACAAGCAGGATGAGATTCCCGATATTCTCAATCAGCAGGCTCTTGAGTGGATAAGGACTCGTTCATTGCGATTAGCCCAGATGGTAAACGGTACCACTAAAGAGGAATTGCGGAAGGTTCTGGCTGAGGGGTTCGCTGAGGGCGAGAGCGTACCACAGCTAAAGAGACGCATTAAGGAATATTATAAGAACGGTTATGAACGGCGAGCCACGATAATTGCCCGTACTGAAGTAATATCAGCCTCCAATGAGGGGGCTTTACAGGGCTACGAGCGGGAAGGCATACAGAAATCAGAGTTTTATCCTGCTCCTGATGCCTGCGATATTTGCTTAGGTTTTGTGGGTGTATATCCAATCAGCGAATCACACGGCATAATAACCGACAGAACACA
>CAYTBB010000059.1:3997-7962 GCA_964435965.1 uncultured Dehalococcoidales bacterium
ATGGCAGATATGATTAAGAAACTGGTTAATGTTGAGGTCAAAGAGGTTGGTGAGCGAACCCTTGAAATAGCCGGCTCTACAGAGACCAAAGACCGCATGGGCGACATTATCAGGGTAGATGGCTGGAATATAAAGCAGTTCAAGAAGAACCCTGTATTTATGTGGGCTCATCGGTATGATGAACCCCCGATTGGCCGTGCTAATAAAGTATGGATAGACAAAGAGGGTAAGAAGCTCATGTTCCACATTGAATTTGCACCTCCTGAGACCTATGAGTTCGCTGATACCATCTACAAACTCTATAAGGGCGGATTCCTGCACGCTACATCAGTCGGCTTTATGCCTTTGGATTGGGAAGGTAAGGATGATGAGCACCCCTTCCCTGCATGGGAAGGCAATATCTTCACGAAGCAGGAACTATTGGAGCTATCAGGTGCTCCAGTGCCAGCCAATCCCGATGCCCTCGTTTCTGCCAGAGACCAGGGATTGATAACGGTCAAGGAGTTTGATGCCTTTCACAAGGAAATGGAACTCGTTACCAAGCCCGAAGAGACCGATGACTATATCCGAATACCGGTCAAGGGGGAGGAAGGCAAGCATGATGACCATAAAATCCGCACTATAGATGTTGACAAGGATAAGGGCATCAAGGCTCTGTACTGCGTAGATTGCAAGAAGATAATCACATACCTGTTCAGCAAGGATGAGGGTTGGACTATGGCATCTGCTCAGGATTGGGTGGATGAGCATAGTAAGAGCATAACGTCTCAACTATACCAATTGAATATAGAGATTGCCGAGGCTCTAAAGGATTCGGAGGATGCAGAGGACAATGCTGATGATAAACCAAAAGAAAAGGCGATAAACCAGGAGCAGCTATGTGATGAGCTGGATTACATCTGCAATTGCATAGACCAGGTTGGTTTAAGCCAGGAAGCTCAGGAGATGAGCTTTAATCTGGTGCGTAGAGTTGTGCGGTTAGCGGGAGCCGACATTCCCGATGACATATTGGAAAACATCGAGGCTTTGCTGAAGGCGAAGCAATCCGGTGAAGCAGATGACGAAGAAATCCCGGACATAGCTCACAAACTCGAACCTGAAGATGTGGAGGCTATTGTCGCGGGCACAATTGATTATCTGCGTGGCAAAGTAAATTAGGAGGTTAGTAATAATGCTAACAGACGAAGAACGACAAGAAATAGCCGTGGAAACGGCTAAAGTCCTGAAGGAATCCAACGTGCTTGCTCCTGAAAGCAAGTTCAATCCATCAGCTATAGGTGTTGATGATGACCCCAACCCACCTGCAAATACCGGGGTTACGAGCAACCCGGAGGATGAGCTTATGGCTGACCCCAAAGGCGGATTTGACAGCTTCGCTGAGTTTTGTGCTGCTGTAGCCGGTAAGGGAACCAAGTGGTATGGCGTAAGCCATTTTGAGAAGCTGAACCGACTGGGGAACGCACAGCGAAAGACTGCTGGTCACATGGAAGAGGGCGATATGTCTCAGGGCGGCTATCTGGTGCCAGAAGAGTTCATGGCGACTCTGCTAATGACTACCCTGGAGGCATCAATAGTCAAGCAGAGGTCAACCGCCATTCCAATGGCTACCAACCGCATCGGCATACCTGCTGTAGTAGACTCTGACCACTCGACCAACTACTTCGGTGGAATAATCGTCTACCGGACCGGTGAAGCAGCCCAGAAGACGGCCAAGAAACCCGCCCTCGGCAAGGTCAATCTGACACTTCATAAACTGACCGGCTTGACCTATGCCTCCGATGAGCTCTTGGAGGACTCGCCCATATCCCTGCCGCCCATTCTCAATCAGATGTTCGGCATGAGCATTGGATTTGAGGAGGATGACGATTACCTGATGGGTAGTGGTGCGAACAGGCCACTCGGTGCCTTCAATGCGGCTAATCCATCTCTGATAGCTCAGGCAAAAGAGGCTGGTCAGGCGGCTTCTACAATTCTCTGGGAAAACATCGTGAATATGTGGAGCCGCGTGCACCCATTGAGTATGGGCAAAGCGGTCTGGATAGCCAACAATGAGTGCTTCCCGCAACTGGCATCAATGTCTATGTCTGTCGGTGTGGGTGGAGTTCCCGTATATCTGCCGGCTAATGGGGCATCAGCAAGCCCATTCGGGACGCTTATGGGGCGACCCCTTATCCTGTCCGAGAAGATGCAGGCATTGGGTACACAGGGTGACATTGGGATAGCCGATTTCAGTCAGTATCTTACCGCACAGAAGGCGGGCGGCGGCCTGAAGACCGCAACCTCAATTCATATACGGTTTGACTATGACGAGACGGCCTTCCGGTGGGTACTCCGCTATGACGGTCAGCCGTGGTGGTTATCCGCACTGACACCGAAGCGGGGGAGTGCAACTCTGAGTCCGTTTGTTGTACTTGCGGATAGGTCCTAGACCGGATAAAACAATATAAAGGAGAAGTGAGAAAATGCAGTTATCACAGATAATGAAAGTCATACCGATTATCAAACCTCAAGACATCACTGCTGGCCTCTCAAGCGATGTTGTCAATATGGCGAAGTGGAATCACCTTGCCATTGTACTGATAGCAGGAGCTTGGGCCGGCGGCACCGCAGCTCTAACAGTAGAGGCTTGCGATAACAATACACCAACCACGCATCCTGCAATGGACTTCAACTATCGCATCGCAACGATGGACGAAAGTGCTCTCTCAGATGTTTGGGGTGCTCTTACCTGGTCAACATCGACAGGGATTACCCTGCCCAATACGGCTAATAGGGCAACCATCATCGAGCTGGATGCCGCTGAGGTCGCTGCGAATAAGGTTGCGGGAGTCGCTGCGAATGCCGGCTACCATCGTGTCAGGATAACAATTGCGGCTCCAAGTTCCGCTGATTTTCTTTGTGCCATTGCAATCCTGAGCGAAGGCCGGTATCTCGAGGATTTGCTCAAGACAGCGATTGATTAAGGACATGACCGAAAAGACTAAGCGTAAGAAGAGGAAGGTCAGGGTTAATGCCCTGACCTTCCCAAACAGAGACAAAATGCTAAAATCGCCACCGCTAGGCAAAGCGGTGGAAGGAGGTAAACAGTGAGCGATTATATCGCAGGTAAGGCATTAAGGAAACTTTTACTCGGCAAGAAGGTTGAACGAGCCACCGCCACATTACCACAATCAACGGCGGCGGCGATATTCACCATTGCCACTGGGCGTGTGTTACTGACTCAGATTATCGGTGAGGTTACGACAGTCATTCAGACTCAGGCCAACAATACCAAACTGACGGCAAACCCGACAGTGGGTACATCAGTGGATATTTGTGCTGTATTGAGTATCACGGCTGATGAGGTCGGCTGTCTGTATGGCATCACGGGTCTGAATACCGATGCCCTGATAGGCATAAATGCGGGTGCTCTGCCGGCTCAGACGAGAGGCGTTGTACTACCGGCGGGAACATTAGACCTTGACTGTGCTGCCAGTAATTCAGGAAGCGTCAAGTGGACACTATTCTACATCCCGATAGATGATGGTGCCTATGTTGAAGCGGCATAAGGTGATGTGACTCACCGCTCTTACAAAGGGCGGGCATCACCTCTTGAGGGGTACAATGAGTAAGCATTGTACCCCTCTACTAAAATATGCGAGGTGATATATGGCAGGAACGAATACGATTACATATAGTGAAACCAGGACTGTCAAAAAGATAACAATGGACTGGTTGTCTGATGCATCCGGGGATGTCAGCGGGACCGATACAAAGGTGCTATCAGGACAGATATTGCGGGTTGTTTTTATACCTGATACCGGTGGAACCAAACCCAGTGCAGCCTATGATGTGACCTGCCTGGATTCAGATGGTCTTGATGTATTTGCTGGCGATGGAGCCAATCTAGCCAACGATGCAAGTAGCCAATTTATCCCTGTTTTTACTAATGGTATTGCCTTTGACGGCAAACTATCACTCGTTGT
>CAYTBB010000060.1:0-7913 GCA_964435965.1 uncultured Dehalococcoidales bacterium
GGCGTACGGAGGAGCGAGAGAGAGCGATGCTTTCTCGCTCAGCTAGAAGCTCAGTGAAGTGCTGATTGTTACAGCCAGCGTAGGTTGTCTGTCCCAGGTCCAATATCTGCTTCCTCAGATTCTCGTTCAGGACATTATGAGGCTTTCTTCCCCGGTTGCCATGTGCTAATGCCGCGGCGCCCTCCTTTCTGTACACCGCTAAAATTCTTCTCACATGGCGTAAGGACAGATCTAATACCTCGGCTGCTTCCCTGCCTATCATCTTACCCTTCTCCACTTGATTTAATACCACCAACCTCTTCTGTTCTCTCCTGTTCAATGTCACCATCTCCTTCATGGGTGACATTTTCCCTGAACAGTTACAGGGTGACAAAATCGTAGAACATTAACACAGCCAGCACAAGCTAAGTCTATTCTTATTGACAATTTTGAGGCGGTGTATTAGTATAGTTGGTCCTACCAATGGGGTATTTTATGTTTGCAACAGTAAGCATAAGTATGAGGAAAGGAAGAAATAGCCTCGTAAAGTTCATGTAGACCATGGCAAATCAGTATATGGGGGGGGGTTGTAAGAAGGGAAGAAGCTGATGGAGAAGTAATTGGTAGTGATGAGAGTTGTGTTAGAACGAGCTCTCTTTCTGGAAACAGTTTAGAAAATATTACAAGGAGGCTAGCATGTTTGAACTTATTAATGGTATCCGATCCATACTGGAGGCGAGTATGGCAGTGAAGCCGGGAGAACATGTACTGGTAATTAGTGATAACGAGAGTGAGTCTATGTGGGTAGGCCAAATCATAATGAATGTCGCCAACTTGATGGGCACTGAAGCTATTATGACGGTTATCAAGCCAACTGAACATGCGGCACAAGAGCCACCTCCCTCAGTAGCATTAGCTATGAAAAGTGTAGATGTTATCTTCCGCGTTACGGATAGGGGGAACCTGGCTCATACCACTGCCCGTAAGGAGGCTATCGCTGCTGGTGCACGGTTCTATTCTGTATGCCAGATTCCCCTAGATGATTTAAAAAAAGGCGTCTCAGCTGTGGACCTTCGGCTTATCAAAGAGCGAACTGAGGCTTTAGCACAGAGGTTAGCCCAGGCTAATGTAGCCACGCTAACCAGCCCATTGGGTACAAACATTACTCTAAGCTTGGCTGGGCGGGAAGCTCTAGCCCTTAATCCTCTGGGCCATGTCCCCACCTTCCTTTATTACGCTGAGGCTGCCATTGCACCCGTGGAAGGGACCGCAGAGGGAACTATAGTAGCTGACCTGGAGGTTGTTAACTGGGGATACCTTCTCAGGGAACCCCTGCACTATACCGTAAAGGCAGGGAAAGTAGTAGACATCGCAGGTAGTCCACAAGATGTTGACTGGTTACACAAAGTAGCAGCTACGGATGAGAATGCCACCAACATCGCTGAGCTTGGAATAGGGACAAGCCACATTATACCTCTGCCAATGCAGGGGACGAGAAGAGATGCTGCCAGAATAGGCACAGCACACATAGCCATCGGCAGAAACGATGATATCGGTGGGAAAACCTTTAGCCAAATTCACATAGATAGCTTGATGAGCCGGCCCACAATAGAACTGGATGGCCAATGTATATTGAAGGATGGCGAGTTAATGATATGAAGTGGGTTGTATTCTTTATAGACTGCTAGTAAGGATGTGATGCCTATTGTGATATTACAACTGACATCCGCGAGAGCAAAATCTTACTAGCCAGGAACTCCTAAGCAGCGTTGCATCATCTATCACGAACCACCGCCAAGACAAGCCCTACCAAAAACTGGGTGAAAACTTTTCTTCGATTTTCGAAACAAAGTGGCTTTGCGCAAAAGGTTAGTGCGGCACTTAGAAAATTTGGACTATTGTGTAGAAGTGCAAACACATGTCAGTTACGAATTTAACCCGCTATAAAAACGGGAAGCAAGTGGGAATAATGGTCGCTTTCAGTTTAAGGGTAGACCTCGACACATAAACTGACCCTGTGGCTCAAAGAACAGCACATTGTCGCCTCTAATAACCTGAAGGGCAAAGTCCCACGGGCTTTGCCCTTCAGGTTATTAGATATCTCACGAGCCCTGTCAGTAAAACATCTAACTTCGTTTAGCGAATTGCCTATCGTAAGGTCGTCATGAATAGAGCAAGCCACGGCTAAACCCCTGCTTTCTCCATAATCATTTAATGTCGATTGCAGAGCTTTTGGTAAAACTTACCTATCCGACACTCAGTGGCAAATTCGAGCTATGATCGATGGACACAATACTCTTTAATAATACCCAGTTTAGGGTCTAACCCGAGCCCAGGCGTTTCCGATGCCGTTACCCATCCCTTTATCGGCTCTGCGGTCTCTTTAAATACCGATTTGTACAGCATCCACCTGACGTAATGGAACTCAACCCGCCATCCATTAGCCATTCCAGCCTGCAGGTGCATATTGTGAAGAGGAAAAGCACCACCATTGGCAATCGGTTTGTTGAAAGCCTGGGCCATTGCTGCTATCTTCACTGCTTCGGTATAACCACCGCAATAGACAACATTGGGCATGAGAATATCTACCGCCTCGTGAACCAGAAGCTCTCGGTGGCGGAATCGATGTCCCTCATTTTGACCAGCAGCAATAGGAATAGTTGTTTGTCGGCGGAGGTTTGCCAGAAGACGGACATCGTCCTGGTAGCCTGGTTCTTCAAACCAAGTAATGTTGTAAGGCTCGCACAGTTTGCACAGGCGCAAAGCATGGTGAAAAGACATTAGGCAGTTGGCATCAATCATCAATTCGATGCCAGGCCCCACTGCTTCTCGCACTGCAATTACTCTGGCGGCATCCTCCTCAGGGGCCTGAGAATTGCCGGCTACGCCAACCACCATTTTCAGCTTGTCCTGCCCCTGCCCTACCCAGTACTTGGCGGCTTCCACTAATTCTTCTCGACTGTAGTCGGGCAGACCAAAGGTAATATAAGCCGGTACAGGGTTCTGAGCCCCACCCAGCAAACGCCATACCGGCATACCTAGTGCCTTACCCTTGACATCCCACAGGGCAATATCGATTGCGCTCATGGCAGAGCTCCACACACCAGTGAGAGCCCTCTGGTTGAACTTCCGGAACATCTGGCTCCAGATACGCTCGGTCAGCATCGGGTCCTGGCCCATTAGAAAGAAGGCAGCCTCACGATTGATGAATTCTACAATTGACCAAGGCAGATAATCCCCTGTCGCTCCATAGCCAATAATTCCGCTATCGGTCTCGATCTCCACTATGACCATGTTTGAACATGAAGGCTCCTTCAATAATGGTGGGGGAGTAATCGGAATATTAGCCAGATAGTTAGCCTCAACACGATTGATTCTCATCACTAGACCTCCTTATATAATATATTTTGTTAGGCTGTATAAAAACCTCCTCTGCCAAAGACAGATCAAAGTCCACAACCTTCTCCAAATATAGAGAAAGCCACGGCTAAACTCCTGCTTTCTCCATAATTCTTTCAGACACCCAATGGCAAATTCAATCTATGATAGGTTGGCACGATACTCTTTAATAATATCCGGTTTAGGGTCTAACCCAAGCCCAGGCGTTTCCGATGCCGTTACCCACCCCTTTACTGGCTCGCACATCTCTTTATATACTAATTTGTACATCCACCATCTGAGGGCATGGAACTCAGACCGCCATCCATTAGCCATTCCAGCCTGCAGATGCATATTGTGAGGAGGAAAACCACCACCATTGACAATCGGTTTGTTGAAAGCCTGGGCCATTGCTGCTATCTTCACCGCTTCGGTATAACCACCACAATAGACAACATTGGGAATGAGAATATCTACCGCCTCATTAACTAGAAGCTCTCGGTGGCGGAATCTATGTCCCTCACTTTGACCAGTAGCAATAGGAATAGTTGTTTGTCGGCGGAGGTTTGCCAGAAGACGGACATCGTTCCGGTAGCCTGGTTCTTCAAACCAAGTAATGTTGTAAGGCTCGCACAGTTTGCACAGGCGCAAAGCATGGTGAAAAGACATTAGGCAGTTGGCATCAATCATCAATTCGATGCCAGGCCCCACTGCTTCTCGCACTGCAATTACTCTGGCGGCATCCTCCTCAGGGGCCTGAGAATTGCCGGCTACGCCAACCACCATTTTCAGCTTGTCCTGCCCCTGCCCTACCCAGTACTTGGCGGCTTCCACTAATTCTTCTCGACTGTAGTCGGGCAGACCAAAGGTAATATAAGCCGGTACAGGGTTCTGAGCCCCACCCAGCAAACGCCATACCGGCATACCTAGTGCCTTACCCTTGACATCCCACAGGGCAATATCGATTGCGCTCATGGCAGAGCTCCACACACCAGTGAGAGCCCTCTGGTTGAACTTCCGGAACATCTGGCTCCAGATACGCTCGGTCAGCATCGGGTCCTGGCCCATTAGAAAGAAGGCAGCCTCACGATTGATGAATTCCACTGTCGACCAGAAAAAGCCCCCCCCTGTCGCTCCATAGCCAATGATTCCGCTATCGGTCTCGATCTCCACTACGACCATGTTTCCACTACTACATGATGGGTGAGCCTTCAATGATGGTGGGGGAATAATCGGAATATTAGCCAGATAGCTAGCCTTAACACGACTGATTCTCATGACTAGACCTCCTCATATAATATATTCTAGAACGACAATGCTATACTTATGTTATTTACCCTGTTAGCTGTGCTTCCTTTCTCCTCTGCAAGATCTGTCTTGCTATAACGGCAGCAGATAAAATTGCTCCCAGCAAATCTAATTGCCAGCCAGGTATCAACAAGAATAATCCTGCGGCTATCATGGCCAAGCGCTCATATCTTTTACTTCTGACTATGAATTGTCCTATGACGCCACTGGCCAACATTATCACCCCAAAAATTGCAGTACTTACGTTTAGCAGTATGAGCGGAATTGGGCCCATCAAAAGGAAGGTATTATCGCCGACAAAGATGAAAGGCATGAGATATAGTAAGGGGGCTAGCTTTACGGCTGTAAAGGCTGTTGGCAGCCATTCCGATTTAGCTATGCTAGATGCAATAAATACCGCCGCGCATACGGGTGGGGTTATAACCGCGACTCTCGCATAGTAGAATACGAATAGGTGAGCAGCTAAAGGTAGTATTCCCCAGCCGATGAGTAGTGAGGCGCCTACAGCAACTCCAATCACGTAAGACGCTGTTGCTGGCAGACCAGTTCCCAGAATCATGACCAGAAATGCTACTATGCCCAGGCTGAGCCACAGATTTTCCTGCCCAAAGGATACAAGTAGGTAGGAAAACTTCATGATCAGCCCGGTGCCAATCAGCAACCCTAGGACGATGTTGGCACAGACAAGCACGGGCGTAAGGAACATGAGGGCTTTCCCTCCTGCTTCCAGGCACGGCAACATTCTGCGCAGCCTTTCCTTCATATTACTCCAGGATACGTCAGAAAAGATGTAGCTAAGAATGGCTACAGCGCAGGTAGTACCGCCAACCATGCTAAGGGAATATCCCCGAGCCAAGAAAAACATCAGCACACCAACCGGTATCGCAAGGCACGATATTCTTGGATATGTCAAAATATCCTTTGGATGCGGGCGTTGCTCAGCAGGCACTGGCTTCAAGTCGAGCTTTACCGCCTGAAAGTGCACACCCATGAAAACAGATGTGTAGAACAGGATGGCGGGGACGAAAGCAGCAATAATAATTTGGAGGTATGGGATGCCTAAAAATTCTGCCATGATGAAGGCAGCTGTACCCATTATGGGTGGCATTATCGACCCCCCCGTCGAGGCAACGGCCTCCACCGCGGCGGCAAACTTGGGGTCGTAGCCCAAGCGCTTCATCAGAGGGATGGTGAAAGTTCCCGTGGTAGCTGTATTGGCCAAGGAGCTACCGGAGAGCATGCCAAACATACTGCTGGCAATGACGGCTACTTTAGCCGGTCCTCCCCGGTACTTTCCAGTCATCAATAAAGCCAAATCAATAAACGTCTTGCCTCCTCCACTGGTGAGTAGAATAGCACCGAAGATTACGAACAGGCTTATGAATGTAGCGGCAACGCCGGTCAAGGACCCCCATATACCCTCAGCGGAGAAGAAAACCGTCTTGAGCACATAAAGGTGGCTCATCGGTGCATGTCCCCAATTGCCAGGTATGATGTGTCCCCAGAACGCATAGGCAAGACACATAGCGGTTAAGGAGGGAAATACCCACCCCACGGCTCTTCTTCCTGCTTCCAGCACTGCCAATATCATGGCCACTGACATTACATATTCTGGGATATTGGGTGGGACTATCATGAGAGGCAAAAAATGACGCCAGTTAAAAAATGTATACGCGGATCCTACAAATACCGCGGTGATAAGCGGAATGTTCCACCACGGGTTACCGGGCTTACTTTTTCGCATAGGGACCAAAAGGAACACCAAGAGCAGCACCAGCAAGACATGAACTGCCTTCTGTTCAGGAGATACGAGTGCGCCAAATAGCCCGGTATAGATATGAAAGACAGATAAACCGACAGCTGCAATGCGTACTGTCCATCTCCGAATTACTTCCATTGGTCTCTCCGTGTCATAAACCCCTCCTGTTTTTAAGTTGTGCAACCACCAACTTTTTCATCAGGCTGCGAGAAATAATTTCGACCCGCCAGGCTGAGTGCACCGGTTCAAACGACAGCATGAAACTGTGCGCTGACGCTCTTACCTCTCTCATACGGAGAGAGCGGGCTCCCTCTGAGAAAGGTCATCTATGACCACTCGTGAGCCCGCCTCTTACTTCCTTTTACCAGCACCAAAGATGCATACAACCACTTACTTCATCTCAGGCGGGATAAGTGAATCTGGCACGTCAACCCCAAAATCCCGATAGGCTCTGATAGCTCCGGGATGCAGATAATAGTCAACAAGTCCGCCAGTGAAGAGAAATTCGTCTGCCAGGGCAGGATAGTCAAGTGGGTCAAATGTGCCCAACACTGTCATCAAGGGAACCAGCACGTCCCAGTTGTTAATGACATGCGTCACCCAGGCGTACGCCCATTCTTCGGGAAGATTAACCTCGCATATGGTGGGTCCTCCATCGAAATTCAGCCAGCGTTCCCCATGCATGCGCATAGGTGCAACTGTCGTGAAGGCATCGGGGCCAAATTTCCTGTATTTAATAAGGGGATACACTGCCTGTATTTTGTCAACCTCTTCCTTGCTGAAGGTAATAATCTCCAGCTCCTGCGTGACCATTATGTCAATGTGAGTCGGATCGGCAAATTCACCACGACTCGTTTTTACATAGGCATCTATCCTCCTGTCCTTCATTGCCGACACTCCATCTCCTAGGCTGCCTACATATTCTTCTATGTCCTCATCGTAGCCCAGGGCAACCATAGCCATCTTCATGTTCTGGTTGCAGGAAGTACCGGGATGCCCGTAGAAAACCTTTTTGCCCCTGAGGTCGGACATCTTTGTTATGCCTGAATCCGCACGCACAGCGATAGTATTTTCCTGAAAGTCCCGTTGGTGGAGCCCTCTGATGATATTTGGCTGCGGGTTGCCTTCCCAGGCACCGAAACCACCCAAAGCTTGAGTAATTGCCGAGGTATTGGAGTTACAAAGTTGTCCCTCTCCGTCAAGTATCCACTGAGTTGAAGCCATCGAACCTCCGGGCGTTGCAATGGTGATGCTAACCCCGAACTGCTCTTTTAAGGCCGCTCCTCCCAAGGTGGCAATCCTGGACTGGCCGGGGAAGTCCCCTGACTCTGGCTTGGTGGAGATAGCAAACAGTAACTTGGTCGGATATGGCTCCGGCGTTGGCGTTGGCGTCGGTGTTGGCGTCGGTGTCGGTGTCGGTGTCGGTGTCGGTGTCGGTTTGGCACAACCCACAGCGAGCATAGCTACCACCAGCACCACACTTACTATT
>CAYTBB010000061.1:0-5416 GCA_964435965.1 uncultured Dehalococcoidales bacterium
TTCCCATCCCACAGCGATTTAAGGAAGGCTACGCCTTAGCAGGAACCAAAGCAGTTGTGAAGCAGGTTAAAAGAAATCTGAAAGCTCATTGGAGATGCTTTGAGTAGAGACTTTCACTAAATCTGTAAACAGCCAAAACCTGTCTCACAAGATAAGTATCAGTAAAAATGTTATCATTTTTTCTTGTATCGCAAAGGATTTCGGACAGACCATCAATGAAAAAACTTATTGAAGGGGCACGTAAGCTGGGGATAGAACTCAATGCCAGGCAGGTAAGGCAATTTGAGCTTTACTATCAAGAGCTAATAGAGTGGAATAAAAAGTTTAACCTTACCGCCATAACAGCTTATCAGGAGGTGCAGCTAAAGCACTTCCTCGATTCTATCACCGTCACTTTGGCTTTGACCAAAGAGGAAATGGAGAGGCCGGACCTGAGTATCATTGACATAGGCACAGGTGCCGGTTTTCCCGGCATACCAGTCAAAATCCTTCTTGGTCAGCCAAGATTGGTGCTCCTTGATTCCACGGCTAAAAAAGCCACTTTCCTTCACCATGTTACTCAGAGACTGGAGTTAAGTAATGTGGAGATAGTAATCGGTAGAGCTGAGGAGATAGCCCACCTGCTGCTATATCGCCAGCAATTTGATTTAGTCCTCTCCCGTGCTGTAGCCTCGTTGTCTACCTTGGTGGAATTAGCCTTGCCCTTTTGCCGAATTGGCGGGGAATTTGTGGCTCAAAAGAAAGGGGAAATCAAACAGGAAATAGTTGAGGCCAATAAAGCCATTGACACTCTGGGGGGCAAGTTAGGCCAAGTAAGGAAAATAGAGCTGGAAGAGTTTAGCGATGAGCGCTATTTGGTGATTATTGCTAAAATATATGCTACGCCGGAGAAGTATCCGCGTCGTCCTGGTATACCGAAGCGGCGCCCAATTTTAGGATTTAGGAGGTGAATAGAGATGTGGCGCAGAAGGTCTTGGAGATTTTACTTTGGGCTTCCTCCTTTTGCTTTTTACTTCCATGGACCAAGGCCATCCCCCAGCAAGGAAGAGTATCTTAATATGCTTCAAGAATACAAGAAAGACTTGGAGGAGGAATTAAGGGAGGTAGAAAGGGAAATTGAGGAAGTGAGAGGGAGTTCATAGTCTTGTTTGCTGAAGGAATTCGCTTTGCAAATTAGCCATGCAAATCAAACTAAGGTTCCAAGTTGCTCATCAGTTGGCAGTGGCTTAAAAGGCAATTTCTTCTCACCATAAAGCAAGTTCCAGAGAATGGTTTGTAGCTATCTCAAGCCCATAAGGTGTTTAAATAATGTGTAGAGGGTTGCTATATTAACAAATACCGCAAGAGGTGATACGCTAGTAAGTAGTGCGAATATGGCAGTATTGGCAGGGCCAATAAAGGAGGTATTAGAGCTAAGAAGCTATATCAATTTGGAAACACTGCGGTGAGTGCCCATTTGAGTACTCCCTCGAAAGCAATCTGTGAGTTCAAAATAATTAGGAGGTGAAATTGTGAAGACATATTCGTTTGTTACGGCTAAGAAAATTCTATTTGGCGTGGGCGCTGTGGAACAGCTTGGCAAGGAACTAAAAGATATTGGCGCCAAGAGAATAGCTATTATAACTGATGCCGTGGTTAAAAAGGTTGGGGGTCTTGAGAGAGTGACGAGTGTAATAGAAAGGGGTGGGTTTGATTACGCGGTTTGGGATAAAGTGGAGCCCGAACCGGCTTTAGAAGTTGGTGAAGCAGTAATACAATTCACCAGGGAGGGGAAATACGATAGCGTTATCGGGCTTGGTGGTGGCAGCACAATGGATACTGCTAAGGCAGCAGCTGTCTCAATCACAAATCCTGGGACACTTAAGGAGTGGGTTGAAGTAGTTTTTGAAAAACCATTGGCTCCACTTGTGCTTATCCCAACTACATCTGGAACCGGGAGTGAGGTTTCCAACGCAGCGGTTTTTGCTACCCCCGAAGTCAAATATGTATTGTATAGCTCACTTATGTACCCAGATATTGCACTTGTTGATCCTGAATTGACCAGAACGGTGCCTGCCCGCACGACGGCCAACACAGGTATAGATGCATTGTGTCATGCTATCGAGGCCTATGTATCCTTAAAAGCTAATCCGATAACAGATGCCCTAGCGCTAGAAGCAATACAGCTTGTTGCTGAAAATCTCAGAGCAGCTTACGCTTACGGAGATAACATGGAGGCCCGCTCAGGCATGTCTTTGGCATCTTTAATGGCTGGCCTGGCTTTTGGAAACGCGGGAACTGTGGTTGGACATGCGTGTGGTTATGCTTATGTATATCCGGCGACGAAATTTCACTTCCCACATGGCTATTCAATAGCTATTACAATGCCCTACGTGCTGGAATATAATGCCATTTCAAATCTGCTAAAGCACGCCACCATTGCGGAGACCTTAGGAGAGTCTACTGCCGGATTATCCTTACGAGAGGCAGCATTAAAATCTGCTGTAGCCTTTAAGAAGCTTTTAGTGGATTTAAATATGCCAACATCAATTAAAGAAGTCGGCGTAACAAGGGATATGATTCCCTCAATAGCAAAGAACGTCTTTAAGAGTCCAGCACATGTAGCACGCAATCCGCGTAAAGTCACAGAGGAAGACATGGTTAGACTCTTTGGGAAAGCCTATGAAGGAAAACTAGAATGTGAAACATGATGCTTGTAATCTTGCTCTGGCGTTGGATTCATATTCGCCCCGATTATCACGGAAATCTTTCGCTCCCAATTTTGTAGTTTCGCCCCTTCCACAAGGTTGAAGGGGCGCATTACATCTTTGAACACTCCTTTTAACGTTAAGTTGTCTGCAAAACTGGATAATGATAATATTAACTGTAATTATTTTAGCTACAGTGGTAAGATATACTTGAGGTAATTAGGAAATGGAAAAGGGCACTTGGAAAACTAAAACTGGATTGGCTCAGATGCTAAAGGGTGGCGTAATCATGGATGTGGTCACCGCGGAGCAAGCTAAGATTGCTGAGGAAGCTGGTGCTTGCGCTGTTATGGCCTTAGAGCGAGTGCCGGCGGATATTCGTGCCGCTGGTGGTGTAGCTCGTATGGCTGACCCAACTATAATTTCAGCCATAATGGATACCGTAAGCATACCGGTGATGGCAAAATGCCGCATTGGGCACTTTGTCGAGGCTCAAGTGTTAGAGGCATTGGGCGTTGACTTTATTGATGAATCTGAGGTACTTACTCCCGCCGACGAGAACCACCATATTTGGAAGCACGATTTCAAGGTTCCCTTTGTTTGTGGCTGTCGTGACCTGGGTGAGGCGTTGCGTCGTATTGCCGAAGGGGCAGCGATGATTCGGACGAAGGGTGAAGCAGGAACGGGGAACATTGTCGAGGCTGTGAGGCATATGCGAGCAGTCCAGGACGGAATTCGCAAGTTTCGAGCCTTACCGGAGGAAGAGCTGGTAGCCGAGGCGAAGGCCGTTGGTGCACCGCTGGAATTAGCGATGGAGATACATAACACGGGAAGGTTGCCGGTAGTGAACTTCGCTGCTGGCGGCATAGCTACACCAGCAGACGCTGCTTTGATGATGCAACTAGGCGCTGAGGGTGTGTTTGTTGGCTCGGGGATTTTTAAGTCCAGTGATCCCCCCGCCAGGGCGAAAGCCATTGTTAAAGCCACCACTCATTATCAGGACCCAGTTATTATTGCTGAGGTCTCTAAAGGTTTAGGTGCTGCTATGCCTGGCTTGGACATAAAGGCTATACCCCAGCAAGAGTTGCTAGCTACCAGGGGTGGGTAGCTGAAGGCAATTCTTGTTTTAGTATGCAAAAGGTAGTTAGCAACGAACTAGATGCTTTAATTGATATTTTACCGCCTCATATCCGTGAACCACTTTATGAGCAACCGGGTTGGGGTGAATTACTGGAAGTAATTCTAGACTTGGGGCGTCTCCCCGAAGCTCGTTTTCCTCATCGGGAGTTAGTTCTCAATTCCAAGGAAGTTGACCCTGGTGATATCGACTATGTAGTATCACGCCTTGGCGAGTTCACCGGGGACAATCGCGCCGGTATTGAACGCACACTTCATCGCATCTCAGCTATACGCAATAGAAACGGTCACATAATTGGCTTGACTTGCCGTGTGGGTCGGGCTGTGTTCGGTACTGTGAAGATGATTCAAGACCTTGTTGAATCGGGCAAGAATGTTTTGCTCTTGGGGCGGCCTGGAGTGGGTAAGACAACCATGTTGCGGGAAGTAGCCCGGGTGCTAGCCGATGATTTCAAAAAACGGGTTGTTGTAATCGACACCTCAAATGAAATTGCTGGAGATGGTGATATTCCTCATCCTGCCATTGGGCACGCGCGGCGAATGCAAGTAGCTGCTCCTGCTATGCAGCACGCGGTGATGATTGAAGCGGTGGAAAATCACATGCCTGAGGTCATTATCATTGACGAGATAGGTACTGAGCTGGAAGCCCAGGCAGCTCGAACTATCGCTGAGCGTGGGGTGCAATTGATAGGCACAGCTCATGGGAATACTTTGGAAAACTTGATACTGAATCCTACTTTGTCAGACCTCGTCGGTGGCATCCAGACAGTTACCTTAGGTGATGAAGAAGCAAGGCGGCGCCACACACAGAAATCCATTCTGGAACGCAAGGCACCACCTACATTTGATGTGGTGGTTGAAATCATGGACTACTATAAAGTAACCGTTCACCCTAACGTGATTGATGCGGTAGATGCTACCTTGCATCAGCAACCCGTTCAAGCTGAGCTTCGCTGGGTGGACGAAAATGGGAATGTAAGAGGGGAGAAAATAACATCGCCTTCTATGTTAGAAAGCAATCAAAGGCTTGTCCTGAGCCGAAGCTCTGAGCGAAGCGAAGAGGCAGTGAAGGAACTGGAGAAGCAACCTTTGCGATTTTACCTCTTCGGCATTAACCGTTCCCGGTTAGAACAAGTTGCTGGGGAAGAGCGAGAAAATTTGAAATTTGTTGCCGATCTTAAGCAAACTGACCTTTTTCTCACCACGCGAAGCTATTACCGCCGTAAACCACAGCAGATAAGAGATGCTGAGGCACTCGGTATACCGATTTATGTTCTTAAAAACAACGATGCCGCTCAAATGAGACGGTGTCTGGACACTGTCTATCCTGTTACCTCCCAGTCTGCCTATGTTCATCACCTGCAACATATGATAGCTAGACATCATAACCTTAACACCAATAAGTGGGAGCCAGAACTTGGTAGCAACAGGAAGTAGCATCGTGACAAGGGGGAATCGAGGCAACCCTTGAGCTTGTTTATCACATTTGAAGGTGGCGAGGGCTGTGGCAAAAGCACCCAGGCTAAGGCTTTATACCGGAGATTGCGTCAGCAGAATATTCCTGTAGTACTGACACATGAGCCTGGGGGCAC
>CAYTBB010000061.1:5516-7361 GCA_964435965.1 uncultured Dehalococcoidales bacterium
ACTGACCCCGACCGCTGGTTGGTAATAGATGCTTCTCTAGCCAAAAATAAGATTGCCAAAATCATCTGGGAAAGGGTGAGCCAGCTGTTACCTTCCCCCTCGTCATTGCGAGGAGCGTAAGCGGTTGCGAGGCGTAGCCGAAGCAAACTGGGGGCGGGATTCCTCGCTTATGCTCGGAACAGGCTCCGCAATCTCGCTACACTCTGCTTTGTGCGATATACTTATACAGCATCTATGACTAAAACAAGAGTAGCCGTGGCCTTAAGCGGAGGGATGGATTCCTCTGTGGCTGCCTTGTTGCTCAAGGAAGCTGGCCATGAAGTTATAGGGCTACACATGCATCTCTGGGATTCCTCTCGCTTCGAATACCAAGCACGTCAGACCGAAGCTCTCTGCAGCACTCTAAACATTCCCTTCTACGTGGTAGATTCGAAAAAAGAATTTGAGCTCAATGTAGTGGACTATTTCTGTCGGGAGTATAAGAGAGGGCGAACTCCTAATCCCTGCATTGCCTGTAATCAGCAGATAAAGTTTGGCTTCCTTTTATCCCAAGTCCTTTCCCTGGGAGCTAATTTCCTAGCTACGGGTCATTATGCCCGGATTGAGCATTCAGAGGATGGCTATCACTTACTTAAAGCGGCAGATTTAAGTAAAGACCAATCTTACTTCCTTTATACTTTAACTCAAGAAAAGCTTAAGCATCTCCTTTTCCCTTTAGGTAGCTATACTAAAACTGGGGTTAAGCAGATAGCAAAGCGAGCAGGATTATCTATAGCATTTAAGCCTAGCCAGGACATCTGCTTCATTTCTGAAAAGAATTACCGTGCTTTCCTCAGCCAGCGCCTTTCGAGTGTACCTGGAGAGTTCGTAGATGCTCAAGGAGTAATATTAGGACGTCACCAAGGAATAGTCTTTTACACTATCGGGCAGAGGCATGGCCTGGGATTAGCCTCAGGCAAGCCCCTTTATGTCATAAGGATAGAACCTGAGCATAATAAAATTGTGCTTGGCGACAAGCGAGAGCTTTACAGTCAGAAAGTTACCGCCCAAAGGCTGAATTGGGTAGCAGGTAAACCGCTGCTCGGGCCTATCACTGCGGCTGCTAAGATACGCTATAAATCAAGAGAGGCAGCAGCTAACTTATTTCCAAAGGAAGACTACGCCAATATTTGCTTTTTAGAGCCTCAGCGGGCAGTCACCCCAGGCCAAGCCATTGTGTTCTATAAAGGCGATGAGGTATTGGGTGGTGGCATTATTGAAAGCGCACAGCCAATAACTCTAGATAGTGAAAGGAGAGAATATGTCGCTGCCACCAAACCTTAATCAAGAGAATAAGCTTAAATTACAGGGCTATGAGCTTATCGCTGGGATTGATGAAGCTGGGCGAGGGGCTCTTGCTGGCCCTGTAGTTGCTGGCGCTGTCATCCTACCTTGTTCTAGCTATCCCTCTTGGTTTAAGCTAGTCCGGGATAGCAAAGAGATAAGTCCAAAAAAGCGTGAATTTTTCTTCCACTTGATTCAGAGGGAGGCCTTAGCGGTAGGCATTGGCGTAGTTCCGCCCCGGGTAATCGATGCTATAAATATTCTCAAGGCAACCCAGATGGCTATGGAGCAAGCTGTAGAGAAGCTGCCCAAACAACCACAATTTCTCCTTATAGACAGGCTAGCTTTGCCTCGATGCCATATTGCCCAAAAAGGGATAACCAAGGGTGATAAGCTATGTCTTTCTATTGCCTGTGCTTCTATTGTGGCTAAGGTCACCAGAGATCATATAATGGAAGAGCTGGATAAAATCTATCCTGGCTATGGATTTGCTAAACATAAGGGTTACGGAACGCAGCAGCA
>CAYTBB010000062.1:0-7240 GCA_964435965.1 uncultured Dehalococcoidales bacterium
AACTACAAAAATTTGGGGGTGAAACACCTCTGAGATGGCTGAAATTGAACGGGGAATCAAAATTAAACAGCCTGTGACAAGGAAGGAGGTCATGAAATCACAAAAGATATTAGACGTGAGGCAAACGCATTAATTTTAGGGGGAAATGCCGAAGGCGGGCTATGTGAAGTCTGCTGCTAGGTATCTTACCTTGTTCCCCTTGCCCCTGCGAGCTTCGAGAGTTTAGTTTGCAGCTCCTGAGCACAACGGTAGATATTCTGGCTCAGCCTGGCTTCAGCACTTTTAGGGTCAGCCTGGAGCTGCTCAACCAGCAAACTGCTACAAGCTACCACAGGGGTAAGAGGTGTTCTGAAATCCTGAACAAGCGTGCTTAGCCGCTCATGAAGCAATAAACTGTTAGCCAGGGGCAAAGCCAACTGGGAGGCAGCGTACTTCAACAACTTTAGCTCCCTCTCTCTATAGACATTTGGCTTTCTGCTGCCTACAATAAGACTGCCAAAGACTTCACCTCCTGAGAAAAGAGGCATCAGCACCATTGACCTTATCTCTTGTTTTCCTAATTTGCCCAAGAAGTTGCCACTCCATGGCTGACTTGCTTTACTGAGGTCAGGCTCTACCAGCGCCCTTTTATTTTCCACTACCCAGGCTATGGGCGTTCTTTCCAGTGGAAGGGTGCTCTCAAAAGCACGACTCAAGCTTATTTTGCCTGACAGGGGCAAAAGGCAAACGGTATCACCTTCTTCTATCCAGGCAATGCTTCCCCAGTCAATAGACATGAACCTCTTCAACTCTTTAGCGAAACCTTCAGCTACATCGTTTATATTCGAACTGGAGAGAATAATCTTGCTCAACATATTAGCCAGAGCTAATTGTTCCTCTTTTTCTCGCTTAACGTTAGCCATTTGCTACCCCCTTCCCTTTCTCAAATCAAAATTCAAAGGTAAAAAGTCAAGACTTAGTAGTCAGTAATCAGAATTCAGTAGCCCCGCTCCACCTACTGACTACTGGCTCCTGACTCCTGAATTCCTCCCCAATTCTGCATTTTGCATTTTTATTTCGTTTCGCTCATTTTATGAGCCAATCTTTGGTCTTTAGTCCAGTGCTCCACTCAACCCTCCGTTTCCACCTTCTTCTGCGCTCCAGGATGATAGCCACGGGAGGTATAGCTGCCATGCTCAGAAGCCACCAAGGACGGGAGATTATCACAATGGTGAAATCGCCCCTAAGGTCGGCAATCTCCACGATGTGCTCCCCCTCCATAGCCTCAATTATGCTGAAGCTCACCACCTCGCTCTCTCCGGGCTCTAAAGTGACGCTCTTTACCGACCTGACCTCCCCATCAACCTTAAACTCCAGGGTGCATGTCCCCGCTGCCCCGCCGATATTGGTGACGATAAGGCTGATAGTGATTTCCTGCCCTGGCTTTGCTTCCCCAGGCTCAATGACAAGGTTGCTCGGGCGGAAGCATGGCTCAGCAGGGGAAGGTGGAGGAGAGGGCGGAGGACCAAGCTTTACCATAATGGTGAAAAACAGAGACCCACTTACCTCCACTGCCAGCTCGCCAGCTTCAGTTATATCACCGGGAGAAAGCTCCACCCAACCCTTCTGGGCATCATAGTAGGCGCTAAATACCGATAAAGAATTGGGGGGTAACTCGCTGAGGTCATAGCTCAAAACTAGCTTGCCTGGCGGTGATATGGTGAAAAGAGAAGGGTTCTGGCTATATTTATAAAGGTAAGCATCGAGCCTGTAGACCCCGTCCAATACCACTGTGTCTTGAGGCGGTGATATCTGGATGGCCCTTATCTCCAGCCTTTGGGGCACTTTCCCGCCGGGGCAAAGTATTTTGGTCCTACGCTCAAGCTCCAGAGCTATTTGTCCTTCGGCATCGGTTGCCTTTACCGATTCAAGGAGCCTCCCTGAGGAACTGATTTTGACTTTGGTTATCTTGCCCAGGATATCTATGTACAGGGAGCGAGTGATAACTCTTTCCTCCTCCTCCTCCTCTTCTTCCTCCGCAGGAGATAAGGTGGTGAAGGTATAATCATCGGATATGGCTTCGCTGCCATCGGCAGTCACTGACTTCACCCGGTAATGGTAGGTAGTAGACGAGGAAAGTCCAGTGAGAGTTATGCTGTGTTCAGAGACAAGGGTGGGATTGTAGACAATATAGCCATAATCGGTGGTGGTGTCATACTCCACTAGGCTATCTGCCAAGCCATTAGTTTTCCAGGAGATGGTAGCGCTGTGATAGCCGATATCTGAGGCAGAGACATCTGAGATCTGTAAAGAAAGTGTGCTGGCTTCTTGGGTGGCGGCATAAACGGGGTAGGGCAATAACGCCAATATCAAAAATACCGCGGTGATTGACTTCCTGGTTCGATACTCCAATATGCTCATCCTAAGGTCTACCTTAACAGACAAAAGTTTTACTTAAATCAGCTTATGCTTCTCCCAGAATGGTAAGCGTTGAAATCCCCGTTTTTCCCGCTACATCACTGAGAGTTATCTTTAGATAGAGGTCCTTTTCATTACCATCGCCGGCGGCTATGGTTGTCCCAGTATTTGTGTCTGCATCAAAGGTCACAACGTTGGTGATGGCATCAGCACTGGTGCATGCCACCGCCTTATTATTTATGAGGTAATATTCATCGGATACAATGCCATTAGTGAATGTGGTGATGTTATACCAGATCGTGTAGGTAACAGAGCCACCATTAAAAAGCGTCACCACTGGCGTACTTGGGGTACCAAACGCTTGCGGGCTGCCACTACCATCAGCATCATTGTATGGCGTGGAGACTGTAGCACTAGGGGCACCTTCTGGAAACGTGATGGCTGTTACCGCAGTTGAATAATCTTGGGCTCTGATTTCTATTGCAGTTGAAAGTGTTGTATAATCAACATCAACCCAGACCTGGGTGCACCATGAGTCTTCTCCGCGCGTCGGTCTTTTCAATGCTACCCCAGCCTGCAGGGCATTTATTTCATCCCAGGTCCACGCCTCCCCAGTCTCGGGGTTGATATCGTAAGTAGTGTTGTAAGTGGCATAGGAAGTGGTTAGGGTTATCTCATCGCCATTACGGGCAGCGCCATGAGTGCTTATCCTGGTACAAGCGCCCACACCTGGTTGTGTTCCCTTGCAGTTAATATAAACCGCCACACTATTTATTTCCCCTGTCAAGCTAGTGTTAGCCAAGCTATATAGGTCAGTCGCATATTTCTTGCCACCACCTTCAACGTAAGTTGCGTCGCCATCTGATGTAGCTTCGTCCACACTTTCCCAGTTTGAAGGTGCTGGGGAGGTACCCCCAATCGTAAGGTCGGTCTCATCACCAGGGCCATCAGGTCTTAAAGTCACGGTGTCTGGGCCGGGGCTTGCCTGGACTACCCCGGTGCCATCGCTAGGCAGAACTAAGGCCAACAACAAAGCCAGCGATGTTAACCACAATATCCCTTTGCTTAATCCCTTGGCATATCTTGTTGCTTTCATCTCTGTGCAGCCTGGCAAGTATCTATACTCGTTCAATAACTTAATGACACAACTTCCTTCCTTGTCATTGCGAGGCGTAAAGTGCCGAAGCAATCTCAGCGGGCTAAGGTTCTTCGCGGAGTTCACCCTGAGTCGTATGAGATTCTTCCCCTTCACTTCGTTCAGGGCTTCGGCTCACACGCTCAGGATGACATTTTGGGATAAGATTGCCACGCTCCGCGCGCAGTGACACAACGGGCGATTGCTTCATTACCCTATTTTCCTTAATTTCGCCCTTCTTACTAGCACCGCCACCAGTATGACAATAATAATGGCTAACGCAGTTACTATCATGTTTGCCTTAACAAAATTTACGACAGGCGCCAATGGACTTGGATTTCCCAGCACTTTCACTGAAACCGGGATTAGAAGGCCAGAATATACATTTCCTCCGGTAATGGCATCCTTGAATATAATGTATGTCCTTCTCTCATCTGAATGGCCTGCTTCGCCTGCCTCTTCAGAAGTTGCCCCCCACAATCCTGGCTCGGCATCTCCTGGTATCGTCACCTTAACAGTAAAAACCTTGGTTTCTCCCTCTCTAATAGTATAGTGCTCGGGCTCAATAGCAATCCAGGATGTGATATCCATCCTGTCATCGTCCCCTTCCACCTCCTTGTAGTGCGTATACCAATAGCCCGACCTTTCCTGGGGGTCAGTTCCCTCTAATGTTATTTTCGCCTCTACGGCCTCGCCAGGATAACCCTCCAAATTGCAAAGCGATAATCGGTCAACCGATGTTGCCCATACAGCGGAGGCAGGGATGAATAACAAGCCAAGTAATAAAGCAACTACTAATAGCTTAATATGTCGCCTGTTGCGTATATGAGATTGCCACGCCTTCGGCTCGCAATGACACCCTCTTATCTTGATACAGTGCCTTTTAAGCATGAGACCTCAAATCTACATTGGGGGGGATTGCCTCTTGAGGGGCAACCCTCCCAACAAAGCTAGCTTATGACTCTCCCAAGATGGTGAGCGTTGAAGTCCCCGTTTTTCCAGCTTCAGCGTTGAGAACTATCTTCAGATAGAGGTCCTTTTCATTACCACCGCCGGCGGCTATGGTTGTCCCAGTAGTTGTGTCTGCATCAAAGGCCACAGATTGATTGATAGCATCTGCATTCGCGCAATCACCACCTTTAGTGTTTATGAGGTAATGCTCACTGGATACAACATCATTAGTGAATGTGGTGATGTTATACCAGATGGTATAGGTAATAGAACCACCATTATAAAGCGTCACCACTGGCGTACTTGAGCCGCCACCAAACGCTTGCGGGCTGCCACTACCATCAACATCGTTGTATGGCGTGGAGACTGTAGCACCAGGGACACCTTCTGGAAACGTGATAGTTGCTACAGCGGCGGTATAATTTTGCGCTCTGATTTCTATTGTAGCTGCGCTACTCGTGGAAGCGCTCTGCGTGGCCACGTTGCCGGCTAAAACTGCCATTGGCACAACCAGAACAGCTACCAGGACCAAAACACCAGCTAAAGCTAAAATCCTCTTTCCCATCTTTTCCTCCTTCTATTTGTTTTTCTCATTTATTTGGAAACTCAAGCTAACTTCCTATCATCACCTCCTTTGATAAACTCTAAATTCTAAGCTCTAAATCCTAAACAAATTCAAAATTCGAATACCAGAACTCACCTTGCCCCAAATCATATTGTTTCGAATTTTGGATTTTGGTCATTCGAGATTGTTTAGGGTTTAGGATTTCGGATTTAGGATTTGCTACATCTTGATTTTTGCTTTTTACTCTTCTCTGACTACCGGCTATCGACCGCCACCGGTATTTTCATTACCAGTAAATTGTAAACAACGGCAGGTTAAGAAATGGGTTAAGGAAGGTTAAGATTTGGTTAAGATTTCGCTAAGCGGTACCCTTTGCCGTGCTCGGTGAGTATCAGTTTAGGGTTAGCAGGATCTTCTTCGATCTTCTCCCGCAAATGCCTCATATGGACCTTAAGGCTCTCGGCTGCTCCAGGGCAATCCTCCCCCCATATCCTGCGGGCAAGGATGGAGGAGGATATAAATTGCTCTGGGCTCCTAGCCAGGTGATAAAGAATTTGATATTCGATGGGGGTAAGTTTTATCTCCTTTTTGTGCAGGAATACCTTGCGGCTGGTGAAGTCAATGTGGAAGTCCCCAGCAGTAAAGGGCTCAGCCTCCTCACCCTCCACGAGACCACGGCGGCGTAGCACCGCCCTGACCCGAGCCAAGAGCTCAAGGTGACTGAAAGGTTTAACCACATAATCATCAGCTCCCAGCTCTAGCACCTTCACCCTGTCGGTCTCCGCTCCTCTTACTGTAAGGATAATAACCGGGACATCGGAGAAGCGGCGCACCTCCTGAAGCACCTGAAAGCCATTGATGTCAGGCAGGTTGATATCTAGCAGGACGATGTTGGGCGACTCGCTTTCCACCATTTGTACCCCCTCTTTCCCCAATGGAGTAGACACTATTTCTACCGCGGGCCACCTTAGCTGGAAAATTAGCGAGATAGCTTCCAGAATATTTTTGTCGTCCTCAATGACTAAAACTTTCATCTTCCACTTTAGAATTCAGTAGCCCTCCCTTCACGCCTACTGACTACTAGCTCCTGACTGCCGACTCCCTCCTCCCTCGCCAAGGGCAAGGAGAAACTAAAAGTGCTGCCTTTTCCTTTTTCGCTTTCCACCCAAATCTTTCCCCCATGTAGCTCCACCAGTTGCTTCGAGAGGCTTAATCCCAAACCCAAGCCAGGGAATTTGCGCTTATTCGGCCCAGCCCGATAATAAGGCTCAAAAATTTTCTCTTGCTCCTCCTTGGGTATGCCTGAGCCGCTATCTTGAACTTGTATAATCAAATTATCACCTTCCTCCCTGGCTCTCAACGTGATATTGCCACCCCCAAGGGTGAACTTGGTGGCATTACGTAATAGATTAATCAACACTTGCTCCAGACGCTCCCCGTCCCCTTTTACCCGGGGCAAAGAAGGAGGTAAATCGAGAGTGAAGGATTGCCCTTTACTTTGAGCCACCACGAAGAATTGAGAGGCAACGCTTTGGAGCAAGGGCAAAAGGTTAAGAGGCTTAAGTTTAACCTTTAAGGTAACTATCTCCCTTTTGGCCAAGTCAGCTAGGTCGTCCAACCTAACTTCCAAGGTATTACAACCATTGACGACATTTTTGGCTAATTTGGCTATTGGGCTGTCGGGATATTCCCTCTGGACTTGTTCAGCAAGGAGACCTCCTGAGGCTAACATGGGAGTAAGGGCTGTCTGAAACTCGTGGGTGAGAGCAGCAATAAATTGTGATTTTATTTTGGCTTGCTCCTCCAGCTTAAGGCGCTGTTCCTTTTCCAATGCATGAAGCCGAACATTGTCGATAGCACCCGATATTTGAGTCGAAACTTGCTCCAACAAAGCCAGCTCCCTTTGCCCATAAGCATTAGGGCGACGGCTAGCAATAATCAGAGAAGCAAAAACCTCGCCTTTGGTTATTAAGGGAAGATAGATAATCGACCTTATACCTTGTTTAAGATGCTGTTCACCAGTCCAGAATTTCCTCTCCTGAGCCAGGTCTAACTCCACCAAGGCTTGCTTATGGTGAGCTACCCACTCAATGGTTGTGCCACTTAGGGGTAAAACCTTCCTCCTCTCCCAGACTATGCCTATCTTGGTGGAAAGGGCTACAAACCTCAGTTTATCCCCCTCAATGAAAGCA
>CAYTBB010000063.1:0-7208 GCA_964435965.1 uncultured Dehalococcoidales bacterium
CATTATCCGAGAAATGGCACACGCTTGGGCGCGCAGCCGATAAACGAAGTAAAATATTTTGTGTCTGTGACGCTGATAATTATTATCAGAAATATATGATAAAAGATGCTTATGCGGCATGGATTGAAGGATATGATTTCCTGACCGACAAACAAGGTTATGCTTATGATTTTGTTAATAAATTGTTAGTTGAATATAAGAAGCCTGATGGCCGCACGGGATTCCAGATGTGCTATGCAACTGACCTGATGCGTAAATTGCCGCAAGCTAATGTGCATAAGCTACTTAATACGTGGGTTTATAATTATTGCAAGCCAAAGAAAGTGAAAGTAGCAAAGGAGCATTTAACGAATCTTATCACTAATGGTTTTAATAATATAACAGGCGCACGCGGCAAGATGATGCGTAAGTTCGAACACCCGTTTTATAAGACTGACAAAAAACTTGAAGATATATTGCCTTTGGATATTGTTAAATTAATGATGTCAATGTGAATCCGATACTTAACATATTAACACGTACATATAAACGCCCTGTATCGTTTGCAGATTGCCGCAAAAGCATACTATCGCAAACATACGCAAATATCAATCATATTGTGGGATCCCCAATATCTTGCAGCTATTATCCGGATGCTATGATATTTGAAACGCCAAAAACGACAAAACGTTCTGTTAATCTCTATATGCACGAACTGGCGGAACAAGTAAAAGATGGTTGGATAATGTATCTCGATGATGACGATAAATTCATGAGCGAAACATCGGCTGCAGAAATAATGACAGAAATAGACCATGACGACCAATTGCTTTTGTGGCGCGTCAGGATAGGCAAGATAATAGTCCCGGCCGATTGTTATTTCGGGCGCACAATAAAACAGGGCCATATATCAGGCATTGGCTTTGCTTTTCATAGTAAATATTTGCCCGCTCCCTGGGATGCAGGACACGCCAGCGATCACCGGGTTATTAAACATTTTGCTGACTTCCTTGAGGTGAAATGGATAGATAAAATACTGACACGAACACAGGGTTCGCGCAATCACAAAGGAATGATGCCGAAAAAAGATATACCAAAAAAGAAGAAATGATTAAACAAGTCAGAGTATCACACGGATTACGGCGGTTCAAGCCGGGTATTATGGAGCGATGGGGATTGAAAGATTATCACGACAAGAACGCTCCGTGCCTGTTTTTGAATATTAATGGCAAAGAAGATATTGACGCAGTTAAAAATCATAAAGGTTTTAAGCTGATATTTTTCGCCAATGCGCGGGGCAATCAGTTTATTAATCATTTTGTTGGTGTTAGGGACTTAGTTGTAATGAGCAATCCATATCTCAATATCCCTGATGGAATAAAAGTAAAAGACGGATTCTTTGAAATAAAAGATTATTCAATGTTTAAACCTAATAGGCTTGGTGATAAGATTTATAGCTATATTGGCAACGAGCGGCAAAAAGAGAAATATGGGTATAATATTCTTAAAAATCTACAAAAAAGCATAAAATACGAAATAATATTCGGCATGCAGGGCAATTCTATCGAGTATGTTAAGCATAATTATTACGATAATTGTTTTTTAAATCTTAATTTTAATAAATCTGGTGGCGGCGGGCTTACGACTGTTAAAGAACTTGCACTTATGGGGCGTAAGACAATAATGAATACTAAATTTGATTATGATTGTATTATTCCGTATAAAGATGATGATATAATAAAAATAATAAACGGAGAGGCTAAAAAAATAGGAACCATACAGCCCGGTAAGGATTATCATACTATTGGCCCGGAATGGCAACACGTAAGTTATTGGATATCGAAAACATATCCCATAGATGATTTACTTTGCAACCGCGCCGGATTTCTTGCAAGTGAAGGATACGCAGGCAAGCCATTGAATAATTATCCCCTATCTGATGCCTGTGTTAAATATTTAGCGGGCAATAAGGCCGAGGGCAAACAGATTTATTTTAATCATATCAAGGGCCTTTTTGATAAATACGGTGATATGCACATGAGCAGGGGCGGCATTGATGGACTTTGGTGGGTTAAGAATATAAAGAAACACCCCTCTATTAATTACGGCATAAAACATCATGTCGAATATTGTTTTTCGCTTGTTGATTCTATTGCGGCCAGATATGACCCATACAGGAAACCGATACTTGTACGTAAGGTAGATGACAAATATTATTTATCTGACGGCCACCACAGAATATGCATTCTTTATGCTTTGGGATATAAAAATGTTGAAAATGTAAAAATTATATGCCCTGGGATATAAAAATGTTGAAAATGTAAAAATTAAAAAATTATGAAATATTTAACGCATGACAGATATGTTGAATTAGCCAGACAATATAAGTCGATTAACTGGGATAGGGCTAACCAGCGGTGGCCTTATCATAAATATGTGATTGACCTGTTGATGCCCATGAATCCGAAAACAATTCTTGAAGCCGGTAGTATGGGTATCAAACTATGTGAACAATCCGAGACAATAGATTACAGCGAATCTGGGTGGGAGGCATTTTATACTCCGACTTATAATCACGATTTGAAGGAATTGCCCTGGCCTGTCAATAGATATGATATTTTTGTTGCGCTCAGGGTATTTCACCACCTGACAGACAAGCCGCGCGAATATCTTGATGAGATGAAGCGGATATCCAAATATACTATCCTGGCACTGGACGAAAAGGCTTATATGATTTATAGAAAAACCGAAAAGCCTGTTCTTGAGAAAAGGATGGGCGGAACATTTATTTTATTTTATGACTTTCATAAAAAAATATTGGGATAATGTTGCCGGCCCGTCGTGGAACGATAAATACATGATGGAGCTTGAATATAAGGAGGTATCGAAATATGTAACTCCTGATGATTCCGTTCTTGATGTAGGTTGCGGTGACGGGGCTTTATTAAGCCGTCTTGATGCGCGCAGACGTATAGGGATAGATTTTTCCGAATCGATGATAGGGAAGGCACGAGAAAACAGCAATATAAAATTTTTTGTTGGCGATGCGCGCGCGATTGATTTTGATGATGATTCATTCGATATCGTTTATACGGTGCGCTGCCTTATTAACTTGTCAAACTGGGAAGAGCAATGCCAGGCGATAAACGAATGTCTGAGAGTGGCTAAGAAACGAGTTATTTTCTCCGAGTCTTTTTACGAACCATTACAACGGCTTAATGCTATCAGGCAGATTGCGGGGCTTGATTTGCTTGTGGAGCATGATTTCAACAGATATATCAAAGAGGATAAATTGCGTATGTTATTAAAAGATTATAAATTTACAATTTGTAATTACTCTTCTGTTTATTATCTCGGCACTCGTTTCGTGCGTGAGATAATTTGCGATTATAAGAGTTACACTAATCCGATAAATACGATGTTCTTTAATTTATCGGATGAATTGCAGGGCGGGGATTTTGGTATTCAGAAAATGTGCATAATAGAATTATGAGCGAAGATGTACAAATAGCGAAATTTGAACATAACCAGGCTGTTTATCTTGTTTGTGATAGCACCAAATGGATTATAACACATATTATTATTGATTGTCATGGTCAGATACAATACAGAATAAGCAATGGATATAAATCAAATGAAGTATATGAATGCGAGATTACAGAAGATGGCAATATTGTTAAACGAATAAAGGGGATGTTTGGCAAATGAAAGGTTATTACATAAATCTTAACAAGCGTGAAGATCGCAAAAAACTGTTTTTGCAACAGGACGGAGTAATTGAATGGGAGCGTATCGCCGGTATTGATACTAATCCTGGGTGGATAGGTTGCCGCGAATCGCATTTCAAGGCCCTGAATTTCGTTAAAGATGTAACATTAATTGCGGAAGATGATTGTTATTTTATGCAGCCCTGGAAATTACTCGGCAATACGTTTCATCAATTACCAGCTGACTGGGATGTGCTTTATCTCGGTGCCACATTGACAAAGAAACTTGAACAATATTCTAAGAATTTATATCATTTGCAGGGAGGATATAGCAACACAGCCATTATTTACCGCAATGACATAGTGCCGAAATATATCCTTGAACACCGCGATGAGATAATAAGATATGATAGTTTTATGGTAAGTAAAGTACAGCCGCAATTCAAGTGTTTTATTATTAATCCTATGTTCGCCTGCCAGCGACCAGGATATTCTGATATTCTGCGTAAACATTTTGATAATGGACTGAAACAAAGGAAAAGATTTTTGAAATATGCCACGGGTTAAGCCATATATGAAGAAGATACCTGCTTTTTATCGTAAGCAGGCAATAGATATTATGCTGTTTGCTCATGTTACTGCGTTGCAGCAATACCAGATGCCGATAGCCGATGCGATACAAAACTTCAGGGATACTTATGACTTGACCGAGGATGATTACCCGATGGAGAGCGCAAGGGTGACATATACGAATATGCGGAATGCTTTTTTATGGCGATGTATTAGTGAAAAAATATGAAATTTGTTTTTTATTTATAAATACTTTAAATTTGTACAATTATGAAAGAATTACAGACAGGGATAAGATATGTTAAGGTCGGACATTCCGAAATAGTACAATATTTTTCCCAGGAAAGCATTAATCTTTATGACCCTGAACATTTGGGATGGGTAAGGGATGACGGGGGTGATTATTCAGCTCCTGAAGATGTGATTAACTTCATGAAAGAAGAGCCTGTTGAGACTATTAAAGAACAGATACAGAATTTTGATACTGTGACAACGCGCGAGCTTAAAGATATGTTGCCAAAGCTGACAATAGAAGAATTGCATCATATCCGGGATAATGATAAGCGCAAGACGGCTGTTAAATATGTCGAAGAAGAAATTGCAAAGCGATGATTATACAGAGCAAAAGAAACGAAGATAAGATCATTGAGGTTTCTATTGAAGAATGGAACAAGATGAAAAGGCTTCAGCTGCACCGGCACTGGCGCGTGGTTTCATCGAGTGATCTTGAGCCTGCGGGCAAAGTTCCTGAACCTGACGAAGTATTATATTTTATGAATAAGGAACCGGAGGTGAAAAAGATATATGATGAGCAGGAGACAGATTATAACCTGATGCTCAAATCAGAGCTTTTGCTTGAAGCTGAAAATCGGGGGGTTGATGTATCCGACCAGCCGAAAAAGGCTGAACTTATTGAGAGGTTAGTTGAAAATAATAATAAATAATTTGTAAGATGGACGAAAAAACTATCTTAATCGGCGTTTTGACTAAAACGTTAAACAGGTCTGAGCAGGAAGTCACCGAGCTGCTTTATCAAGATGAGGGTGGAGAGTTGACACTGAAGGAGGGTGCTATGGATGAGATTCTTTCTCTTGATTCGGTCAGAGTAGAGAATATCAAGAAGAATGCTCCTATTGACCCGGAGAGACTAAAGAACGAATATGGTCGCGGGAAAAAGGAGGCATTGGATGGATTTGAGAAAGCCCTGAAAGAGAAATACTCTATTGATGTGGATAAGCAAGGCGTGGAGCTTGTTGATAGCATACTTTCTGCGAAGAGTAAGCCGACTAAGATGTCAGATGACGAGGTGAAAAAACATCCTTTATATCTTGAACTGGAAAAAAGCCGTGTGCCGAAAGAAGAACATCAGAAAATCATAAGCGAATACGAGCAATATAAAAAAGATGTTGAACGGAACGAGAAATTTGGAAAAATAAAGCAGCTTGCAAGAAAAAAGCTGCATGAGATGAATCCTATTGTTTCTGAAACTCCATCTGTTGCTGCAACGCGTGAAGAAGATTTTTTGAAGAAATTCGAGTCATACGATTATCAGGATGACGGGGACAGTCCTATTGTATTGCGTCCTGATGGTACGCGCATGGAAGATGATCATGGCAACGTGTTGCCCTTTGATGAATTTGTGCGCCGCATAGCAGTACTAAACTATGACTTTCCCAAACAGGATGATAAGGGTGGTGCTGGCGGTGATGAACAGGGAACTAAAAAGCCTGTGCGCATAACAGTGCCTAAGACGGAAGAAGAATATGTCAAAGCCTACCATAACGCTGCTACTCTCGAAGAAAAAGTTGCTATTAAAGAAGCCTACCACGCAAATAAGTAGGAATCTTTAAAAACAATTAAAAATGAGTATTGCTGCCGGAGTATTCTCCGAAACTGCACTTGTGGATATACAAGTGAAGATAGACCAGATATGGGCTGACGCGATCCAGAAACAGGATTATGTCGCCAATGTCGATGCTGTAAAAGCTATACTGGCAAACCAGACGGCTTTTATCAGCGAATTAAAAGGAACCAAAGACCGCACTGTTGATATAGGCTGGATTAATGCCTGTGAAATAGCAGACGAAGCATGCCAGGTGTGTACAATAGACGGCGAAGAACTTTCAACGAACATAGCAGAGAAAACTTTATCGACCTGCCGCGAGGCGCATTTCAAGGTCGAAGAAGGTATTTTCCGTACTAATATGTTCGATGCTGAAGAAGTCATTGCAAAAGGTTTTCTTGCTGCTATGAAGGAACTTGATGAGTTCTGGGCCGCTACGCTTGTAGCTTTCATGAATGCCGCACTGGGCGTTAATGCCATTACCAACGGTAAAGGTGTTGTGGCCGGGACGGGCACTTATGTATTGCCTGCGTTCTTGGATGCAGGACTGATGAGCTATTTCGCCCGTGTAGCCATAGGCAACCAGTTTGTTAATCCTTTCCTTCTTTCAGGTGCTAATCTTTATGAAAGCGTCTGGAATGCTGCTTATGAAAGAGGACAGGCTGGAGATGAAAGCAAGGCATTGAAATTCGGATCGATGCCGATAAATTTCGATCTGTTTAATATAGATGCTGTAAACTCCCCTAATCTTATCACTTATATGATACATAAGGGGGCTATTGCTTTTGTTGCCAAGAACTATTATCCCGGAACTGTTACAAAATACATGGATGAATATCGCTGGAGTATGCCTTCAAAGAACATACCCGGCCTTGTTTATGATGTGCATTATAAAGATAGTTGCGAGGCACAGGGAACTTATGATGCTATGACGTTCCAGTATAAACTTAAAACTTTCGGGGATTATTTCCTTAATCCTGTCGGATGTGATGATACACGTACTGGTATTCTGGCATTCTATTGCGGTGAAGAGCCTTAGTAGATTTAATTTTATATTACATAATCTCGTAGCTTAATATATTATATTGCAGAAAAATTTAAGCTATGAG
>CAYTBB010000064.1:0-4732 GCA_964435965.1 uncultured Dehalococcoidales bacterium
TTGATGCAACGCAAACTGATAAACTATTTGTAACAAGAAATTAGTGCTCTTGCTCATCTCACATTAGCTTGAGAGCTATCTTATGTGGCTGCTATATCTTAGCTGTGCCTGGGTAGCTGGCATATTTTTGGGTTCAAAAGTCGGCTTACCCCTGGCGGCCATCTTCTCTGGACTTCTTCCTTTCTTATTTATCCCTCTTTTCCCTGGTAGCAAGAAAACCTTGATAGTGACTGGATTATGCCTGCTAGCCTTCCTCGGCGGCAGCTTACGCTTCCCATCAAGCTTGCCTCAAATAGATGAGCATTCTCTCTGCTTCTACAACGATGAAGGGGTAGTGGAAATCCAGGGAATGATAGCAGACGAGCCTGACGTGAGGAGCAACTTTTGCTTTTTAAAATTTTCGGCTAGCGAAATAAATACAGGGGGCGTAAGAAAAGGGGTATCTGGGACTGCTCTAATACGGGTGCTCAGGTATCCTGCTTATCATTATGGCGATGTGCTTAAAGTGACAGGAGAGCTGGAGACACCAGCTCCATTTGATGATTTCGACTACAAAAGCTATCTAGCTCAGCAAGGGATTTACTCTGTTATTTATTACCCCGAAATAGAAGTCCTTGATACAGACAAAGGCTTTAGGCCTTTGCAGTGGCTTTATTCCTTGAGAGAGCACCTTTCTAGTTCGCTGACCAGAGCCTTGCCTGAACCGCAAGGTTCGCTAGCTCAAGGTATTTTGCTCGGCATAAGAGGCAATATACCTGATTCCCTCAACCAGGCGTTTTCCCGAACAGGAACAGCACATCTATTAGCTATTTCTGGCTTACATATTGCTATTGTTATCGGCGTGATTCTCAGCCTCGCCATCCTGGCCTTTGGCAGACAGCGCTACATATATATCTGGCTAGCCCTTCTAGCTATCTGGCTTTATGCCTTGCTTACCGGGATGCGCCCACCAGTAATTCGAGCAGCAATTATGGGGACTTTGTTTTTGCTGGCCGAATTTTTAGGGAGGCAGCGGAATGCTATCACTGCCCTGGCTTTTGCTGCCGCAGTGATGGTAGGAATTGAGCCACAGATTTTGTGGAACGTCTCTTTCCAACTCAGCTTTTTGGCTATGGCGGGGCTTGTTTTCCTCTTCCCTTACTTCCAGACATGGGGAAGAAAAGGAGTTACTGCTGTATTTAGGGATAAAGAGGTGATGGTGAATACTGGCAATATGGTAACCGACTGCTTCGCTGTAACTTTGGCAGCTATTATAGCGGTCTGGCCACTTATAGCTTACAACTTTGGCGTTGTCTCTCTGGTCGCTTTGCCAGCAAACTTTTTCTCCCTGCCCGCCTTGCCTGCTATTATCACCACCTCTGCGCTGGTCGCCTTCGCTGGACTCTTCATTCCGATTGCGGCTCAAATACTTGGCTGGCTAGCCTGGCTCTTTCTCAGCTACCTGCTCTTGGTAGTTCAGGGCTTTGATGCCTTGCCCTTCTCATCTTTTCAGGTGACTACTGTCCCCACCTGGTTAGCATGGGGGTATTATGTTGTCCTCGCAATAGCTATGGTCTTCGTTAGCCATAGAAAATAAAAGGAAGAAAATGGCTTGGTCACGCTTTTCTAAAAAGTGGCTCCTACCCCCTCTTTTGATAATTGCCATTCTGGTCTGGTCGGTAACCCTCACCATGCCAGACGACAAGCTCCATGTAAGTTTCCTTGATGTAGGGCAAGGAGATGCCATCCTGATTCAAACGCCTAGCCACCAAAATATACTCATTGATGGCGGACCTGATCCACAGAGGATAAATTTGGAACTAAGTAAGAAGCTTCCCTTCTGGGATAGAACGATAGACATTATAATATCCACTCAGCCTCAAGCTGACCATATCACCGGCCTGGTAGAGATACTTCAGAGGTACAAAGTAAAACAGGTGCTTGAGCCGGGAGTGTCTTATAATTCCTCTATTTATCAGGAGTGGCTCCAGCTTGTTAAGGAAAAGCAAATCAAGCATAACACAGCCAGAGCAGGACAGGTAATTGACTTAGGCGAGGGAATTAAGATAGAGGTGCTCAACCCACCAGCAAAATTGTTTCAGGGAACGAGCCATGATGTGGATAACAATGGAATAGTGATAAAGCTGAGTTGGGGCGAGGTTAGCTTTCTATTTACCGCCGACATCAGAGAGGAAGCAGAATTTGAGCTTATTGGGCAGCGAGCTGATTTAAGAGGCACTGTGCTGAAGGTCGCCCACCATGGCAGCAAGACATCTACCTCTCCACAGTTCCTGGCTGTAGTTGACCCCCAAATAGCTGTGATTTCAGTAGGGGCAGATAATCCCTTTGGGCATCCCAGCCCTGAGGTAGTGGAGAGATTAGGTGCTAGGTTAGGCGAGGAAAAAGTTTACCGAACAGATACCAATGGCACTATCGAGTTCATTACCGATGGGGAAAGGCTGTGGGTAAATATAGAAAGACGATAAAGTATAGCCAGGATTAACGTAGGAATAGATAGCGATTAGAGGAAGAAGCCTTCAAACAATCCTATATTGACCTTATCTCTCGTCTCATAAATCTTATGTAGGAGACAGCAAAGCATATTGCTACTAAAGCAATTATGCTTACTACCTGAGGCCAGACAAGCAAAAGACTTTGACTGAAAGGAAGAGGTGTTGCCATCCTTCCAGCAGTGAGGGTGCTTATCACAATTAGCGCCGGATTAAGGCTACCGAGTTCGGGAGTCAATAAAGCGCTGGTAGCTTCCCCATAAAGGGTACAAGGAGAAATACGCCCGATCATCCCTTGAATTTCAAAGTTTTTAGTTACCATTTCAAGGCTAGAATTTTGGTCGATCGGGAATCGGGCATCAGCAATGGCCCCAGCAATCATAGACATAAAGAAAAAAAAGAATATCCATAATGCTATGGAAGCTAACATAGAGGTAGCTGTTCGGTCGAAGAAAACCGAGAAAAGAACGGCTAACGCCATCCAGAATGCCCCGTAAATTATGCTCATTAAGACAAAGGCTATAAGCCTCAAAACTTCTTCTGCGTTCGGTGGCACGCCAACGATGCGGAGCCCCAATCCAGCAACAAGGGCAATTACGCTCGCTATCATAATGCCCAAGACAGCTAGCCCGGCCAGAAACTTGCCATTGATCAGCGAATCTCTGTAGATCGGCTGGGATAAAAGCCGGCTCAAGTTGCCACTGGTTCGCTCGCTGTTTATAGCGTCAAAGCCAAGGGCTATGCCTACAATGGGAATGAATAAAGAGAGGAAGAAAAGAAAAGATGGCAGCGTCTCACCTGAGGTAGTAAAGATTTTTATAAAGACAAACTCAGTAGTCGGGTTTACAACTCCCCTTATATTATTAATAGCTAGATAAGTGGCAAACATTGCTGCCAATAAAACTAAAATGAAGAGGATACCGAATCTTTTACTACTCAGGTGGTCGGCTAGCTCCTTGCGAAAGACAGCATACATAGCTAAGCCTCCTTAGAGTATTTTTTATAAATTCTTTCCAGGCTATACTCTTCTATCTTCATCCCGAGCAATAGACTGCCACTATCAACAATTGTTTTGGCTATCTGCCCCCTTAAATCCTTACCACAGCTAATAAGCAGTGAGTTGCCAGAAGCTTGCACCTCTAATACCTCTTTAACCCGTTTTATGGAATCGATAAGTTTTGGGTTCAACTGGGCTACCTGGGCCTCAATGCGATATCGTCCTCCACCTATGGTTCGCCTTCCCAGACGGTCTATCTCTCCTTCAGCTACCAGATGTCCCTTGGCTAAAATTCCCACTCGAGTACATATTTCCTGAACCTGGTGCAGTTGATGAGAGCAGAAGACAACGGTTATTCCTTTCTTAGCCATACTTACTATAAGCTTAAGGACATCGTCAATGCCCTCGGGGTCTATGCCAGAGGTAGCTTCATCAAGAAAGGCAAGCTTTGGTTCCTTGACCAGTACGTCAGCTATGCCTAACCTCTGCTTCATCCCTCGGGAGAACGTGCTAACTTCCTGGTCTGCTACCTGAGATAAGCCCACTGTAGCTAAAAGCTCGCTTATCCTTCCCCCCGCCTCCCTTCTTGGTAAATTGTTTAACTCCGCCGTGTAGTTCAAGTTTTGCCTTGCGGTTAAGTCTTCATAAAAACCGACCTTTTCTGGCAGATAACCAACGATGCTCTTTACCTTTAAGGGCTCCCTAGTAGGGTTATAGCCACAAACTTGTACTGTCCCTGAGCTAGGCTCAGTAAGCCCCAAGAGCATTAATAAAGTTGTTGTTTTGCCGGCACCATTAGGGCCAAGAAAGCCGAAAATTTCCCCTTCCTTTATAGTAAGGGTGAGCCTATCAACAGCGGTAAAGCCATTGTAGGTTTTAGTTAAGTCCTTCGTCTCAACAATTTGCTCCATTTTTTATCTTCTGCCCAACCGCCTAAAGCCTATTACTAAGCCAGCTATCACAGCAACTACAATGCCGGCTCCTATCCACCCCCATTTAGTGGGTGTCTCTACTGTTACCCTGATATCTAAGTTAGGAGGCGCCGTCGAAGGTTTGGGGTCGCTATCAAATCTCAAGGTAGTCATATAGTCCCCGGCTATGGTCTTGGATGGTGGCTTTATGGTAACCTCAACCTCCTGCTCATCCCATGGTGAAAGAGACTCTATCTTATCTGGCTCAAAGGTTACGCGCCATTCCTCACCAGCGATTCCACTTGGCTTGCTTGAGGAGGAAGTTATTTTGCCCA
>CAYTBB010000064.1:4832-7133 GCA_964435965.1 uncultured Dehalococcoidales bacterium
TCCATGGCAAGAATAGATGCTCGAGCTGATAATGAGCTTCGCCCGGTGCGCATAACACTGGGCTATCAGAGCTTTGCCGAAGGTTCAGCTTTAATTGAATTGGGGAAGACAAGGGTGCTGTGCTCCGTGAGCATGGAGGAAAGAGTACCCAATTTTCTTAAAGGCAGCGGCCAGGGCTGGGTTACCGCTGAGTATGCTATGCTGCCCCGCTCCACCCTGACACGCACATCACGTGGTCAGACAGGAGGAAGAAACCAGGAAATTCAGCGACTTGTTGGTCGCAGCCTAAGGGCAGCAACTAACCTAGCTGCCCTGGGGGAGAGAACCCTCATTGTGGATTGTGATGTGCTTCAGGCAGATGGTGGCACCAGAACAGCAGCTATCACTGGAGGGTATGTCGCTTTATATCAAGCCTTCCACAATCTGAGAAAGCAGGGTAGTTTGCCATTTATGCCGTTACATAGAATGGTAGCTGCCACCAGTGTTGGCATTGTAGACGGCGATATGCTGCTCGATCTTTGCTACGAAGAGGATTATCGAGCGGAAGTCGATTTCAATGTGGTCATGACCGACAAAAATGAGTTTGTAGAAATTCAGGCCACTGCTGAAGGTAAGCCCTTCTCCAAAGAAATCGCTGATTCACTGCTTTCTCTGGCCCAGCAGGGAATAGAAAAACTATTCAAAGTTCAGAAGGAAACGCTAAGAGCTTTACCTTAAGAAAGTAGCAAGGTAATATTTCATAGTGAGTGAAGCGGGTGGGTTGTGAGTTCGTCTATATGGATGTCCCACGACACCCGCTTAAGAATTGGAGATTTGAAAGATGGACAGAGTTGAACGTGCGGTTTCTTGTTTTAAAGAAGGTTTCACTTGTTCCCAAGCAATGCTTTCAACTTACGGGCCACAACTTGGATTAAACCACGAACTTGCCTTAAAGGTCTCTGGTGCTTTTGGAGGTGGAATGGCGCGCATGGGCGAAACATGTGGAGCGGTGACCGGTGCGTTTATGGTCATAGGGCTTAAACATGGAAAGACAAAAATTGAGGATAAGCAAGCAAAAGAGAAGACTTATGGCCTCGTTAAGGAATTTGTCGACAGATTTAAGTCTCGTAATGGGTCAATTGTATGTCGGGAACTGCTTGGGTGTGACATAAGCAGCCCTGAGGGAAGCAATCTGGCAAAAGAGAAAAACCTTTTCGCTACTCTCTGCCCAAAGTTTGTCCAAGACACAGCAGAGATTATCGAACAAATATTGGAATAACGAGCGTCGCATAACAGCGCTTGCGGCTCGCTTCGCACCCCACAAACGCGCGGAACCTTATTTGAAAACACACCAAGCAGAGATGAGTAAAAATGAGGAGAAAAGATAAAGAAATTAAAGATACGGAGGTAATAGAATCTATAATAAAAAGGGCCACTGTTTGCAGAATTGCTTTATCTGAGAACAATGTCCCATACATTGTCCCTCTTAGTTTTGGCTATAAAGATAATTGCTTGTACTTTCATTCTGCCCCCGAGGGCAGGAAAATTGACATTATTAAACAAAACAATAATGTCTGTTTTGAGTTGGATATTGATTGTGAACTGGTAAAAAAACCAGAAGACCCTTGTAGCTGGAATATGAAATATCATAGCGTTATCGGTTTCGGGAAAGCTTTTTTCGTTGGTGAGCTAGAGGAGAAAAGAGAAGCACTGAATATTATCGTGGGACACTACTCAGACGATTCATACGAATATCCAGTAAATGAAGTTAATAAGGTTGCAATCATCAAAGTTGAGATAGAAAGCATGACTGGAAAAAGGTCAGGATACTGATGATGCGCCTTTATAATAACACGGCATACACACTACAGATCCCTAGACACTGCCCTTGGCGACATTGCCTTCAACACAATGAGTGAGATAGAAGGAAATGGAACACCAGCGGGGCGAAACTGGGCTCACCACAATGGCAAAAGGCTAAGGGCGAACTTGACCACTGCCGAAGATAATCCACTTGTAGCTGGTGAGTTCCTTAAGCCCCATAGGACCACGGGCGTGGAACTTTTGAGTGCTTATGCCTATCTCAGCGCCTAATCCAAATTGCCCGCCATCAGTAAAGCGAGTGCTGGCATTGGCATAAACGCAGGCAGCATCCACTTCGTTGAGGAATATCATCGCTGCGGAATAATCCTCGGTGACAATAGCTTCGGAATGCCCTGAGCCATATTTCTCAATATGCTCCAGAGCTTCGTCCAAAGAACTAACTACTTTAATAGCTGCTCTTAGTGATAAGTACTCCTTCCCCCAGTCCTCCTCAGTGGC
>CAYTBB010000065.1:0-7046 GCA_964435965.1 uncultured Dehalococcoidales bacterium
GCTATATGAATAAGGAGTCGCTAAAGCTAACATTGTCCAGTGGAGATGTCTGGTTTTATAGCCGCAGTCGCCAGGAATTGTGGCACAAGGGGGAAACTTCGGGCAACTTCCTCAGGATGAAGTCCATTATTAAAGATTGCGATAGTGATGCTCTTCTTATCAAAGCTGAGCCTATGGGACCTGTGTGTCATATAGGCAATCGGACTTGTTTCCTCCAGAATGATAAGGATTACAGATTTTTAGAAACTGAAGACTTAGCTTAGTTTTCTTTCCCTTCAGAGTTGTCAGCCTCGATAACTTCATTTAATGCTGATATAGCCGCTTCCAGTTGGCTATCATCGGGTTCTCTGGTAGTCATAGTTTGCAGCATTAATCCTGGAGCTAGGAGAATTCGGGACAAGATGCTTTTGCTATACCTTGCTCCGAATCTGGTAACTTCATAGCCAAAGGCAGCGATGACGGGAAGAAGGATTATGCGAGATAGGATGGTTAACCATAACGATGGGCGACCCAGCAAGGCAAAGACGAGCATAGCGATGATCAGGACAGCAAAGATGAAGCTAGTGCCACAGCGGGCATGGGCAGTAGAATAGCTTTTAATCGCTTCTAGTTCTAAAGGACATCCAGCCTCATAAGCGTTGACCACTTTATGTTCTGCTCCATGGTAGGCAAAAACCCTCTTAACGTCAGGGAACAACCCTATTAGTATAAGGTAAGCAATGAAAATGCCAATGCGCATCAAGCCCTCAATTAAGTTGCTGATTAAATCGGAGGCGATATAAATATCAAAATAGCGAGTGGCGAGGAGAGGGGTGATAAAAAAGAGGGCTACAGCGAAGGCCATGCTGGCAGCTACAATCCCCCACAAAGCCGCCGTGGGTATTTTTTCCTCTTCTGCTGAAGCGATTTGAGCTGAGTGAAGCAAGGCTTGGACGCCTAAAACCAGGGTTTCGATAAGAACAATGACTCCTCTTACTAGAGGTATCTCCCTGAGGCGGCCTTTATATATGTTAGCCAGGGGTTGCTTTAGTACCTCTAATTTTCCATCGGGGCGGCGCACGGATATGGCTAAATTTCTCCTACCCCGCATCATCACCCCCTCGATAACTGCCTGCCCACCGTGATAAAAAGGTTTTGCCATTAGTTGCCTCGGTTAAATCAATAAGGGATGGCTCATATTATAGACCATCCCTTGACTTTGCAATTATGCTCTGTGGCTTAATCCTTTATCTTGTAGCGCTTCTTGAACCTCTCCACCCTCCCCATGGTGTCAACTATTCTTTGTTTGCCGGTATAGAATGGGTGGCATTTGCTACATACCTCGACCTTAAGTTCTGGCTTAGTCGAGCCAATGGTGAAAGTATTACCACAAAGGCAAGTTACTTTAGTCTTATCATAATACTTAGGATGAATTTTGGCTTTCATGATAAACGCTTACCTTCTTTTTATGTTTAGTCGCTGGCTCATACTTAACCGAGCCATCTATTAAGGCGAAGAGCGTATAGTCTTTACCCAGGCCGACATTATTTCCGGGAAGTATGCGAGTGCCGCGTTGCCTGATCAGGATATTTCCAGCGCGAACTTGTTCCCCTCCGTATTTCTTTACTCCTAGACGCTTCGGTTGGCTATCGCGCCCAGCGCGGGTGCTACCACCACCCTTTTTATGTGCCATGTTTACCCTCCCGGTCTAACAATTTCATTTATTGATAGTCTAGTATAGATTTGGCGGTGCCCTGTTTTTTTGCGGTATCGAACCTTAGGCTTATATTTAAATACTATGATCTTGCCCCCCGTAATTTCCCCTAAAGAGGTAGCGATAACCTTAGCTCCTTCAATAGTCGGCTTGCCTATGAGCGTATCCTCATTGTCGCTGATAAACAGCACCTTATCCAGCTCGACTGTATTGCCTTCGGGTATATTCAGGTAGTCAACTTCTACGGTCTGCTTGGGAGCAACCTTATACTGCTTGCCACCTGTCTCAACAATAGCGTAAATTTTTCACCTCCAAGGGAATATGAATTCTATCGCGCAAATTGCTAAGTGTCAAGCCAGACTTTTAGCATCTAGCCTTTAGCCAGCTAAGCACAGTAGCCATTGCAGATTCTTCCAGGCGCAACTTGTGCTTGGCACCCGGAATTATGGCTAGCTCTTTGGGTTCTCTAGCCTTTTGGTAAAGCATATGTGCGTGTTCCAGAGGCACTACTTCATCGGCATCTCCATGAACCAGAAGCAGAGAGCGGGGAGAAATCTTGTCTATCCAGTGAATTGGAGAGATGACTTCAAAGCCCCTGAGCCATTCCTCAATAGAGGGTGGGAAATTCTTGTCTCTGATGACTCCGATATCGCGAAAGTGCTGGATGGTGGATGGGGCTGTTTCTTTGCCGGTAAGAGAGCCGAAGTCAGCAGGGCAGGCGCAAGCTACTAGTGAGGATATCCTGGTGTCATGAGCGGCAACATAAACACTGACAGCTGCTCCTCCGCTAAAGCCAAGGAGGCAAAGGCGTTCTTTGTCTACCTTTTTGAGCTTGGAGATGAAATTAATGGCGGCCTCCAAATCCTGGCTCCAGCCTAGAAGGTCTAGGTTACCCCGGCTCATTCCGGCACCACGAAAGTTGAAAATCATAGTGGCAAAGCCAGCGGCACAAAATCTTTGTGCCAGCGCAGCGTAACCTCTATCTTGAGGGTTGTATGGAGTGGCGGGAATGCCATGGCAGATGCATAAAGCGGGGCAAACCTGGCTTTCTGAGGGAATATAAACTTCGCCGGCAAGCTCAAGTCCATCGCTTCTTAAGTAAATGGTTTTTGAGGTCATCCCCAGAGTTTCAACTATAGAAGGCTTGCCTTTTCTTCTTAAAGAAGTAGCCTGCTACGAGGCCTAAGATAAGACCTCCAAGGTGAGCTTGCCAGGCTATTCCTCGGAAGAAGAAGGAAATTATAAGAAAGAGTGCCATAGCCGCCCAAAGGGGAACCGGAACCGGGATAAAGAATATAAAAACGGGTATTTTGGGAGCCATTATTGCTAGTGCTCCACCAAGGGCGAAGATAGCCCCTGAAGCTCCTATTCCTATTGAGAAAGGGGATGCCAGAAGGATGAAGAGGATGTTTCCAGCTATGCCTCCGAGGAAATACGTTATTAGAAACTTTCTTTCTCCGATTAGCTTGAACAAGAAACTTCCCAGGAAATACAGGCTTATCATGTTGAATAGGATATGGGTAAGGCTTCCATGGACAAAGAGATTGGTCATAATTGTCCAGGGCTGGTGCAGGAAATTTGCCGGTGCTAAGCCTAGAAGGTAAATCGCATCTGGCCTCACTAGAGTGACTATGAAGATTAAGACATTTGCGATTATTAAGAACCAGATGGCATTCAGGTTGAAGGTGCTGTAGTTTCTCATAGGGTCAATTATAGATTAACGTCATGTGGCAATTCAATGGGCTGTATGCCGGACTCTCCGTTTGACACGCAGCCTATGCCCACCAGCAGGCGAGGAGAATTCCCAGCGCTGCTCCAGCTATAACCTGAAATCGAGCGTGTCCCACTAGTTGTCGCAAGAAACGCTCAAACTCAACTTGTGTTCTTGGGAGATGTTTTCAATGCCTGAGCTACAAACCAGGCAGCAAAGGGGTGACTAATGGCTTGCTAGCTGCGATTTGGCTCAAGACGCTCATATTTCCTTTGGTTTTTCAGCGATACATTTCTTAAAGTGTAACAACTAGTCTTAACTGTCTTTTAGGCTCCTTTCAAGTTATTCTGTACGAGGTCGATTACTATATTGATGTTAGTGCCTTAGCAATCCTACCAGTCATTCTGAGCCCTCTAGGTGGAGAATCTGCCTTTTAGACTCTTCGCAGAGACTGCCCTGAAGCGCCGCGAGATTGCTTCGCTTCGCTCGCAATAACAGGGAGGCGAAGAATTCAGGGTCAAAATGACAGGAAACGAAGGGCTCAGAGTGACATCTACTAATTAATAACTGCCTCTCTGTATCCTTAAGTGTTCCTGATGTGGTTGAACCATATAGACAGTTGCAGTCTGTTTATATTAAGATTTAACCCTCGATTATGCTGATAGATATTGACAAGCACGGGCATGGATGTAACTATATTATATTCCTAAGTTGTGCCTAGTAAGCTGATGCATTTGCCTGACGGCTAACGGGAGTTTGCCGGGTGTCAGAAAAAGTGAGAAAAAAAGCCATGATAAGTTATGAGGAATTAATCCCTGGCTATGAGTTCCCTCCGGCTAGCTATGAATTAAGCCCCTCAGTTATCTCCAAGTATGTAGAAGCAGTGGATTGTGTGGATGAATTAAAAGTTTTGGGAGGATTTGTTCCTCCTCTAGCTATAGGAGCATATGCTATGGCTACTATGGCGGGGAGTCTGCTTTTACCCCCGGGTACCATACACGCTTCCCAGGAGTTTGAATTTTTCAAATTAGTACCTATTGGCGCCACAATAAATTGTCAGGCAAAAGTAGCTCGGAAGCTAACTCGTGCTACCATACATATGTTAGTATTGGAACTTGATGTTTTGGACCAAAGTAGCGAAAGGGTGCAATCGGGAAAGGCAACTATTGTGTTGCCAGTCTAAGGGGGCAAATGCTGAGTGAAATTTGTCAGGGTAAAGCTCTCCCCCAAGTGGTGAAACACATCACTCAGGAGAAGATTAACCTCTATGCTGAGGCTTCTGGGGATTTTAATCCTATTCATCTAGATGAATCTTTCGCCGCTAAAACACCTCTAGGCGGCACTATTGCCCATGGCATGCTTATTTTGGCTTATGTGTCAGAGATGATGGCGCTGGCTTTTGGCCAAAGTTGGTTTTCAGGAGGCAAGCTTTCTGCGAGGTTTAAAGCACCAGCGCGCCCTGGAGATACTGTGACTGTCAGTGGAAAAATTGATTCCATTGAGCATAAGAATGGTATATCATATGCTAATTGTAGCCTTGAATGCTGTAATCAAAAGGATGAGACAATAGTTGCAGGTGGGGCGGTGGTCAGGCTTCCTGGCAGCAAGAGATAGTTTATGCCTGAGGTTAGTAAAAAAGTAAGGATAGCAGTTGATGCTATGGGTGGTGATTATGCTCCTGAGGAGATAATCAAGGGGGCAGTTCTTGCCGCTCAGAAAGGCGATGTGGAAATTGCCTTAGTTGGCCCGGTAGACATATTGAAAAAAAAGGTAGCCAAGTGTAATTCTTCTGCTAGTTTGCCTATCCGTTATGTTCAGGCAAGTGATGTTATAAAGGAAGATGAGTCACCTGCCTTAGCAGTTCGCCGCAAGCCCAATTGTTCTATAGCTGTGGCTACAAAGCTGGTAAAAGCAGGAGAGGCAGATGCGGTGGTTGGTGCTGGCTCTTCGGGGGCAGTGGCTGTTAGCGCTATCCAGTATCTGGGTATGGTGGAGGGGGTGGAGCGCCCGGCAATCGCTGGTACCCTTGGCAGCTTTGCTCCTAACACAGTATTAGTGGATTTTGGAGCTAATGTGGATTGTAAGCCACATCAATTTTTGTCTTTTGCCATTGCTGGTTCTGTCTTTGCCAAAAAGTTTCTCAATATTGCCAATCCCACAGTGGGCTTGTTAAGCACTGGTATTGAGGAGGGTAAAGGAAATGAGGCAGTTCGTGAGGCTTATCCCCTCCTTAAAGACAGCGGCTTGAATTTTATTGGTAATATAGAGGGCAGTGATATCTTCAGTGGGAAGGCCAATGTGATAGTCTGTGACGGATTTGTGGGCAATGTAGTTTTGAAATTCTATGAAAGCTTGGGAAACCATGCCTTAAATTACATGGAGCGGAAACTGAAGAAATATCCCCCGTTGGGCGGCATAGCTAAGTTATTGTTTAATAGGTTATTCCCGGTAACTAAAATGTCTTATGAGGGTGAAGAAGGAGCAGGTATTCTCTGGGGTGTTGATGGCGTTGTCCGAATAGCACACGGGGCTTGTCATGCTTCGGACATAGCTCATGCTGTAGCAAGTGCTAGGAAAGCCGTACAGGCTGATATCGTTGGCTGTTTGAAGTTGGAATTGGCAAAATTCCAAAAAGAAGGCAAATTATAAAGGAGGTACAAATGTCTGTTGAAGAGGAAATAAAGGAAATAGTGGCTGGGATTGTTCATGTTGATAAGAGCGTCCTTACGCGGGAGGGCTCTTTACGTAAGGATATAAAGGCAGATTCCTTGGATATAGTGCAGGCGTTAGTGGCGGTGGAGGATAAATTTGATATTGAGATCCCTGATGAGGAGGCCCAGAAATTTCAAAACTTCGGCGATTTTGTTGATTATGTGGAAAGACGTGTGGCAGAAAAGGGGAAAGTTTAGCCATGCCTCTTAAAGGCAAACTAACTTTGGTCACCGGCAGTGGACGGGGCATTGGCAGAGCCATTGCTCTAAAGCTTGCCTCGCAAGGCAGTGATATTATTGTCAATTTCTTCCGCCGCCGCGAGGCTGCCGAAAAGACGGCCAAAGATATTGAAGCTCTGGGAGTGAAAGCTGAGGTCATCAGAGCTAATGTGGGAGACCCAGCGAAGCTCAATGAAATGTTTGACACGATTGCCACTAAGTTTGGTCATCTGGATATTTTGATTAATAACGCTGCTTCAGGCGTAGGTCGCCCAGTCCTGGATGTTGATATCAAGGCTTGGGATTGGACTATGAACATCAATGCCAGAGCTTCTTTGCTCTGTGCCCAACGGGCAGCTAAACTGATGGAGGGAAGAGGTGGTAAAATTGTCAGCATCACCAGCTTGGGTTCCTCCTTTGTGTTACCTACCTACGCCGTTGTCGGAATATCTAAAGCTGCTTTGGAGTCCTTAACTCGTTACCTGGCGATAGAGCTAGCCCCTAAAGGCATCTGTGTTAATGCCGTGGCTGCTTCCGCTGTGGAGACAGAAGCACTGAAGTTCTACATTAGAGAGGGGCTGATGAAAGATATTCGTCAAGCAACCCCGGCGGGAAGGATGGTCATTCCTGCGGATGTAGCCAACGTGGTGGCTTTTCTATGCAGTGAGGAAGCTTTTATGATAAGAGGGCAAACAATTATCGTTGATGGAGG
>CAYTBB010000066.1:0-6934 GCA_964435965.1 uncultured Dehalococcoidales bacterium
CGAAGGTCATTGGTATCATCTGGCCAGCCTAATGTGGAGTGTGTCCATAACGCTGAGCTAAACCAGGTATCAAGGACATCGGGGTCTTGGACAATTTGATTTGAGCCGCAATGCTCACATACTAAGGGGTCATCTACCGATGCTGTTAGCTTGCTGCAGTCTTGGCAGTGCCATACTGGGATGCGGTGTCCCCACCATAGTTGTCGGCTGATGCACCAATCCCGGATATTTTCCATCCAGTCAAAGTATACTTTGGTGAAGCGCTCTGGAACTATGCTGATATCACCTTCTTTAACAGCTTTAATAGCTGCTTCAGCCAGAGGTATGGTGCGAATAAACCATTGCCGGCTGGCTTTAGGTTCGATCATCGTTTGGCAGCGGTTACAGTGTCCTACTGAATGGGGGTAGGGCTCGATTTTCTCCAATAATCCTTTATTTTTTAGGTCAGCCACTACTTTGTCGCGGCAGACGAAGCGTTCCAGGTTTACATAAGGTCCAGCATTTTCATTCATAGTAGCGTCAAGGTTCATAATATTTACCGAGGGCAAATTATGTCGTTCAGCTACTTCAAAATCTGTAGGGTCATGAGCTGGAGTTATCTTTAACACCCCGGTGCCAAAGAAGGGGTCAACAGCATCATCAGCGATGACTGGTATTTTTTTATTTACCAGAGGAAGGATGACGTCTTTTCCCACCAAATTCTCGTAGCGCCTATCTTTGGGATTTACCGCTACAGCGGTGTCACCAAGAAGCGTTTCGGGGCGGGTGGTAGCTACGGTGACAAAGCCTTCCTCATCGGCTAGAAGGTAGCGGACATAATAGAGGTGTCCGGTAATACTCTTGTAATCTACCTCGAGGTCGGAAAGAGCGGTCTGGCAACGTGGGCACCAGTTTATTATTCGTTCTCCTCGATAGATCAATCCTTTATTATAGAGGCGGACAAAGGCAGTGCGGACAGCTCTACTCGGACCTTCATCTAAGGTGAAACGGCCCCGCGTCCAATCACAGGAAGCCCCCAATATCTGGTGCTGAGAGTTAATATTCCTCCGACTCTTATTTGCCCAATCCCAGATTACTTTTAGGAATTTTTCCCTGCCGATATCATTTCTGGTCAGTCCTTGTTTAGCTAACTGCTGCTCTACAACCACTTGTGTGGCAATGCCAGCGTGGTCAGCTCCAGGCAGCCAAAGGGTGGGCTCTCCCTTCATCCGGTGCCACCTAACCATAATGTCCTCTAGTGTATCAGTCAGGGCATGCCCCAAATGGAGCTCGCCGGTGACATTGGGTGGCGGCATAATAACAACGAAAGGTTTCTTGCTGGGGTCTATTTTAGGGGTAAAGTAGCCTTGCTCAAGCCAGAAGCCATACCACTTCTTTTCTATCTTACCTGGTTCGTAGGCTTTAGGAATCTGATTTGGCATCTTTTAGCTACGACTGGGCTTAGGCTTCGTGGCAAGTAATGGAGCTACCTTATCTAAGATCTTGTTAGCTACTTCTTGTTTAGGTAGGAGGGGCAAGCTATCAATTTTGCCTTTTCGGTCAATTATGGTTACCCGATTGTTGTCAGCACCAAAGCTGCTAATGTCATTAGCCACGATGAGGTCGAGCTCCTTTTGTTGGAGTTTCTGTTTAGCGTTTTCCACCAGGTTGCTGCTTTCAGCAGCAAAGCCCACCTTGATGAGCCCTCCTTTTATACTACCTAAGATATCTTGAGTGCGCTCTAGCTCCAATGCCAATCTATTGCCTTCTTTCTTGATCTTGTCTCTGGCTACACTTAGAGGGCGGTAATCAGCCACAGCAGCGGCCATTATTAGAGCATCAGCTTGAGGGATAACATCTCTTACTGCTTGATACATCTCTTCAGCAGTGCCTACGTTAACCATCTCCATGCCAGCGGGTCTGGTGAGCGAAGTGGGTGCTGTTATCAGTGTTACTTTGGCTCCTCTGTCACGGGCTGCTTCAGCTAGAGCATATCCCATCTTTCCTGACGAGCGGTTGGAGATGCAGCGAATGGGATCGATAGGCTCCTTGGTGCCGCCGGCAGTGACCACGATATGCTTCTCGGCCAGGTCGCCATTTTTTCCTAATACCTGACAGATGGTGCCTATAATATCAGTAGCGTCAGCAAGCCGCCCTAAACCTTCCTTGCCCGAAGCCAATCTGCCTGAGGCTGGTCCCACAGTAATAAAGTTACGTGCTTTTAGTTTAGACAAGTTATCTTGGGTGATGGGATTTTGATACATATTAGTATCCATAGCCGGCGCCACGATTACAGGGGCTTTGCTCGCCAACACTGTACAGCATAATAGGTCATCAGCGATGCCAGCAGCTAGTTTGGCAATAATATTAGCCGTAGCCGGAGCAACAACTATCACATTAGCAGCTTCAGCCAGCCATACGTGCTCAACGTTGAACTCTATGTCCAGGTCAAACATTTTAGTAGCTACAGGCCTGCCTGTAATGGCTCGAAATGTGAAGGGGGTGACAAACTCAGTGGCTGCTTTGGTCATGATTACGTCCACCCTTGCTCCCGCCTGGGTTAGCCGGCTAGCAATGTCCACTGCTTTATAAGCAGCAATGCTTCCTGTTACCCCCAGGATGATGGTTTTTCCTTTCAGCACGATGTCTCCTCAGCTACCCCTCTATCTTATTCATTTCATAAACAAGACGCAAACCAATTAAGGGCAAATCGGGATTTATTATTTCTACTGCCGGTATTTCTTTGGCTAAAGGATAGGCATAGCCGCCGGTGGCTACTACCTTTGCTTTGCTTCCCAGTTCCTGCTCTATCCTCTGGATTATGCTTTCAATAAGCCCGATGTAACCGAAGATTATGCCTGATTGCATGGCGGAGACAGTGTTCTTGCCAATAGCTTGCTTGGGGCGAGTTAGTTTTATTCGGGGAAGCATAGCAGTGCGGGTAAACAATGCCTCACTGGCTATGCCGATTCCTGGGGCAATAGCTCCGCCAAGATAATCGCCTTCCTTGGAGATGACATCAAAGGTGGTTGCCGTGCCGAGGTCGAGGACTATTACTGGCTCTCCATAAAGGTGATGAGCGGCAACAGCATTCACCACACGGTCAGGTCCAAGCTCCCGGGGGTTATCTACACAGATACGTACTCCCGTTTTTATGCCGGCTTCAACTATCAGGGGGGAAGTGCTGAAATATCTTTGACATACTTCTTGAAAAACGGACACCAGTGGCGGGACAACGCTGCATAAAGCTGCTCCGGTGATCTTTGAAGATGGCAGCCTTTGGCGTTGGAGAAGGGTAAGTAATAGAGCACCATATTCATCTGGCAGGCGGTGAATTCCGGTAGCTAATCGCCAGGTTGCCTTTAGCTTATCATCGTCAAATATACCCACGATGATGGTAGTGTTTCCAATATCAATAGCTAATAACATAGCCAATTCACCTGTGCTAATTACCAGTTTACAGCCTTAGTCCTTAATTGCCAACCATTTTGATTTAGCCTCTACCACCATTGCGGGGTTTCGGGCTAAAGTGTCGAGGGCCTCAGCTTCCCTCGGCAAGATTTTCTAATTCTTTAACCATTGCTTGCCAATGTGTGCCTTGCCAGTAGATGCGATGACATGAAGGGCATTCCATATATTGTTTTTGTGTTTTAAAGACATAGGACGGAACTAAACTTTGCACCTCGTCTTTGCTGCGAGGTATGAGTGTTTGGTTGCAGTCAAGGCAAAGAGAAAAGGGTCTGAAATGATAGTCCAGATTCAAAGTTTTCACTATTTGCTGTAATTGGGCTTTAGGGTTATCGTGCTTGATGAATATTGCCTTGAGCTTGCCATCTGTAACTAGACGCCTTTTCATAATTTGGGTATCTTTGGTCAAAATTACCCTCCCCTCCTTAAGGGATATTTCAATCATTTTGCTATCGTTTTTTTCTTTAAACAGCAAGGTGTCATAGCCAATCATCCTTAGCCATCTGGCTAACTTACCGGCATTGTTATCGGCGATAAATTTGATTTGCATAGTTGACCTTATGGAAGGCAAGAGCAGTTTAATTTAGCATTGGCTACTATAAAGTTTAAATCCATTTTCGATGGTGTAGGTAAAGGAACATGCCCACGCCCACGAGTGCCATGACTGAAAGCAGTATACCGAGGGGTAAGAGCCTGCCGGGTTCTAGTCCCCCGGGTAAGGGGATATTCATACCGAAAATGCCAGACAGCAAGGTAGGCGGTGCCAGAATTGCCATGATAATAGTTAATGCCCGCATTATCTCCTGAATTCGATGTGAGGTTAACCAATTGCTAGTATCACTAAGCCCATCTACGACCTCTTTGCAATCCTCAAGCCCGTCCCAAATCTTACGGGTATGGTCAGCAATATCGCCAAAATAAATTTCCTGCTCCTCCTTGAAGAAGGGATATTCTTCTCTCTCCAGCGTCTCAATTACGGCGATCTGGGGGCGAATAACGCGACGGAAGGAAATGAGGTCACGCCGAATCAGGGAAATTTGACGCACTGTTTCAGGGACAGCTTTAGTAAAGATAACATCCTCTATGTCGTCAATACTTTCTGTAATCTTACCAAGGATAGGAAAGCAATAATTGACCAATCTATCAAGGATGTGGTAGAAAAGGAATGCTGAGCTTCTCCCTAAGTATGTCTGGCGGCTTTTCTCCTGAATTTGGCATTCACGGAAAAATTTAGTTAGCGGCTTGAGGTCAGCAGAACAATGTACAGTAACAACATAGTTCTCCCCGATGAAAATATCTACTTCGCTGGGCCGCGTTATGCGATTTTCCCTGTCAAATACAGGGAAATGGAGGATTATAAACAGGTGGTCTTCATATTCATCGATCTTGGGACGCTGCACACGACTCAAAACATCATCTAAATTAAGAGGGTGGAAGCTAAAATGCTGTTCTAGAAATTTAACTTCGTTGTTGGAAGGTTTTTCAATATAAATCCAGGTTAGTTTGCCTTCACTAATTGAATTTATGTTTAGCTCTTTTTGTTCAATAGCTGACATAAATACCTGCTACTAAAAAATTTCCCATATTCTATCATTATTTTCATGGCCAGGCTAGCTTATGTGCTCGTTTATATAACACAAGGGCATATTATTCCTTTTCAAGTCACAGGAGGGCACAAATAAAGAGAGCCAGAAGCAGTAACGCTAAGGCAAATTGTATTTTGCAATGATATGATGTCGCTGTTAGCATTTATGGGAGTTTATAAAATTGTCTTTAAACTTAAGCCTGGGGAAAGGAGTCGAGAAGATGGAACAACAATACGTATGGAACATAGCTGAAGTAGTAGAGAACAACCCTATTCCCGATGACCGCAAGCTGACACGCACCTTTTTAGTGGATGGCAAGTATTGTACTGCTCTCGTGGTGCAGGCGCAGCCGCAGACAGAGCCCTTTATCCATGAGCATAGGGAACACGACGAGTTCCTCTATGTACTTGAAGGAGAGGGTTGGGCCTATATCGGGGGCAAGAAATTTGAAGTGAAAGCTGGTGACCTTGTTTACTGTCCAGTGGGAGTGTTGCATGGCTTCTTTATGCCTGTTAAGGGAGTCAGGCTCTCGATTTATGGGCCACCATTTGATCGTGAGCATCCTGACAGGGTTGTTCCCAGCGGAAAGGATTTGGTATAGCAATTTAAATCCAGCGTTGAGAATAACCAGATAAAAAAGAGAAAGATAACTGAAGCCGGATTAGGAAACTGGCTAGCGAACCTTTGAGATAAGACTAAAAATCAAAAACTTTTCCTCGACTAGGAAGAGAACAAAAGCAGTTATTCGTGTCCTTGACAATTTGGCAAGATACTTTATAATATATAAGTCTGCACTTTAACAATTGAATAGTGGAAGGAAGGTTTTGAGTGGAGAGTTTGATCCTGGCTCAGGATAAACGTTGGCGGTGTGCCTTATGCATGCAAGTCGTACGAGGTTATGGTCTTCGGATTGTAACCGAGTGGCGGACGGCTGAGTAACACGTAAGTAACCTGCCTGCAAGTGGGGGATAACCTGTCGAAAGGCAGGCTAATACCGCATATGATAATCAAGCAACGCTTGATTATTAAAGCCTTAGGGTGCTTGGAGATGGGCTTGCGTCTGATTAGCTAGTTGGTGAGGTAATGGCTTACCAAGGCGATAATCAGTAGCTGGTCTGAGAGGATGGTCAGCCAGATGGGGACTGAGATACGGCCCCAACTCCTACGGGAGGCAGCAGCAAGGGATATTGGGCAATGGGCGAAAGCCTGACCCAGCGACACCGCGTGAGGGAGGAAGGCCTTCGGGTTGTAAACCTCTTTTCTCGAGGAAGAATTTTGACGGTACTCGAGGAATAAGCCTCGGCTAACTACGTGCCAGCAGCCGCGGTAAGACGTAGGAGGCGAACGTTATCCGGATTTATTGGGCGTAAAGAGAGCGTAGGCGGCTTTTTAAGTCAAGTGTGAAATCTTGTGACTCAATCAGAAGAAGCCGCTTGATACTGGAAGGCTTGAGGGAAGCAGAAGGAAATGGAATTCCCAGTGTAGCGGTGAAATGCGTTGATATTGGGAAGAACACCAGTGGCGAAGGCGATTTCCTAGGTTGTTTCTGACGCTGAGGCTCGAAAGCGTGGGGAGCGAAGCGGATTAGATACCCGCGTAGTCCACGCCCTAAACGGTGGACACTAGATATGGGAGGTATCGACCCTTTCTGTGTCGAAGCTAACGCCTTAAGTGTCCCGCCTGGGGAGTACGGCCGCAAGGCTAAAACTCAAAGGAATTGACGGGGGCCCGCACAAGCAGCGGAGCGTGTGGTTTAATTCGATGATACACGAAGAACCTTACCAGGGCTTGATATGCCAGGAGTAGGATTCCGAAAGGAGGACGACCTGTATCCAGTCAGGAGCTGGCACAGGTGCTGCATGGCTGTCGTCAGCTCGTGCCGTGAGGTGTTGGGTTAAGTC
>CAYTBB010000067.1:0-6811 GCA_964435965.1 uncultured Dehalococcoidales bacterium
ACTAACAATGAATCTGTGATTACAGATGTGATACCAGCAATCAAAGGTGATAAAAAGCTAAGCCTCAAGGCAAAGAAGGCGCTGATACTTTTAGTACAGGAGCTATATGCACTAAGGCCAGGAGTAGATAGCGAGACCATAATTGAAGGTGAGGCCCCTGAAAAACTAGTTTAGGCAAAGGTGGCGTTCGCATAGCTACTGTGGCAACTTTAGCCAATTTTGGATATGGTGGGACTATGGAAAATATCTCACCTGTGGACGAAGATTACAACCTCTGGGTGCTGCTACACCAGACTACGGATGCGGCACTCAGGGCGAGACAGAAAGAACTTGATCAATTCGATATCTCAGTTATAGAGGTCGGGGTTTTGGTGGTCATCCAGGCCATTGGTGAAAAGGCAACGCCTTCCGAGATTTCCCGGCGGATATTTAGAGAGCCCCACACGGTTTCCGCACTCTTGAACAGGATGGAAAAAGGGGGTTGGTGAGAAAGACCCAAGATCTGGACAGAAAGAACCTGGTGCGGGTGAGCATAACGGAGAAGGGACGGCAAGCCTACGATAAGTCAACCAGGAGAAAGTCCATCTACAAGATAATATCTTCGCTGTCTGAAGAGGAGCGCCAGCAACTAAGGTCATGCCTGGAGAAATTACGGAATAAGGCGTTTAAAGAGCTTATAGTGGAGTACAAACCACCACCTTTGCCAAAATTCTAGTGAACGCCCTAATCCGGGCGTAGCGACAGGACCGGGGACCGCACTGAACGAGCTCGGAAGTCCCGAACCCATACATCCAGGCTGAAGTCCTCAAGAAACCAACACATTTCCTCTGAACACTTCGTCAGATTGTATAGTTAGCTAGCGAAATGCTATCATGATAGGGGAGAAGCTAAGACGAGGAGAGATAATGTCAGCACTTTCAAAGAACCTTACAGCATTAAGCGGCGAGTATTTTGTTGCCGGACATCTCTGTATGAATGGAATAGTGGCAAGTTTAACTCTGAAGAACTATCCTGGCGTGGATATTTTCGCGTACAATCCGGCAAACGGGAAACGCACTGCCATTCAAGTAAAGACTACTCGAGTGGCAAAGAGCTCAGGATACTGGATTTCGGCACCAGACAAAATTGAAACCGAGGGGACGCCCTATGTGTTTGTCCATCTGAGTAAGAAGTTGCCCCCCGAGTTTCATGTTGTTAGTGCATCGGCACTCGCAAAACTTATAGAGAGAGAAAAAGATTACTGGTATGTTACTTTAAAGAATCTGGAAGCCTACAAGGACCAATGGGTTAACCTTGGACTAGACTAGATTAACTTCTGAACAACAAGCCAGAATGTTGGTTAGTGTCCAGAATTCGGTTGAGGCTAGCCGTTGCCAATTGCATTGTGAGCACTTTCTTACTATGATTAAGATGAGCTAAAAGCCATGTAATAGTACCGAGAGCAGGTCGAAAGTTCAGGTTTTGGACGGTCGGCATAGCGATGGCTTATTTCGTGAGCTGCTGACCAAGAGGAGGCAAAGGTAGGGCACACCAAATGAGTAACGTGTTAAGAATACTTGAGTTCTGGAAACGCCACAAACGGGGCAAAGTTAGGGGACAAATCATATCAGGCAGCGGCTCCTTGCGCGACTTCATTTACCTTGATGTGGTTTTAGTCAGTTCATACCTTGAGCAGCTTACTGGAGGTGTGCCACAGGAAGCACGAGTGTCGCGAGAGTATCGCGGGGGTGGCGAGGCTGGCGTCAGCATGCCACTTTTCCAACTCAACGTGCAAGGGGGCGGAAAATGGGGCTATCAGGAGAATCAGACTATCTATTGGGACCGTTATGCCCGTTTGGAGAAAGAACTTCGTGATGCAAGCAAGCTAACGGAACTTGTGGATACAAAGCTTGCGACTGTCGTTTTGAAGCCTAACAGCTTTTTTCTTCTCAATGGCTGTGCTTCATTCGCCCCTGACTGGTCTAACTGGCAGTCAAGCATGTCTATGATAGAACTCGTAATTGATAAGCTACGACAACTGGGTGCTCTTGAGGCTGCCCAACAAGAACAGCCGGATGCAAGCGGTATGGTGCCGATGTTATACGAACCTGATGGTAGAGCCGTCGTGATGGTCAGAAAGGATGCTTTATCTCAGTTGATCCCGGGTAAGCTCCCTAATAAGCCTCCTAACAATATCCGTAGGCTATTCAAGCCAGCAGGAGTAAAGATCATACTACATGTCGGTACCCTAGACACCCAGGTGGTTCTGGAAGGTAATGCTTCCCTACAGCATTTTACCCCACACCGAATTGAGAGGTATCTCTTTAGCCCAGCCGAAGAGGATGTTCACATCCTTGGATTCGTTACGCAAAGGAAAGGAGCTATGATACAATTTGTTCCGCTCTCTGTGTTTGTAAGAATGTGAGGGTCGAGGGTTTCTTAGCTGTCTACAGAGGGCAAATTGAGCGACATCTACTGATTTATCCTTCGATTGCTCTGCACCTGCATTTGCCATTAAACAATTCATCGGTTTGCGCAGTGGCCAATTTACTTTCGACAGGGCATGAACAGACCGGTAAACAAAACTGACTTTTGTTAAGTTAGTCGGTCTGTGCAATCTGAGACGATCTCTGGCCACCTTTCTTTTGGAAAATTACAGGTGGTTTATAATAAGAATAAGAGGTAATGAGAAAGGAGGTAAATATTATGGAGAAGGTTAGAATCCTAATAGGTTTATCTTTGATACTGATAGGTTACATATTTTTGGTCGATGGAGTGTACCGAGTTCTACTTATTATAGTTGCTGGGGCAATGGCGTTACTCGCGCTAATGCTCCTACTTAAAGAAAAGTTTCCGCTGGGCTTTAGGAGACATCTTACAAATATTTCTCAGAATCTAGATGTTAGCTGGCTCGCTATAGGCTTGGGTTTTTTTGGAGCGGGAATCAAGTGTTTTCAAGTTCAGAATCAACTTAGGTCAGAACCATTGGTATGGTTAGGAATAGTTTTTGTGCTTATTTGCGCATTGTGCATTGGGCACACAATAGGACGAGGTGGCAGTAGCATTATAAAGCAGAATCCAAAAGTGAGCATTATTTTTGGTTCTATTGTGTCAATAGGGGGATTAATCTGGCTTGTTATAAGCTGGAACACAGTAAATACAAATACAATATTAGGAAAACTAAATGATACTGCTTCACAGATTCTCATAGTTTGTATAGGAATCATGCTTATTTACTTCGGATGGAGAAAATGGCGAAAATCGAACGTAAATACTTGAGGAGTTCATGGTGCGTTTGGTAAGGGTGGGACTCAGCCCCAGGCTGTGGTTGGTGTGAGCGGTATTCTGCTATCAATCTTGATTAAAATACCATTGAGGAGAGTTAATATGTATAGGAGAAAAAAAATTATGCTAATACTCTAGAGAGAGCGGCTAGAATTGGATTTTAGAGATGCTAGAGGGTATTCTAGCGTGGTCCCTGCCCTACTAACAGGGGGTCGGAAAAGCCCGCTGGTGACCTGCTCCTATTTCGCCGAAGCCTGCAATGGTCACCAGACAGCAAGAAATACTTAACGATTACTCAGAATGTTCAGCTAGGTAACAAACGTAACAGGATTATCTAGCCTGCCAATCTCATGAATCTTGGCACGAACCTTAATTTAAAGCTCAACACTGTAACCTATCGCGTTCTAGAATGCCAAGCTTATTGCAGTACCCTTAGGCTATGGTTTCTGTATATTATTATTCCTGATGTCGCTTATTTGACGAGTCATATGCAGTGTTACCTACCTGGGCTAAAAATTAACAGGTCTCTGGTATCAGAGTTCAGACCTGAGTAAATCTGACGCAGACATAATCTTTATTTCCTCATATCGGCTAATTAAAGGAACGTGCTTTGTAACCACATATGCCCCAACCTCATATTCTTGCCAATCAGCTTTCAGGTTTAGACACCTTCTGAAGACCTCCGGGTTATCATCAAAGAACTTAAGTCTATTCAATTGACGCTTTGATTCTGCAAGTAACCCCTGACTAGGATCAAGCAGTTCTTGTTGAACGAGAGTATGAGCGGAGATAGAGGAGGGAGCGGGGTCACGAAACTTAGCGTCGGCTAAAATGATCCTCTTCTTGGTCTCTGAGACCTTCATTATGTCGTATTCAAAAGTTTTTACACTAACTGGCTCATCAGGCCCCTCATAGCCATGCTCAGATATCTTGGATCGCAAGTGACGCTCGAATGCCCTTCCGGTTTCCTCCTTCTTCTTATGTATCCTCATACTACCACCAGTTTTCTTCGCACCTGACACTTCGTAGTGACCATGTAGGTATATTATGAAGAAGAGAAGGGTTAAACGATCCATGATTATCTTGTCGTCAGCCCTAGCCATTATTGGCACCTTCTGGCCGTTGCTAACATACTCGTTGAGAAAATCTTCGAAAGATTTTACCGCTTTGGGCTGAATAGCATAGTGACGCTCAGCATTTGAGATAGGCACTATCAGTGTATTGTTGTTTGGGATGCTGAGGAAAAAGCTCAGCAAAGCAGCCACATCACTCGCATCGCATTCATACCTGTATTGCTTGGCCGTCCTGTAGTTTAGCGCAAAAGCGTACCTCAAAGTCAGTACATAGGGCCACAGGCTGTCTAGGAAGTCAGCATGGTCAACGCCGGGTGCCAGTTCGACATCTGTGGTAACTAGCTCCTGAATATCCTCAAACTCGAACAGTTCAGAGATGTCTTTTACTGACTCTGAGGAAACGAGCCCGTAGCTTTTTTGCATGTCGCTGATAACGTTAAGATACTTCATAACCAGCGCTTTCGGCTTCCCGGTGCCTTTAATCCAAATATAACGTCCTTCCTTCAAATCATCAATGAAGTTCAGGTACTTGGTAAGTCTCTTTGCCTGTTGGTAAACTGACTCAAAAAGTGCCTTACCCCGTTCATCACCATTGGGTGGCTCAACGTTCAACATCATCAGAAGTTCGCCGAGAGCAAGTAAGTCAGGAAGTGATAGCATGATCCCAGGTTCTATTGCAAAGGCAATCAGCGCCTTCCGCTTCTCGTAGATAAATAAGGCTAGCTCAGCTGGGTCACATCTTTTCATGTCTGAGAGTAAGTTTGCGCGAGCTGTGTCTAACTCGCGGTACAGTTGTGGGAAACCACTTCCAGTCGAGTCATAGAACTCAAGACCTTGGGGGAACTTTCGGCAATTCCTATTAACACAAATATCCAAACTATCCTCTGCTTTAACATATAATAAGTTGCCACAATCTTTGCACAGGTATTCAGAATCATAGTCGCTCGCATTGTCTGTAAGGCTCCACATCTCTACCCCACTGCTTATCAGGTTAGCTTGATTCTAGCACAAAATAGGCCTCTATTGTTACACGCTTGTAGGGCATATGGTCACGCAGCATTGAATTTCGTACCTGGAACATATAACATAGCCTTGAGAGAGAACGTTTTGGTGGAGGATTCCTCCTTTGGGTATGGATAAGCTGGATGGACTCTTCAAGCAAGTCAGGAAAGTGATGGATTCTGGGTACATTGACCATGCTCTGCAGCTAACCAGAGAGATTCAGACTATGACAGATCATTACATTGTGTCCGCCAGCACCAATAGATTTCTAGTGAATACCGGCGGGCTTCTGATAGATATTGGAAATGCATCAGAAGAGCAGCAGATCATTCAGGAAGGCATTGATTTAATAAGGGATGATTTTGAAAAGATAGCTAGTGATGACAAATACGCGGCGATCGCTCACTATAATCTAGGTAACGGATATTCTGACATTTTCAACATCAGAAGGAAGCAGGAGCCTTTCGCTGCTTGCTTTGGGGACACGGAACTGAATCTTGCCCAGAGCCACTATGTGAGAGCTCTTAAATACAGGACTGAGGACACCTTTCTCACTTCGCAGATCTGGGTTAACCTCGGGAATTGTTTTGATGCTATAGGTAGGGTTCTAGATGGGCTGGAGTGTTACGAAAAAGCTATAGCGCTAGAACCAAATCATGGGATGGCTTTAGGCAATAAAGGAGTAGGGCTGTATTACTATGCTACAGTTGCCGGGGAACATCAGGAAACATTTCTGAGAGAAGCTTACTCGCTATTATCTCAGGCATTTGAGAAAGGAGGCAATACTGAAGCTGTCCCTTATTTTGAGAAATACCTTGAAGAAATTAAACTTAGATTCACGGGAAGGGAAGACGTACTCGAAAATCCGCCCAAATACCCGGGCATATCGATCAAGGGAGATTCTGAATTAGAGAAGTTCTCAATCAAGTTTTGTTTGGACAACAAACTCTATTTAAACATTTGCAATTATTGCCAGCGATGTGATGCGGCCGTTGGCGATACGGCGGCTATTAAGAAGATGATCTTACCACTGACCAAGCACAATAACGAAGGCTGGCCAAAAGATGACCAATACCTTCGGCTTTCAAGATACTTGAACCAAATCAAGCAAGACTATGTCACAGCACGATTCATGCTTATGTTATCTAGGTATAAGGAGTTGAACCTTGACTTCGTACACAAGCACGTCAAGATTATCGACACGTTAGATTACAGTCTGCATAACATCTATGTTGAATTGGTGAAAGCATCATTCAAAGGTTTTTATGGCGTCCTAGATAAAGTCGCCTATTTCATAAATGACTACCTGAAACTGGGAATACCAGACCGGCGAGTCTCCTTCCGAGCAGTGTGGTACCAAAGCTCAAGAGAGAAGACTATTCGTGAACAAATCTTAGCTACGGGGAACTTTAGCCTGAATGCGTTGTTCAGTTTGCATCAAGACTTCGAAGATGGGGAGTTCAAGAATCTGA
>CAYTBB010000068.1:0-2585 GCA_964435965.1 uncultured Dehalococcoidales bacterium
AGGATAATCCGCTTGACCAATACTTGATGCGTAACCCAGATTTCTTCTTTGCTAAAAACTTTGACAACGCCTTAATCAATCCCGATAACCCTTATGTCTTAAAACCTCACCTTCTCTGTGCTGCCTGGGAGAAACCTCTAAGTGATGAGGATAAGGAATTCTTTGGCCATTCCCCCAATGTCATTCTGAGGGAGCCCTTCGCCACTTGTCCTTCTGAGCGTAGCGAAGAATCTCATACAGCTCAGGGTAAACTCCGCGACCGAAGAATCTTGGATGCTGCACTAGCTGAATTAGAGCAGGAAGGTAAACTAAGGAAACGCCAGGAGAAGTGGTATCCTTCTCCAGCTATCACATATCCCGCTCAAGATATAAGTATAAGGGCGACATCAGGGCAATATGCCATTATTGATGTCTCCCAAGGCTGTTTGTTGGAGACTGTGGAAGCCAGTTTTGCCTTCTCTCAGATACACCCCGGCGCTATCTATCTTCACCAAGGCGAATCTTATCTCATAGCTGAGCTTGATTTAGCCAGGCATACTGCTGCGGCGATGCTGACTTCTGTGGGCTACTATACGCAAGCTAAGGAAATCACTGACATCAGTGTCATAGGGGTAGCTAAGGAAAAGAATTGCCACGGGGTAAATGTTTATTTAGGAGATGTTGATGTTACCACTACAGTGAGCGGCTTTAAAAAGAAAAGGCAGTTCACTGAGGAGGTTATTGGCGAGGAGCCGCTCGATCTGCCACCTCAGAGCTTCGTTACCAAGTCCTTATGGTTTAACTTGCCGCAAAAGGCGATTGCTAGAATAGCTGATGCGGGGCTTGATTTCCACGGTGGCTTGCATGCTTGTGAGCATGCCGCTATTGGCATACTTCCCTTATTTGCCCTGTGTGACAGAAATGACATTGGCGGTGTTTCCACTCCCTTCCATACCGACACAGGCAAGGCGCAAATCTTTATCTATGATGCCTATCCCGGAGGCATCGGCATTGCTGAGAAGGGATTTGAGATTATAGCTGAGCTCTGGCAGGCCACCTTAAAGTTGATTAGGGAATGTCCCTGTCAGGATGGCTGCCCAAGCTGCGTCCAATCGCCCAAGTGCGGCAACAATAACCAGCCTCTGGATAAAGAAGCCGCCCTAATATTGCTTCAAGAATTAACGAGTAGTAATACTCATTCCTCAGGACAAGCCTGAGTTCCAATTCTCTCTTGTCATTCCGAGCCGCAGATGAAGAATCTCTGAGACCCTTCGCTATGTTCAGTGGGACACCGCCGAATTATCTTTGCTTATTAGAGTAAAGAGCTGCGAGCTAATTGCAACATTGTTGCATTTAGTATTTGCTTCTGGTACATTATCGCTTGTGGTTCAGGATTCAATACAGATTTTGCAGGCTCAGGCGTATAAGGTGACCAAGCCTCGGAGGCAGGTGCTCGAAGTTCTCGAGGGAGCAAAAAAACCAGTCTCACCTTATGACATACAGAGCACTCTACGTAAGCAAGGTAAATATCTAAATCACGTTACTATCTACCGCATACTTGATTTGTTTTGCTGCCTCAATCTGGCTCATAAACTGCCATCAAGCGGTGGATTTATGAAGTGTAGCTTGGGCAAGGAGGAAGGTTGTCATCGCTTCATGATCTGTCGTCAGTGCGGAGCCATTGAGGAGTTTGCTGATGAAGGACTATGCCAAGAAGAAAGGGAGTTTGCCCAAAATCTCGGTTTTCATACCGAATATCACCTTTCTGAGTCTTCTGGGCTTTGTGCTAATTGCTATAGAAAGTAGTTCAGCTCAGAAAGACCTTTAACCCGCAACCAGTGAAAACAGGGAAATGCTCAGGCGAATAGCAAAAGAACTCAAGAGACATGCTCCTTTCACTGCTTTAGGGGCGGGCACAGGCATTGTTATCATGGTTATAATAGTTTTGGGCCATGTTTCCTCAGGGGTTTCTCACACTATTTTTTACACTTTACATCCAATTCACGTTGTATTGAGCGCACTGGTAACTACGGCGATGTATATGAGATATAGGAAAGCTAAATTTTGGATAGCCATTTTAATTGGCTGGACAGGGTCGATTGGTATAGCTACGATAAGCGATGCCATAATTCCCTATTTAGGAGGAAGCTTGCTCCATGTCCAGATGGAGTTTCATGTGCCCTTTATGGAAGAATGGTGGATAAATCTCTTAGCACTAGCTGGCGTTGCAATCGGCTATTGGAAACAAGTAACTAGGGTTCCGCATTTTGGGCATGTTTTATTGAGCACCTGGGCATCGTTGTTTTACTTTACCGCATTTGGGATAGCTAGCTGGATTCCTTTGCTCCCTTTTATTTTCCTGTTTCTATTCCTGGCAGTTTGGATTCCTTGCTGCACCAGCGATATAGTATATCCTCTTCTATTTGTAAAAGGGGTTCCAGAGTAGTTATCCTTGGGGTGGGAAGCAACTAGGGATGAATTTAGCGCCAGGACGTAAGAGAAAGCCGATAGTGGTTATGCCCCAGCGGCTGGGATGCCCCTTTTGCCAATTTATTGTATTAGCTGTGGATGAGGTTCTTGAAGATGGCGCCATTTGTTGGAGGTGC
>CAYTBB010000068.1:2685-6760 GCA_964435965.1 uncultured Dehalococcoidales bacterium
GCCGCTGAAGAATATGATAGTGGGTAATAGCATCATCCCTGAAGAGTCTTGCCTGAGCAATGCCTTAACCTGATAGCTCGGTCATCTTAGTAGCTATCAGCCTTCAGTTATTAGTTATCAGCTAACTGCTGAATGCTGACTGCTATGTTATTATATGATAATGAAGAATCTCAGGTTCCTCATCTATAGCTCAGAAGGAGGCAGTTACTATGGAAAGCAAGATAAAGAACTTTGTTGAGGAAGGGAGGAGGAAATTACCTTTAGAGGATGGGACTGTATATAGCCGCAGGAAGGGAGTCCAGCCTTTTTCTGTATCCCCTCTGCAAGATTATATCCCGATAGTGGGCGAGGAAAAGATAGAAAAACTAGAAAAACTTGCTCGAAAGCTTAAGGGTATAAGAATGATGGAGGTTAATTCTACTATGCTAGGTGGGGGTGTGGCTGAAATGCTTTATTCACAGGTGCCATTCCTGAATGAGCTGGGGATAGAGGATGAATGGAAGGTCATGCATGGCACGGAAGCATTCTATTTGGTGACAAAAAACATTCACAATCTTCTGCAAGGCAAGAAAGGAACCCTTACTCCAGAGATGGTAAGGAGATATTATCGCACTCTTAAGGAAAATGCTGATATCTATGCCCAAGACCATGAAAGCTATAAGCCTGATATGGTGATTGTGCATGACCCGCAGCCACTTGGTTTAGCTCGCCATTTGAAGGGAAAGAATGAAAAATGGCTGTGGAGGTTCCACATTGATGTAGAGGGAGATACATTGGAAGACAATCCTGTATTGTGGCAATTTATCACATTTTGGACCAGTTTTTATGATGCTGTTATGTTCTCCGGGGCTCATTATGTGGTGGATAGCTGGCCTTTGCGGAAGTATATCAGCCCTCCCTTTATCGATCCTCTTTCTATCAAGAATAGAGAGCTAGAGCCTGATGAAATTGCTAAGGTCTTGGAGAAATATGGAATAGACCAAAGCATACCCCTGTTGGTTCAGATAGGTAGATTTGATCCCTGGAAGGGAATTGATACGACAATTAAAGCTTATAAGATTGCTCGAAAGGAAGAGAAGTGCCAGCTTGTGGTAGCTGGTAACATGGCTTCCGATGACCCTGAAGGGGAAAGAATCTTTAACCATGTCTGTGAGGAGACAAGAAGCGACTCGGACATCCATGTCATCAGGCTCCCAGATGATGTAGCAGTTAATGCTCTGGAAGTGAATGCTTTGCAAAGAGCTGCCAGGGTAATCTTGCAACCTTCTACCAAGGAAGGATTTGGGCTAGTTATCACCGAGGCTATGTGGAAAGGGAAGCCGGTGATAACCAGAGAGGTGGGGGCAATTCCTATTCAGATCAGGGATGGGGAGACCGGTTTCTTTATCACCACGGCGAAAAAAGCGGCAAAAAAGATAATCCGCTTATTAAGAGATCCAGAGCAGGCAGAATCCGTAGGAAGAGAAGCCCATGAATATGTCAAAGAGCACTTTCTGATGCCTGATAGAGTGGCGGACTATTTGAGGGTGGCCAACTATTTCATAAATGACGAATTAGATAGGGACTCTATAATCAGTTATCACCCCTGGTTCAAGCTCAGCAAGAGAAAAAGCTAGATGCTCACTATTAGTATAAACCCTGTTGCTTTTACCATTGGTTCCCTTACTGTGAGGTGGTATGGAATCATGGTAGCTCTGGCAGTCATGGCATTACTAGCTATGACCTTGCGAGAAACAAAAAGGGTGGGCATCTCCCAGGATATTATTTACAACCTCTTTCTCTGGGGTATCATCGGCGGTTTCATAGTATCCAGGCTGGTTCATGTTATTGACCAGTGGAACTATTATATGGCTAACCCTGGGGCTATCGTTGGCTTTGCTGGGCTAAGTCTCTACGGAGCTATTATTGGTGCCCTTCTGGCAGTGTGGGTCTACATGAGAGTGAGGAGGATTCCTTTCTCAAGTCTGGCTGGTGTGGGCGATGCCATTGCCGTGGGAGCACCCTTGGCTCAAGCCATAGGCAGAGTTGGCTGCGCTATAAATGGTTGCTGTTTTGGTAAGCTCAGTCCCTTTCAATCTTTCCCCGGTGCAGTGCTTTATACTCCTCGTGATGTTATTCCATCTCAATACTGGGGTGTGCCGCTTTACCCCGCTCAGATTTACTTTCTACTGTGGAACCTGATAGTTTTTGCCATAGTCTGGCAGTTGCGTGATCGGCTCAAGCCCCAGGGCTCCCTATTCTTCCTTTATCTTTGCCTCTATGCTGTCGGTGATTTCGGTTTAAGGTTTTTCCGCGTGAACGAGCCATTTTTATTAGGGCTTCACCAAGGGCAGGTCATCAGTTTGGCAATATTAGTGATAGCTGTGCCCTGGCTAATCATCAGAATGCGCAGATTTCAGAGGAGTAGTCAGCACTCAGCAGACAGCATTCAGCATCAATCTGATGGCTGATAGCTGATAGCTGCTTTGTTTGGGGCAAAGTCACGAAGATTAAGCCGTAGCACCTGCTCGCCATTCCAGAGAGTTTTCTCTATGGTATAGACAATATCTAGGTAAGAAGGGATTTCCTCTTGCGTTTTCTGCGAATCAAAATCTACAGCCCTCCAGGTTATATTCCCTTGTTTAAGTTTTAGTTCTAGATGCTTATCTTGATTGCCGAAGTTGCGACATTCGATTACTTCAACCTGGCGAGTGAGAAAGGTGGGATTTGAATTGCCTTGTCCGAAGGGTTCCAGTTGTTGGATTAGGTTGAAGGCATCGCCTGCGAAAGCGGATAAAGGAACCTCGGCATCAATGACTAATTTGGGACAGAGGTCTAGATGAGATAGTTGGGTTTTGGCTAAGCTCATAAGCCTTTCTTCTAACCGAGCCAAATTTTGCTGTTTTACGGTGAAGCCGGCGGCTAAGGGATGGCCGCCGAAGGTGATAAGCAAATCCTGGCATTCTTCTAAAGCTTCGGCAACATTGAATTCGGGAATGCTTCGGGCACTGCCTCGGCATATCTCAGGTCCAAGGTTGAGGATGATAGCAGGTTTATAAAATTCGTCTACTAGCTTGCCAGCAACAAGACCTATGACTCCAACAGGATAGCCTTCATGGCCTTCTATAAGCAAAGGGGAATAAAGCCTGTGAGCTAATCTTTCTTTTGCTTTATGCAACACCTCAGCGGTTATCCTTTGACGCTCAGCATTCCTTTCTTCTAATTCTTGGGCCAAGGCGTGGGCTTCTTCTGGCGAGTGAGTAGTGACCAAGTGATAGCTGGTAGTGGCATCACCCATCCTGCTGGCAGCGTTTAATCTAGGCCCTAGAGCCTTGGAGATGTGTTTAGTATTGAGTTCACCTAATTTTAGCCTGGCCAGCGCTCCAAGCTCCTGGAGCCCGATGCGCTGAGTATTGTTAAGCACCTTTAGCCCTTCCTTCACCAGGTAGCGATTTTCGCCTATTATAGGAACCACGTCAGTGACCGTGCCTAAGGCTGCCAGGTCTAGTAATTCAGCAAGCCGTTTTTCCCTGCCGTCTTTATAAAACAGCGCTTGCAGAAGCTTAAAGGCGACACCCACACCAGCTAATTCAGAGAAGGGATATTGTGAATCCTTTCGTTTGGCGTCAATTGCAGCTATGGCTTGGGGTAGGGTCACCAATGGAACGTGGTGGTCGGTGATAATCATATCCAGCCCCATTTCTTGAGCTTGTTTTGCTTCTGTGATGCTGGTGATGCCGCAATCAACAGTGATAATTAATCCCATCCCCTGGCTGTGAAGATTTTCTAGAGCTGGCAATTTTAACCCATGGCCTTCGCGAAGGCGGTGAGGGATATAGGGGGTAACTTTGCCACCGAGCCACGATAGTCCTTCGGCAAGACTAGCTGTGGCTGTGATGCCATCAACATCAAAGTCGCCATAGATAGCGATTTTTTCTCCTATAAGCAAGGCTTTATAAATTCTGTTTACCGCTTGTGACATGTCAGGGAGCAGAAAGGGATTGCCTCCAAGGCGGTGGTCAGCGAGTAAAAATGGCTCGATTTCACCTAGCTTAACACCACGATTGTAGAGAAGTTGGGCAATTATGGGAGGAAG
>CAYTBB010000069.1:0-6645 GCA_964435965.1 uncultured Dehalococcoidales bacterium
TGCCTGATTTATCAGGCACAGTCGCCCAATAAATTGGGCAACTACATTTTTAAACACCCTCTCATTATAAGAAGCTGCGAAGCGATTCCAGATGTGATGAGATTGCTTCGCTACGCTCGCAATGACATTAAAGTATTCTCTAAAATGTCAATTGCCTTGTCCACCTCCCTTTCGGTAATAATGAGGGGGGGCATAAATCGGATAGTGTTTGGCTTCACTTTGTTAACTAACAAGCCCCTTTTTAAACAAGCCAAGGCTATTTCCTCAGCGATTTCACCCTTGAATTCCAAAGCTATTAGGAGTCCTCGACCCCTCACCCGAGTGATGAAATCAAATTGCTGCTTCAAGCTCTCCAGCTTAGCCATAAAATACTTTCCCCCCTGTTTAACCTTTCCTGGTATATCATGCTCGAGGATGTATTTCACGGTGGCGTAAGCAGCAGCGCAAACCAGGGGGTTGCCGCCAAAGGTAGAACCATGTTCACCAGGGGCAAAGACGGAAACGTGCTCTTTGGCTAAGAAAGCGCCAATGGGCACACCACTGCCCAATCCCTTAGCTAGGGTCATTATATCTGGCTCCACATTATATTGCTCGTAGGCAAAAAGCGTTCCTGTGCGACCGATGCCTGTCTGAATTTCATCCAGAATAAGAAGGATACCCTTTTCGTGACACCATTCCTCTACCTCCTTAAGGTAGTTGTCGTCTGGCACATTGACTCCGCCTTCTCCCTGGATTGGTTCTAGCATTACACCACAGGTGCGAGCGGTAGTGGCTACTTTGATTTTTTCTACATCGTTGTAAGCAACATTGATGAAGCCGGTCGGCAAAGGTATGTAGGGCTGCTGGAATTTACTCTGCCCCGTGGCAGCAGTCATAGCTAAAGTTCGCCCGTGGAAGGAATTATGAGTGGTGATAATATCATAAGCACCGTTAAGGTGGAGCTTGCCATATCTGCGGGCTAATTTCACAGCTCCCTCGTTAGCCTCAGCGCCACTATTGCAAAAGAAAACCTTATCGAGACAACTATTCTGTATCAGGATTTGGGCTAATTGTATCTGCGGAATGGTATAAAATTGATTCGACGCCTGTATAAGATTTCTGGCCTGCCTCTCCAAAGCTTCAACTACCACTGGCGGGCAATGACCGAGGCTATCAACTGCCCAACCACCGACAAGGTCGAGGTATTTTTTGCCCTGATCGTCCCAGACCCAAGCTCCTTCACCACGAACCAAAGTCAAAGGAAACCTGTTAAACGTTCTCAGAAACAACTTTTGCTCTAATTCTTGCCAGTTATCGTGGTACAATGCTTGTTCCTCCACTCTCTTTTTCAACCTCCTTGAGCAAAGCGTGAGGCATTCTGCCGTCAATGATGCGTGCCACAGGCACTGTAGTCAAGGCTTTGAGGCTAGCCTCTATTTTAGGGAGCATTCCACCGGAGATTATGCCGTTGGTAAGCATTTTTCTCGCCTCAGCAACACTAAGCCGGGATAGCGTTTTGCCTGAGTCATCGTAAATGCCAGCAACATCGGTCAAAAATATAAGCTTCTCAGCAGCCAAGGCAGCGGCAATTTCTCCAGCAGCAGCATCCCCATTAATATTAAGCAGCATTGTCCTGTTCCCAACTAAGCCAAAACTCACTGGTGCCACCACGGGCATATAGCCTTTTTCCAATAACATCCTTAAAGGGCTGGGGTCAACAGCCACAATCTCACCAACATAACTTAGTTCAGGGTTCTTCATAGTTGACCAGAGCAAATTGCCATCAGCACCGCTTAAACCAATTGCCTTCCCCTCCAAAGCTTGAATGGCTACTACCAATTCTTTATTAACTAAGCCGGCAAACACTGCCGCCACTACCTTTAAAGTCTCACCATCGGTAACTCTTAATCCTTTTATGAAGCTGGTGGAGATACCAAGCCTGGAAAGCCACTCAGAAGCCACTTGCCCACCACCATGAACCACAACTAGGGATTTTCCTTGTTTTTGAAGCTCTACCAGGTCTTCCAAGGTGGTGTCCTGATTGCCCAAAATGCTGCCACCAATCTTTACTACGATAGTATTCTTCTGCATTACGTTGAATAAGCGCTATTTATAGTAACATACTCCTCAGATAGGTCACAGCCCCAAGCAGTAGCCCTGGCCTCTCCTAAGTTTAGGCATACCTTGATAATCACGCTATCACTGTTGCTCAAGGCTATTTTCATTTCTTTCTTGTTGAAGGGTGCGGAGCAACCTTGCTTCATGACGCAAGTGTCGTTCAAATAGACATCCAGTTTGCCTTCTATTAGCTCTATCCCACTTCTTCCTAGAGCAGCAACGATGCGCCCCCAATTAGGGTCATTACCATGTATGGCTGCTTTCACCAGCGGCGAGCTAACAATAGTCCGAACTGCCTGGCGAGCTTCAGCCTGCTTTATAGCTCCTTCCACGGTAACTTCTATAAGCTTGGTGGCCCCTTCGCCATCTCGAGCGATCGACTTAGCCAAATAAGTGCAAACCTCATCCAAAGCCTCTTGGAAAGCTTCACCATTGCCAAAGGTGATGATTTTATTACCAGCCAAACCGTTAGCTAGTAAAAATATACAATCGCTGGGACTGGTGTCACCATCAATGCTAACCATGTTAAAAGAGGTATCTACTGCCTCCCGCAGTGATGATTGTAAAAAGTCGGCATCTACTAGGGCATCAGTGGCTATAAAGCAGAGCATAGTAGCTAGATTAGGGTGGATCATGCCTGCCCCTTTAGCTACCCCAGCGATGATGAATTTACTTCCTTCCACATCAACCCTAACTGCTATTTCCTTAGGCCTGGTATCGGTAGTCATTATTGCCTTAGTAAAAGCGTGACCTCCATCTTCATTAAGTTCTGTCTCTTTAATTCCATATCTTATACGATCCATAGGCAGTGGTATCCCAGTCATGCCAGTGCTAGCTACAAGGACATCTTCATCCTTGATAGCTAACTTTCTCGCTGTTAAGCTCGCCATTTCTGAGGCAGCGGCTATGCCTTGCTCACCAAGGCAGGCATTGGCACATCCTGAATTTACCACGATTGCCTGTGCTTGTCTTTTAATTAGCCTTCTTTGGCATAGAATAACTGGCGCTGATTTAATCCGATTAGTGGTAAAGAAGCCGACAGCGATACAGGGCATCTCAGAGTAAAGAATGGCTAAATCAAGCTCATCCTTGGTCTTTATCCCAGCGTGAATTGCTCCAGCTAGAAACCCTTTTGCTGAGGTAATAGTGCCTGAGGAGATTAATTCAAACATAAAACCTTTGGCTATAAAAAGTTAATTAATACTATAGCACGTATTACTTTATCTATTCACTTTACCTTTTGGGGTTTGCGATGTAAAATCAATTTAAGGAGTAACTATGTCGGGACATTCTAAGTGGTCACAGATTAAACGGCAGAAAGGGGTAGCTGATGCCAGGCGGGGGGAGTTATTTACCAAGCTTGCTCGGGAAATAATGGTGGCGGTGAGACAGGGCGGGCCCAATTCAGAAAGCAATTTCCAGTTAAGGTTAGCAGTGCAGAAGGCCCGTGATAATAACATGCCCTTGGAGAATATTGACCGGGCTATAAAGCGTGCCGGCGGTGGAGTTGAGGTAGCTGATTTAGCCGAGGTAACCCTTGAAGGCTACGGACCGAACAGCGTGGCGGTTTTGGTAGCAGCATTGACCAACAATCGTAACCGTACCATTCAGGATGTGCGTCGCCTTTTCATACGCCATGGTGGTAATCTGGGTGAGAGTGGCTGTGTCTCATGGCTCTTTGAAAGTAAAGGAGTAATTACTGTAGAAAGCGATGGCTCGGATGCTGAAGAAATAGCCTTGCAGGCTATTGATGCTGGAGCCGAAGATGTTAAGACGGAAAAGGGCTATATTGAAATCTACACTCAACCACAGGATTTGGAAAAGGTAAGAAAAGCCATTGAAGAGGGAAAACATATAATCTCTGCAGAACTCTCCCTGATACCTAAAACGACAATGTTATTGGATGAAAAGGAAGCAGCTCAGGCATTGAGCCTCCTCGACCATCTCGAGGAGTTAGATGATGTACAACATGTGTTCTCCAATGTTGACTTCTCTGATGCCACTCTAGAGAAGCTGCGCGGTCAAGCATAGCATGCGCATTCTTGGCATTGACCCCGGGACTATAAAGTTAGGCTATGGTGTGGTGGATGCTGAGGAAGAGATACAGATGGTGGATTGTGGGGTACTCAATTTGCCTCCTCGAATGCCTATAGAGGAAAGATTGTGCTCTTTATATGTCGGATTAAGCGAAATTATTGCCAAACATAGGCCAGACGAGGTGGCTATTGAAGAGCCTTTTATCGGCCGTAATGTACACTCAGCGTTGGCTATTGGCCGGGCGGAAGCTGTTGCCATTTTGACAACAGCTAACCAAGGATTACCCATCCATTATTATTCACCAGCCCAGGTAAAGCGGCAGGTAGCTGGCTACGGGCGAAGCGATAAACAGCAAGTACAGGAAATGGTGAAAATCCAGCTTGGACTTCCTCAGCTTCCTCAGCCTAGTGATGCTGCCGATGCCTTGGCTATAGCCATTTGTCATATTCAGCAGAGCCGCCTTAATGGGTGGCTCGCTAAACAGATATCGAAATGATAGCTACTCTAGAAGGGACACTGGAATATCGGGGCGTTGACTCGGTCATCATCAATGTGGGTGGCATAGGCTTTCAGGTGCATGTTCCCGGCTCAACTTTAAGTCAACTGGGAGCCATCAACGATAAAGTCTCCCTTTATACTCATCTCCACCTGAGAGAGGATAATGTCTCTCTCTATGGCTTTGCCTCTGAGGAAGAGCTAGGTTTGTTCAAGAACCTCATTTCTGTCTCAGGAATTGGCCCCAAGGCAGCTTTAGCGTTGCTGTCTGCCTTGAATCCTGAGCAACTTGCCATGGCTATCACTGGCGGTAATGTGGATGTTATCAGCCAGGTGCCTGGCATTGGCAAAAAAATAGCCGGCCGCCTAGTTGTCGAGCTAAAAGGCAAGCTAGAGAGGGAATGGAAAGGGGCAGTCTTGCCTTTAGCTGCAGAAAATACTGATGCCATAGCTGCCTTAGCCAACTTAGGCTATTCCCTAAGGGAAGCCACTCAGGCCGTCTCTAATCTCCCAGATTCATCAGACTTGACCTTAGAGGAAAAGGTTAGAATGGCACTGCAACAGTTGGCGGCAAAATGAACAGAGTAGCTGTGGTCGCAGATAGCGTTGCCGCGCTGCCCCAAGAAGTGGTTGACAAATACAATATCCATATCATTCCTGTGCGGCTCACAATTGAGGGCAAGGTCTATCAGGATACTGATAAAGACTTACCTCCAGAGATAGTTCAAAGGTTTCAGAAACTATCACAGATTGACACAACTCCTTGGCCTCCGGAATTCTATTTTCAGGAATATGAGAAACTGAGTCGCGAAGCAGATAACATAGTTCATGTTGTTTGTTTTTCTCAGTTTACCTCGACGATATCTTTAGCCAAGGCAGGAGCAAAGATGGCACGAGAAGCTATGCCTCATTTGAAAGTTGAAGTGTTTGATTCTGCAACAACCACTATGGCTCAAGGCTTTATCGCTCTAGCAGCGGCTCGGGCTGCTGCCAATGGCAAAGATACAAATGGGGTAGTTGAAGCTGCCAATGCCATTAAATCGAGGGTAAATTCGATTTTCGCCTTTGACACCCTGAACTATTTAGCTAGAACGGGGCGCATTAATAAATTAGCTGCCTGGGCGAGCTCTTTGCTCAAAGTGAAGCCACTCGTTGGCCTTTCCCAGGGTGAGGTACACCCTCTTTCCTTGGTTAGAAGTTGGTCACAGGCTATTAGAAATATCATCAAGGCAATGCGTGGCAGTATCGAGTCTGAAAAGCCATTGCATGTGGCTATAATGAATGTCGAATGTCCCCACGAAGCAGAAGAGCTAGCAAATATGGTCAAAGAGCAATTTCAGCCCGCTGAACTTTACATAACACAATTCACCCCTGTTATGCAAATTGTCGCTGGTCCAGACATACTGGGCGTTGCTTTTTATTGTGGTGAGTGAAACATGCCTCAGTTTAAACTTACCTCTGATTTTCGTCTTACCGCTGATCAGCCACAGGCAGTAGATAAGCTGGTTAGTGGGCTGGAGAAAGGCTATCAGCAACAAACGCTGATTGGTGTCACTGGTAGCGGCAAGACCTTTACCATGGCTAACGTTATCGAGAGGGTGCAAAGGCCTACATTAGTTATTTGCCATAATAAAACCTTAGCCGCTCAGCTAGCCACGGAATTTAAGGAATTCTTCCCCGATAGCCCTGTGGAGTATTTTGTTAGTTATTATGACTACTATCAGCCAGAGGCTTATATCCCCGGTACTGATACCTATATTGAGAAGGAAACCGATATCAATGAGGAGATTGATAAGCTACGCCATGCAGCTACCAGAGCTCTCTTTGAGCGCCGGGATGTAATCATAGTGGCTTCGGTCTCCTGTATTTATAGCTTGGGGCCACCTGAGGAATATCATGGCTTTGCAGTCACGGTAAAAAGAAATGGGAATTACAAGCGAGGTAAGCTGGTTCGCCGCCTTGTGGATATGCAATATGAGAGGAACGATTTTGAGCTCACCCGAGGCAAATTCCGTA
>CAYTBB010000070.1:0-6625 GCA_964435965.1 uncultured Dehalococcoidales bacterium
AGATAGAGAGATTCAACCAGACCTTAGAGTATGAATGGCTTTACAACTTTAATCTGTCTTTAGACCCTGAAGAGCTCAATCCCGGGCTAACCGAATGGCTTATAGAATATAATTTCAATCGTCCACACCAATCACTTGGCTATCTTGCCCCTGTGGAGTATATTGAAAGGGAACTTGCTAAGGTCCGTAGTCCAGTGTTACCTATGTGGTCAGCCAGCACACAATATAGGAAATTTGGAATAAGGAGGATATTATGGCAACAGCTTATTGTATGAAGTGCAGAAAGAAAGTAGGGATAAAGAATCCCAGGCAAATTACACTCAAGAATAATAGACCAGCAGTACAAGGCACCTGCTTTCTATGTGGAATAAAGGTATTCCGGGTGGGGAAGCTTTAGATGCTTGATGAGTAATTCAGCCGAGCGGATTTAGAAAGGTAACATCCCGATGAAATGTTAAATAGGCGAGTCAAACCACTTTCTAGAAGTTCGTTATAACATCAAGATTTATATACTCCTGTTCCCAATATGCTATGCTTGGTTACCGAAAAGAGTAGACAGAAAGATATGAAATGATGAAGAGTTTCTTCTTGAAGAAGTTCTTGATAATGGTGATCACATGCGTTAAGGGATTCTTTACCTTTGAAGAAGGCGCCCAAGGTAGAAGAAAGCGAAAAGAAGTATTTATACTGGCAGGGATATTTTGCGCTCTGGTAATCAGCGCTATCGTTGTCGGAGTTAGTGATAATATACCGGGCATAGTACTATGCTACCTGGCAACTGTCGTTCTGGCTGTGGCATCAACACGCACCTGGAGAAAAACAAAGAGGTTTTTAGTTCTAGTAGTGGCTTCGGTGATTGGATTCTTTGTCTTCGTTTTTCTACACAATGCCTTTTACGCCCTGACCATACTTACCAACCATATTGCCGCATTAAGCCATTTGATAGAAGCCTTTCATGTAGTATTCTTCATCATTGCTGTTTTCCTGTGTCCAGCCACCTTTCTGGTGGGGGCTGTTGGTAGCATAGTCTGCGCCATCATAGAACGGAGGAAACAGGCAATCGGATAAGTCCAGGTCATCTTAACATTATGGCTAATTGTTACTTCGCCAGTCAGGGGCATTGGCAGTCATGCATATAGGGATTAGATTAAGGTCCAGATATGCGAAATGAGCTGAGGTAACTCAAGTCGTGGTGTGAGTGAGAAGCTCAAGGATGACTAAGGGCGTGTGGCTACGCGGGTGGGGTTTGTGGATTCTGGCGAGCTTTTGGGGCTCTAACCAGGCTTATTCAGTGGTCAGTGGTGCGACGGGCGGTTTGGTGGATTCCAGCGACAGCAGTGGGGTGGGCCTAGGACCCTCGGGGTAAAATTTCGGCTTGGCGGAGACGAGGGAGAGTCTATCTCTATCCTACCCACCCGAGATAGGTCAAACTATCAGAAGTCGGCGAGCGCTTGCAGCGGCATTTGTGTTTAGCCAGGCTAAGGAACTATTTACCGATCGAGTGACCACAGGACTGGGCGAGGAACTTGAGGGTTCGAATGGCCTTAAGGCCGTTAATATTCTACACGAGCCATTGCCTGAACCAACAATGGGCATTGTTAATCATATAGCCAATCACGCAGTAGCATTTATGATTAAACCGGAGCTTCAACAGATACTATAGTGCCCTTACCTAATTCAGACTTTAGCTTTAAGTTACCGCCTAGCAACTGTATCCGCTCTTGCATTCCAGCCAAACCGAGTTTGCCTATATGTGGCAGAGCTCCAATGTTTTCTGGAAGTCGAAAGCCTATACCATTATCCCTTATAGTAGCCGTGATTTTGTTCTCATCGAACTCGACATTAACCTCAACCCTTGAGGCTTGGGCATGCTTTGCTGTGTTTCTAAGTGCCTCCTGAACAATGCGGAAAAGTAATAACTCTGCTTCCTGAGACAACCTCCGCTCATTACCAACCACCTTCAAACTGGCCTCTACCCCATATTCGCTTTTGAGTTCCCCGGTTAGCCATTCCAGGGCTGGAAGCAAACCTAAGTCGTCAAGAATGGAAGGCCTTAGGTCGCGACTGAAGTGACGCACCCCTTGTAATACATCCCTAATCTGTTCATGGAAACCCCATAAAGCTTTAGCCTCTCTTACTGGCAGCTTTATCTTGCCACTTAGGAAGTTCTCCAACTGATGAAGCAGGGCGATAAGATTTTGAGCAGTGTCATCATGAAGCTCGAGAGCAATGCGCTTGCGCTCTTCCTCTTGAGCTCTGGTAATCTCCTGCAAATAGTAGCGTAGATTCTCCTCTGCATTCTTTTGTTCGGTGACATCCTGTAAGCTCTCTATTGCACCTATTACTTCTTCTCTGTTGTCCTTAATGGGACTTGCCGTAAAATGAAACCATTTCCCATCTTCTCCAAGATCGGGGAAAAAATCTTCAGCTTCATAGGCACCCTCAGTCAGGTTAGATTTTTTGCATTTATGCCGATAATACGCTTCAATTTCATTTGCAGGAGATCCTTCCAGTACTAAATCAGCCATAACTGGCCTCTTTTCAGTGTAAAATGCCCTCCATTGCTCATCTGTCCCGATTATCTCCTCCTTTTTTATGCCAGAAAGAGATTCAATTGCTGTATTCCAATAGGTGACTTTATGTTGCTTATTGACTACAAATGATGAAATAGGAGAACCATCAATAATCTTAGTGAGCATTTCTTCCACACTCCTTCGCCGGGCGACGTCTCTGTGGTGCACGTGGAACCACAGATTTACTATGCCGCCAATGACGATAACCATGGCGGTCTCAAACAAAGCGTCAGGCTTGGATAGGGAGATTAAGAAAGCACGCGGCAGCATGATGACAAGGGCCAGCGCCAGGCTATAGAGCCCTGCCTTTATCCCAAAGATCAGGCCGACGTAGGTCACGGGCAATAAGAGAAAAACCCGTTCCGCAACGTGCCGGGTTAAACCTAGAAATGAGAAAAGAGACGGTAAATCCGTCGAGAGTATCTGTTGGGGATAGTGGAGGACTAGACCAATGGCAAACATCACCACCACAAGCCAGGAATGATAATTACGTATGACCCTTAGCGCTGAACTTAATAAGCTTGGAGCTATATGCATGGTGCCCCCCGATATTTCAAGTGAAGATGAGGGTCAAGACAAATCTTCTAGTGTGAACCAGCCCTTTCTCATAGCCTGTATCACTGCTTCGGTACGGGAGCCTACTCCTAATTTGTTAAAAACAGCGCCCAAATGACTCTCAATAGTGCGCACACTAAGATGTAACTCCCCGGCAATGTCATTGTTGCTCATCCCTTTAGCTGCCATCTTGAGTACAGCGGTCTCCCGCTCAGTGAGCAAATCTAGCTCATTTCGCTTATCATGCTCCCCTCCAGTTCGCCTGAATCGTTCCAATACCTTGCGAGCAATTGTTGGATGAAGCACCGCTTCTCCTCTATGCACAGTCTGGATGGCACTAATGAGTTCGCGGCTACTTACATCCTTCAACAAGTAGCCGGCGGCACCCGCCTCCAAAAGAGGGAAAATATATTGCTCATAATCGTAGGCAGTAAGTATCAATACCACTGCCGAGGGCTGGAATGCCTTAATTTGCTTTGTTGCTTCGATGCCATTGAGTTTAGGCATGGAGATATCCATAATAATGACATCAGGTCTGAGCTCTCTTGCCATTTGCACAGCTTCCTCACCGTCACTCGCCTCGCCAACTACCATAAAGTTTGGCTCACGCTCTAGAGACTGGTGAATACTTTCTCGTACTACCACATGGTCCTCAGTCAGGAGAATGCTAATTTTTCCCATTATATGTCTTTCCGGCTAATCCGCAGTTTTACCCTTCCACACTCAATCTTAACCTATTAGATCATCTTCTTCAACAAGCTAGATTGTGCAAGCACCTCCCTAGCTCCAAGGAAACTACAAACGAGGAATGGTTGAAATTCCTGTTGAAACCGCATTCTTTCTGTGAGGTTTCCCGTAGAATAAAAATAGGCATTACACGGATGTATCCAGTATGTGATTATGGTTAACTTGAGCTAACGATAGCAGAGAAAGGGGGCAATGAAATGGGACTGAGAGCGTATTTACTGGTAGATGTTGCTGACGACATGAAGCAGGATGAGTTTATCAAAGAGCTAAGAGAACTGGAGGAGATGCCTGGGGTGGATTTCGCTGACCCTATCATCGGCTCCCATGATATGGTAATCATGGTGGACGCGCCGGTGACGGTTCAGGCTATAGCTAGCAAGATCTATGCCAAGGGTTGGGTCAAGGATATGGAAATCCTGAGAATCGTCAGCATGTTTGAACGCCACCGAGCCTCAAAGAAGGAGCTTCTTAAAGCCTTAACACATGCTGGCGTGTAGTTTCCTGCTGTCTAACTTAAATATATGAAGCTTTGAAGACGGCTAAGTTATGGTGAAAGGAGACAGTATGGCTATTGAAACTAAGGCTAGAGAGGAATTGAGCTTCGCTGTGATTGATGCTATAACTCACAAGCATAATGTTCAGCCTGGAGCTGTGATACCAATCCTCCAAGAGATTCAAGACGCATATGGTTACGTTCCTCCAGCAGCTATCCAGCGCATAGCAGAGAACATGGCGGTTCCTGCCAGTGAGCTATTTGGCATAGTCACTTTTTATGCCCAGTTTCGGCTCCAGCCCATAGGTAAGAACTTAATCAAGGTTTGTCATGGGACGGCGTGTCATTTGAGCGGGGCAGAAAGGATAGCGGAAACGTTAGCCCAAGCAGTCGGTGCCAAGGAAAAAGAAACCAGTCAAGACGGTAAATTTACTGTGGAGCGGGTAGCCTGCCTGGGCTGCTGCAGCTTGGCTCCTTGCATAATGCTTAATGGTGAAGTTCATGGGCGACTTACTCCTGAAGCTATTAATAAAATAGTGAGTCAAGTCCAAGAAACAGAGATACTTACTCCAGCAGAGTAAGTCTACTATCAGACATTGTGGAGATATAGGAGGCGGTCAATGCTTCCGGAAAGAAATAAAAAGGACAGAAATTGGACCATAAGGGTGGGGCTAGCCTCTTGTGGCATGGCTGCTGGAGGGCGAAAGGTATACGATACTTTCAGCACCAAGCTTCGTGACAAAGGGCTAGAGGTGGAGTTGAAGCAAACGGGATGTATGGGCATGTGCTACAACGAGGTGTTAGTTGAGGTCTCCTCACCAGAGGGTGGACATGTGTTCTATGGACATGTTGCCCCTGAGCAGGTTGAAGGCATAGTTGAGGGACACCTTATTGGTGGTAAGCCCGTTACCGAATGGGTTATACCTGCTGATGAGGTAGATAACCTTCTGGCTAAGCAGAAAAGGATTGTACTCCGAAACTGCGGTGTAGTTGACCCCGAATCTATCGATGACTATTTAGACGCTGGTGGCTATCAGGCTATAGAGAAGGTACTAGACAGCATGTCGTCTGATGAGGTGATTGATGAGGTCGCTAAATCTGGCTTGAGGGGAAGGGGTGGGGCTGGCTTCCCTACTGGCGTCAAATGGAGCTTTGCTAGAAAGTCTCTCGGTAGTCAAAAATATATAATATGCAACGCCGACGAAGGAGACCCCGGTGCTTTCATGGATAGAAGTGTTCTGGAAAGCGACCCTCACAGTGTTATCGAGGGGATTTTGATAGCCGGCTATGCTATTGGCGCCTCAGAAGGCTATATTTATGTTCGGGCAGAGTATCCACTGGCAATTCAGCGATTAGAGATAGCCCTGGCTCAGGCCAGGGAAAGGGGATTTATCGGTGAGAACATCCTGGGTTACAATTTTGATTTCGATATGAGTATCAGACAAGGAGCCGGCGCTTTTGTCTGTGGGGAGGAGACAGCCCTTATGATGTCTATAGAAGGGCGGCGGGGAATGCCCAGATTCCGTCCACCTTTCCCGGCTCAGTCAGGCTTGTGGGGCAAGCCTACCAACATCAATAATGTGGAGACCCTGGCTAACGTAGCTTGGATTATACTCCACGGTGCTGACGCCTATAACAATTGCGGCACTGAGAAAAGCAAGGGCACCAAGGTCTTTGCTTTAGCGGGTAAAGTGGCCCGTGGTGGGCTAATAGAGGTTCCTATGGGCATAACCTTGAGGGAGATTGTCTTTGACGTCGGTGGCGGAACCTCAAGCGGGCTGGAATTCAAAGCAGTTCAGATTGGGGGGCCATCTGGTGGCATAATCCCAGCCAGCCTGGCTGACACTCCTGTAGATTATGAGTCGGTAACTGAGACTGGTGCCATCATGGGCTCGGGTGGATTGATAGTGATGGACGAGAGCGCTTGCATGGTAGATGTGGCTAAGTTCTTCCTTAATTTTACCCAGGCTGAATCCTGCGGTAAGTGTACCTTCTGCCGAATAGGAACACTGCGTATGTTGGAAATTCTGGATAGAATTACCAAAGGTGAGGGTAAAGAGGGAGACATAGAGCTCCTTGAAGAATTAGCTGAAAGCGTAAAGAGAGCCTCACTATGCGGGCTGGGACAGACTGCACCTAACCCGGTACTGACCACACTCAGGTACTTCCGTGGTGAATATGAAACTCATATCTATGAGAAGAAATGCCCGGCCAAGAAATGTCAAGCCTTAATTACCTATGAGATTATCCCTGAAAA
>CAYTBB010000071.1:0-6517 GCA_964435965.1 uncultured Dehalococcoidales bacterium
AAGGGGACTTGCTAAGGTCCGTAGTCCAGTGTTACCTATGTGGTCAGCCAGCACAAGCCATTGACGAGATACAAAAAATGTGCTAGTATCAAAATTAGCCACTGACCTTTGAGGGCAGTGAGCTTGAAGTTAGGATAGGTAAGGAACTCCCGCTTGGATCGGCAACGACCGAGACGGTGGAAAAGGCTGATCGTGGACCCTCTCGGTATTGCCGGGAGGGTTTTTCAATTGAGGTTTGTTATGCGTAGCTCTATAATTGATGCAGGGAAGTTAAAAGTCGGCTTTATTGGTGCTGGGACGGTGGGCACAGCCTTAGCATTAAGGCTTTTTCAAAGGGGATGCCCGGTAGTTGCTGTCTCCAGCCGAAATATTACCTCAGCACAAAAGCTGGCCAGGCTAGTGGCCGATTGTCGAGTTTGTCAAACAGCTGGGGAAGTAGCCGGTGTTGCTGAATTAATCTTCATCACCACCCCTGATGATGTTATCTCTGAAATAGCTAGCGAAGTTAAATGGTATAAAGGACAGAATGTCATACATTGCAGTGGCGCTCACTCTATTGACATTCTGGAGCCAGCTAGGCGACTTGGGGCCAATGTGGGTTCTTTCCACCCGCTACAAACCTTTGCCAGTGTTCGTGAGGCTGTGGATAATCTGCCTGGTTCCACCTTTGTGGTAGAAGCTGAAGAGCCGCTGCTATCAAGATTAAAGGAGGTAGCTTCTCTCTTGAACGGCAATTGGGTGGAACTTAAGCCGGGAGACAAGGTGCTATATCATGTAGCGGCTGTTTTTGTCTCTAATTACTTAGTAACCTTGGTCAAGTTAGCCCTGGATTTGTGGCAAGGTTTTGGAGTGCTACCAAAGGAGGCAGCGAGGGCTTTGCTTCCCTTGCTTAGAGGGACAGTGAATAATATTGACAACGTTGGCTTACCTGATTGCCTTACTGGACCCATCGCCCGTGGTGACTTAGGCACCATAAGCAAGCATCTAAATGCACTTGAGGCTCAAAACTCTTCATTGCTAACTACCTATAAAGATTTAGGGTTTCAAACCATCCCCATTGCTTTAGCCAAGGGTAGGATTGATGAGAGCAAAGCGCAAGAATTAAGGACTTTGTTTAGCCACCCTGAGCCCTTCGCTTCCTGTCATTCTGAGGGGGCGAGGTGACCGAAGAATCTCGCTCACGGTAAATTCCGCGAAGGGTCTAAAAGCTTTAGAGATTCTTCGCTGCGCTCAGAATGACAAGGGGGAGAGGTAAGATCAGAATGACAAAGAAGGGAGATAGAAAATGAGGACCATGCTAAAAAGTAAAATCCACCGAGCCCGAGTTACCCAGGTTAATTTAGATTATGAAGGTAGCATTACCATTGATAAAGTGCTCATGGAGGCAGGCGACCTCTTACCTTTTGAGCGAGTGGAAGTGCTGAACATTAATAATGGAGCTCGGTTTAGCACTTATGCTATTAAGGGCGAGGCAAATTCAGGGGTGATTGGGATTAATGGTGCTGCCGCCAGACTTGTGGCTAAAGGAGATATGATTATCATCCTTTCTTATTGCCAGCTTCCCGATGATGAAGCTATAGCTATGGAGCCAACTATGGTTTATGTAGATGAGAAAAATAGGGTCATCGAGCCCTCACCTATAGTCCCTCTCCCTAGATGGGAGGGAGGAAGGGTAAGGGTGAAGGAGTGAAGGAATGCGAGTTACCATCAGCGAAATAAAAGAAATGAAGCAGAGGCGAGAAAAGATACCTATGCTTACTGCTTACGATTATATAACTGCCAAGATGGTTGACGAAGCTGCTGTGCCCTTGATATTGGTTGGTGATAGCCTGGGGATGGTGATGTTAGGTTATGAGTCAACTATACCGGTGACTATGGAAGAGATGCTACACCACACAAAAGCTGTGGTCAGGGGTGCTAAGAAAGCCTTGGTGGTAGGCGATATGCCTTTCATGACCTACCATGTCAGTATCTCCGAGGCTTTATATAATGCTGGGCGCTTCATCCAGGAAGGCGGAGCGCAAGCAGTCAAACTGGAGGGGGGCCAGGTTGTTGCTGAATCGGTGAAGCGTATTGTTGATTGTGGCATACCAGTTATGGGGCATATCGGGTTTACTCCACAATCCATACATCAGCTAGGTGGCTTTAAGGTGCAAGGGAAAACGCCAGAGGTAGCTAAGAAGCTACTTAAAGATGCTCAAGTTTTGGCGGAAGCTGGTGCTTTTGCTATCGTTTTGGAATGTGTTCCAGCGCCTCTTTCTAAGTTGATTACTCAGAGAGTAGGTATTCCTACCATTGGTATTGGAGCTGGATCTGATTGCGATGGTCAGGTTCAAGTGATTAGCGATATTCTGGGTCTTTACACTGATTTTGTACCGAAACATGCTAAGCGGTATGCCAAATTGGCTGAAGAAATAAAGGCCGCTGTCTCTGATTATGTAGCTGAAGTTAAGTCTGTTAGTTTCCCCACTGTGGAACAGAGCTACACCACGGATGAAAGCATCCTTAAACAGCTAATGGCTGATAGCTGACAGCTAACAGTATGCAAGTAGTAAAAACAATCGCCGATTCCTCCCGTCATTCTGACCGTAGTGGCGGAGTTCATCTCCGCCTCGGTCGGGGACAAGCCCCGATTCTACAAGTCGCTTCTGTCTCCCCCCTCACTCTAACTCTCTCCCGCAAGGGGAGAGAGTACCATTATGAATCCAGCGCACTACTTCAGTGCCTCCTCTCTTGTAAGGAAAAGAGATTTCATTACATGAGAGGATTAAGGTGAGGGTGAAAGTGCAAGTAGTAAAAACAATTGCCGAAGTAAGGGAAATAAAGTGCTGCCTCACTGGCTCAGTTGGCTTTGTGCCCACCATGGGCTATCTTCACGAAGGTCATTTAGCTCTGGTGAAACATGCCAGAGCGGAAAATGCTATCGTTGTGGTTAGCATTTTTGTCAATCCTACCCAGTTTGGCCCCAGCGAAGATCTTGGCACTTATCCGCGAGACCTCGACCGTGATTTGAAGCTATTGGAGAAGGAGAAAATGGATATTGTCTTTGTGCCTTCTGAGGAAGAGATATATCTATCTGAGTTTAGCACCTGGGTGGATGTGGAGAAAGTGACCGAGCGTCTTGAGGGAGCCTCACGCCCGGGGCATTTCAGGGGGGTGGCTACAGTGGTAGCTAAGCTATTTAACATTGTCCAGCCCACTAAAGCTTACTTTGGGCAGAAGGATGCCCAGCAAGCAATTGTTATCAAGAGAATGGTGGCTGACCTTAACATGATGGTAGAGATTGTAGTTGTGCCTACAGTCAGGGAAGGCGATGGCTTAGCTATGAGCAGCCGCAATACCTATCTCAGTCCTAAGGAGCGCCAAACAGCCACTGTTCTATTTAGGGCGCTCTCCCTAGCCAGGCAATTATGGCAAGGTGGAGAAAAAGACGCCGACAAGATTCGCCAGCAAATGACTTCGCTCATTCAGGGGGAACCTCTAGCCCAAATTGACTATGTCAGCATCGCCGATGGTGATACTTTGGAAGAGCTAGATGTGATTGACCGACCGGCTCTGGCCTCCTTAGCTGTCAGGGTAGGCAGAACGAGATTGATAGATAATATGATTCTGGAATAGATATCTCAATGTGTCCTTGTAAGCCCTGCGCTTCTTGTCATTGCGAGCCGGAGGCGTGGCAATCTGGTGTTAGGGAAGTGCTCAGGAAGCTGCACCCTGGAGGTTAAGTAGTTCTTTCAGGGTTTTATCACCGCTTTGTGGTGGGAAATACTTGAGCCTGGCGCCGTATAGTGGATCTGGACCTATAGTGTTCATGGTATTGCTTACCGCCTTCTTTACAGTGAGGTTATTGGCACACAATTGTTCCATTAAGTAGGGAGTAGCTTTGTCTACATAGCCCAAGTCTACAGTGGCGTCCCAGGCAAGGTAAGCTGAGGCACCTTGGTCAATAAAAGCTCGTGCCAGGTCTTCAATATGAAGGCAGGAGCAGCCCATCATTATGATTACCGTGTTGTTGAATTCTCCCTTCATACTCTGGGTGATGAATTTATCTCTTATGCTGAAAACGTAGGGATGGTTCTTATCAATCCTTGCCTTGGCTAGCTGGTCGCTCAATTGCTCTTTGATGTGCTTGGTTTCGCTATATGGCTCATTAGTGAAAAGGGAGGTCTTATTAACTACTTCCCCCTGGCCGCTAAGTAAGCCAGAGTGGGCTCGGAAGATAATTAGCTTGTAATCCAGGTCTGGCAGGTTTCGATAGAGGTCCACGGTAATCTCATCGCCCTGATAAAGGTCTACTTCAAAGCTGTAGTCCTCAAGCTCTAGAGTTAGCTGGTTCAGGAAAGCCTGGTTTGGTTGAAGGACACAGAGCTGGTCTATGATGACTGCCTTGGGCAAATCACTTGATGGAGTGGCGGCATCGTTTGGTGGGCTGGCTGGTGGGGTAGCGGGCTGAGAGCAGCAAGGTGAGAACAGGAAGAGGTTGATTAAGAGAATTGTTAGTAGCTTGGTGGTAAAATTTCTCATGGTGCGTGTAATTGGCGTGTTCGCTTTCACTAGATTGTAGCAAGTCTGATACTGGAGTGCCAGTTAAACCGATTAACGCGGCTGGCATTCAAACCAGGAGGCAAGCCCGCTACAGGATTTGCCTCTCCCCTTCCGTTTGGTTTGAGCCTCAACTCTAAACCCTGCAGCGCCTTAAAACTACAGCCACGCCAGTTATAACCGTCATACCCATATACATCCTAACGCTTCATTGTAGCCTTGGTCAGAGCGGATCTCCGGTTTTCCCCATTCCAGTGGTAAATGGCTTTATCTTCGACTGCTGGGCGGAATTCAATCGCAAGGCTTTCCACACCGGTAACATTATCTAGCTGGATGTCATAGAACACTCACCCTAGGTCATAGGTGAAAGCGCCACCGGGCTTCTCAGCCGGATTATGGCTCGGCCAGCATCCAAAGGCTTCTTATCAGCAGTGGCTAAGCCCCGTGTCTCGCTGTGGCAACTGCTCAAATCCATCCTTGATTAGCGCCAGTAGTCCTATCATGGCCAGGAAAGCCAGAGCGGAGCCAAATAAGAAGGGAGCTGCTGGGTTAACGGCTTGCCATAGCCAGCCGGCAATAAGGCTTGCGGGGAGTAAGGTAATCCCTACTACACCGTGGAAAAGGCCATAGGCGGTTCCTCTTTTCTCCGCAGGCACTAGATCAGCCACAAAGGCACGGCCTACCCCCTCAGCTAATCCATAGTAAACTCCGTAAAGACCGAACAATATCCATAATTGCCATGAAGCTTCTGGTGAAGCCAGGGCAAAGCCAAGGTAAACCAGGGTGTAAATTAGCCAGCCAGATAGGATGACTCTTTTTCTGCCCAGCTTGTCTGATAGCATACCCGCCGGTGTGGATATAGAGGCATAGATAAGATTGAACAGCACCAGCATCAGAAGTATGTAAAGGACAGGATTGCCCAGGTTCTGGGCTCGAAGGACAAGGAAGGCATCGCTGGAGTTGCCCAAACTAAATAGAAAAATGATGCCCAAGAAAATCTTGAATCGTTTATCAAAGCCAGAGAGCAAACCACCAAGTTTGGCTATAGGGGAGACACCTCCCGGTGTTTCCTTTTTAGGCTCCTGAACAAAGAAGAATACGAATAGAGCCAGCACTGCGGGGATAACGCCGATTAACACCAGTTGCTGGTAGGTATCCCTGGCAAGTGTCCAATTCTCACCTTGCCATAAGAAGACAACTACTGCCGCTGAGATAATACCCACAGCGGCCCCGAAAGTATCCATGGTGCGATGGAGGCCAAAGCCCTTACCTCTTTGCTCCGGTGTTAGAGAATCGGCCACTAAAGCATCGCGGGGAGCGGTGCGAACACCCTTGCCCACTCTATCGGCAAACCTCACCCCGAAGGCCATACCCCAGGTTGTGGCGATATACATGAAAGGCTTGGCGAGGGTGGATAATCCATACCCCAGAATAGTCAAAGATTTTCTTTTTCCTAACTTATCGCTGAGCCAGCCGCTGAAGATTCTAATTAGGGAAGCTATGCTTCCAGCCGCCCCTTCAATCAAGCCAATAATCGTGGTGGGTGTATGAAGCACATTGAACAAAAACAAGGAGAAGATAGGGAAAATCATCTCACTGCTAACGTCGGTGAGAAAGCTGACCAGGCCCAGGAAAAACACATTGGGGTTAAGACCGAAGATTTGTTTTGGTTTCATAACCAGGCAAATTTGCTTTGAGAAAGACGGAACTAGTATAATATTTAATAGCACCAAGATAAATAGCCAAGCCAAATCTAGCTTTATTTGACATTTGGTAATATGGTATTGTATAATGCTTGTTTTGTTACCAGTCATATTCAGTACTTTAAAAATTGAATAGGTTCTGTGTTCAGCCTGATGTAAGTCAAGGGAAAAAGGGCGTAGGGTGGATGCCTTGGCATCAGTGGCCGAAGAAGGGCGCGGCAAGACTGCGAAAAGCCTCAGTGAGCTGTCTAGCTAGCTTAGCTGGGGATTCC
>CAYTBB010000072.1:0-6075 GCA_964435965.1 uncultured Dehalococcoidales bacterium
GAAAAAAGCAGACATTCTTTTCGTGCCCCAACTGTCACTACAACCGCACATCAAGAACATAACAGATCGTTTATTCTGTTTGTTGTTCGTTGGGTGTTTTTTGTCCTGTTAGATAATCTCTTCGCATCAATGCAGGAATCGTAGGCAGTATGCATTCGTTCTTGAATTCTTTCTGGATTAACTCGGTAATGTTTGATTTGATGAATTCCTCGTTGGGCGGATCGTTTACCCAAAACAGGGTTTCAATCTCGTTTGTCCACTCTCGGTTGCGGAAAATGAAGCGTATTTCTCTTCTATTTTTCTTGCTGACGATTACCGATTTGTGATTTTTTAGGATGCCTTCTATTATGGATTTGGCTTTTTCAGCGTCCGCCGTATAGTCTATAGCAAAGTTTAGTGATGCCACTGACTCCTGTTTTCCGCCTGTAAGATTGATTATTTTTTCTCGCATAAGCACAGAGTTCGGAATGATTATCTCGTTTCTGTCATAGGTCTTCAATTTGGTTGTTCTGAGGGCTATATCCGTGACTGTTCCAGTCAAGTCTCCAATTCGAATAACGTCGCCGATGGCGTAAGTTTTTCCAGAGATTATCAGCACACCGGAGACCCAGTTCTCTATTATATCCTTCAAGCCGAAGCCGATTATTAAAGCGCCTACTCCGAGACCTGCAATCATCGTTGTGATGTCCTGGTTTAGAAGTGCAAGAATTATCATGATAGCTACGAGGTAGATGACTATCTGAAAGAATCTCTTCATGTGAACAAGTTTTCCTTTCTTTAAGGCGCCTCTCTTCTCAAGTCTACCTATTAACATGTTGAATATGGTGACAATTAGAAAGGCGCCGACTATCGTAGAGACTATCGTCAGAAGCAGAATGGGTTGGTCGATTAGTCCTTGAAGAGTAGCGAGCATAATCAGTTCCTCAGCACATTCCTAGAAGTCGGCGTCTCTTTTTTAGGTTTTCTGAAAATTAACTAGGCTCTCCGTTTTGTGGACAGAAGACTCTCATATTCAGGGTTCACTTGGTTGTGTCGAGACTTGATGTTGGAACGGATTTTGCGCCAATTCTTTACTATGTCAGGCCAAGATTTGCTGTTCACTTGTTTCATCACGTAGTCTCTCATTGCGTTTTCGCGAATGATTGTTCTTTCTCGCCAATTAATGCTAATCAAACCTCCACGCCGCAGATGATGAAGATAGTTTAGAACCTGTTGAGGTTTAAGAGGATACTTCATAGTCTTAGCTAAGTCGTCAAGAAGAGATTCTATGGAAATTTCATTTTCAACTCGTAGACATATTATTGCCACAATGTCCAGCAGGCGTAACTGAACCGGGGGTACAGTAAAGATTTTGGGAATTATCAGTTTCTTGAAGTAGGCAAGCTTCACTACTTCTGTGGCGAACGTGTACCCCAAAACGATGAGTAACGTGAAGCCAAGCAAGTATAGGGGTAGCGGCGTGAATTCGAAGAGGCTGGTAATTGGAAGATAAATTAAAGCAAATGTTAGTAAGACTGCGCCTATTGAAGCAAAAACAAGTTGTTTGCTTGGACGCGTACCCCGCAAAAAGAATTTTTCCGTTCTTATAACGAACAACACAAGTATTTCGGACAGGACGATTTCTACAAACAGGACAGTTCTGAAGAGAACCTGATCGACGCCAAACACAAAGAACAGCAACAGAATCAGAATCACATCAAATACAGCGCTTACCAAGCCAAGTAGACCGCCGAGTTTGAAGATGTGCTTTATGTCCCATCGTCTTGGTCTGATTAACTCCTCTTTTTCGACGTTATCGGTTGAAACTGCAATGACTGGCGTGTCAGTCAAAAAGTTTGCCAAAATAAGTTGAGAGGGGTACATGGGCAGAAAATTCAGGACTGTTGACGCAGCTCCGATTGCGTAGAGGTCTCCGAAGTTTCCTGAGAGGGTGTAGAGCAGATATTTGACGATGTTGCTGAAGGTTCTTCTTCCTTCTCTGATGCCGTCAACTATTACCTTCAAGCCTTTTTTGAGCAAAACAATGTCCGCAGCGTCTTTCGCGATGTCTGATCCCTGCTCCACGGCTATTCCAACATCAGCTTCCTTGAGTGCCAGCGCATCGTTGACTCCATCACCCAAGAAAGCGGTTACTCGTCCCCGTTCTCTGAGAGCCCTAACTACCCGATATTTATGTTCTGGAGTTACCCTCGCAAAAATGATTGCCTTCTCAATCTTCTCTTGCAGTTCTTGGTCTGAAAGTTTGTCAACCTCTTGACCAAGCATCATCTCATCGTCTTTAACATCCAATCCAACTTGGCGAGCTATCTCCTTTGAAGCTAGAGGGCTATCGCCCGTCAGGATTTTGACTTCGATCCCCATCTTTTTGCTGAGCCTAATAGCTTGCTTCGCAGTCTTTTTGGGAGGGTCTACGAAAGCAATGTAACCAAGGAGGGCAAGTCCAGATTCATCCTCTTTTGTATAATTTTCTTTTTCTTCCACTTCTTTGTAGGCAACTGCGATTACACGGTATCCCCTGTTCCCGTATTCCTCATACAGTCTCGCCGCTGCCTTCTTGTCAGTTAACAAATGGGCTTCGCCATTCTGCCAAACATGCGTAGAAGCGTCAAGTATCTGCTCTGGGGCTCCCTTCGATATGAACAGCAGCTTTCCATCTGTTTTTGATACTACACTCATCTTTTTCCGAGTTGAATCAAACGGCATCTCTTTAATGATGGGACATTCTTCAAGGTTTTTTGTGCCAAATTTTTCTTTGCCATATTTCCAAAGAACCGTATCAATTGGATTTCCCACGTCCTTTTCTTTTCTTACCGCGTTGCACAGCAGCGAATAGCGGAGTACTTTTTCTTCGGGGTTTCCGTCAATGTCACAGTAGGTGTCTAGAGTCAACTTGTTTTCGGTGATAGTTCCTGTTTTGTCGACGCAGACGATGTCAACGTTTCCAAGGTCCTCAACAGAGACCAGTCTTTTGACGACAACATTCTTTTTTGCCAGCATTAGCGCTCCGGAAGACAGGGCTATCGTTATTACTATCGGCAGCGCCTCTGGAACCATTCCGATAGCTAGTGCCACAGAAAACAGGAGGGTGCTGATGATGTCCCTCACAAGAAGGGCGTTGATGAAAAAAATTATGACAACACTAACCAAAACAACTTTCATGAGAGTGTAACTGATTTTTCCCATGCTCTTTTGAAATTCGCTCTTCCGTTTAATGCTTTTTAAGAGTTGGGCAGTTTTTCCAAGATATGTATCCTTTCCGGTGGCTATGACAACGCCAATTCCCTGCCCATCTCTGACGTATGTTCCCATGAAAGCAATGTTCTTCAGTTCATGCATGGGAGGAGCTTCACCTGACACTTCAGAAGAGATTTTTTGAGCAGGATATGATTCTCCCGTCAAAGAAGATTCGTCAATGGACAGTTCATCTACGTTAAGTAATCTCAAGTCTGCGGGAACCACATCACCGTTTCCCAGCATGACTATATCTCCGGGAACCAGTTCTCTGGTGTTGATGACCTTCTTCTCTCCGCCTCGTATGACCTTCGCGGTGAATGTAATGTACTTTCCAAGCCGTTCCACTGCCTTCTCGGACCTGTACTCTTGGAAGAATCCCAGTGCCCCGTTGATTGTAACTATGACAAGTATTATTATTCCATCAGTCATCTCGCCTACAAGAGTTGAAACGATGCTTGCCCCCAGCAAAATCAGAACTAACGGATTTTTGAACTGTGACAAGAAAATGAAGAGTCCAGTTCTGACCTTCTTTTTGCCTATTTCGTTGACTCCGAATCGGGAGAGTCTTTCCTCTGCCTGATTAGGGCTCAGTCCCTTGTCAGAGCTGTCTAATTGATCAAGAACGTCAGAATTTGGCATTGACCAATATTTTCGAGAATACATTCATGCACAGGTATGGTGTTTTTTGTTCAAAAGCTTTCTTCTGCATTTAGTCAGTTAGTTTCACACATAAATGGGATTAGGGCGGTCTAGAAAATGAATACGGAAACGCCCACCTGCTGTAGAATAAATACGCCGTATATCATACACAGGAAGATGGCAGACTTTTTGGTTAGACGTTCAGTTGATCCTACCATGTACCAGACGCTTAAGGATGAAAGCAACACGTAGAACATGATGCTCTGCACGGCTACAACATTCACTGGAGAAAACGAGAGCAACGACGAAACTCCAAGAATAAGGGTGATGTTGGTGATGCAGCTGCCGAGCAGGTTTCCAAGAGCCATGCTGACAAGTCCCTGCTTGAGGGCTTGGATGGTTGTCGCAAGCTCGGGCAAGGAGGTTCCGAAACCGATAATTGTTGCGCCTATGATTGAAGGCGGCAACCCTACAAAGTCTGCAATTTCAACAGAACTGTCCACTGCAAACTTGGAAAGAAGTATTATTAGTCCGACGCCTACCAAGAATTTGATGACTACAAAGGACATGTTGTCCTCTTTTTGTTGTTGGGGCGGGGGTGTCTCATTGGTGGTTGTGGTTTCGGCTTTGCGGGAGACTGTTACCCCGAAGTAGGCGAACAGCATCAAAAGTACGATGCCTAAGACTGGACCTAGGCTGCCTCGTTGGACAATAAACAGGGGAATAATTGAGGATATGAAAAGGAATTGCACAAGTTCTTTGTTGGATTGTCCTTTCAAGGTAATTGCTTTTCTGGAGATTAGTATTGCTAATCCGAGGATTATGGTGAGGTTTGCTACGTTTGAGCCTAGGACGTTACCAACTGAAAGCCCGCCTTCTCCCGCAAGGGAGGCGACTGTGGAGACTGAAAGCTCTGGCAGTGATGTTACGATGGAGAGGAGGATGAAGCCTGCAGCCATTTCGGATAGTCCGAGGGCTTTGGATATAACTAGCACGTATCGTATGATTCTGTCGCTGACCAGCATAATCAGCAGCAATGATGCAGCCAAGATGGGTATGCTGTAGATTATCATTTGGGTCGAACCAGCTACTGTTAATAGCGTAGAGTAGAATGTGAAATGCTTTTAAAGATTGCAGTTCAATTTAAATGAAAAGAATGGGGATTCTTTAATCATGAACCCGTTAGATTTTCTTAATGTCATAGGCGAGTGGGCAATAGCGAACCTGTCTAATATCGTGTTTTCTTTTGTAACAATCATTGTGGGGTACGTTGTCATCAAACTTGTTGCCAGAGAGATAAGGGCTCTGAGAAACCAGAAGAGGCTTGAGGAACATGCGGCTTACACGTTGAACCGACTCATTAAATGGATCATATTCGTGGCGGTTTTCTCGATTATTTTGGCGCAGTTTGGAATAACGTTGGGTACGGTTTCTGGGCTCTTAACGGTTCTTGGAGGTACCATCATAGGTTTTGCGGCTATAAACACGCTAGGAAACACCATTGCAGGCTTGATAGTGATGACCAGCCGCCCATTCAAGGTTGGAGACAGGATATTCTTTAATGGTCAATTCGCGGATGTTGAAGCCATTGAATTGATTTACACTAAGATGCGTACTCTTGACAATGTTTTGGTTTCAATTCCAAATCAGGAATTGCTGAAGGCAGAGATAGACAACTACGGAAAAAAATCCATTGTCAGGAGAGGCTGTTCAATTACGGCTGGCTATGAACTTCCTTCAGAACAGGTAGAACGTGCGCTAATGGAGGCAGCAAACAGATTAGTGGAAATGAAGGATGCTTTGAAAAAACCAGAAGCATACGTTTGGGTTACCAAATTTGGAAATTACGCTGTTGAGTACACCCTCTATGTTTTCATCCAAGATATCAAGCGTCTGCCAGAAATAGATTCTAACCTCAAAAGAACTGTTCTGGAGTCATGTAAACAGCATGGAATAGACATTTGTACACCAACGATTATCAGAACCGTGAAAAACGGCAAGTAAAAACTTGAGACTTTCAGGCATGAGAAGGATATGGGATACAGTTATGGATGAAAAACTGATAGAAGAGTTTTTGAAAAAAAGAAACGTGTTTGCAGTTGTGGGTGCTAGCAGAGATCACAGGAAATATGGTCACCAAGTTTATCGAGACTTGCGAACCGCTGGATATAATGTCTATCCTGTGAATCCGAATGCAGATGA
>CAYTBB010000073.1:0-6041 GCA_964435965.1 uncultured Dehalococcoidales bacterium
TTGGGCGACTGTGCCTGATAAATCAGGCAACTACAAAAATTTGGGGGTGAAACACGTCCGAGATGGCTGAAATTGAACGGGGAATCAAAATTAAACGGACTCAACGACAGTAGGAAGTAAGATGTCAGATAAAGCAGTTCTAGCTTACAGCGGTGGTCTGGATACCTCTGTAGCCATAAAGTGGCTCAAGGAAAGATATAGCCTGAAGGTTATCACTCTTACTGCGGATATAGGTGGCTATAGCAATCTCGAAGCTATTAGGCAAAAGGCACTTGATATAGGAGCGCTAAAAGCGCTAGTAGTGGATGCCAAAGAAACTTTTATAAAATCCTTTGTTTTCCCCGCTCTTCAAGCTGATGCCATTTATGAGGGTCAATATCCTCTAGCCACTGCGCTAGGGCGTCCTCTCATCGCCCAACTTTTAGTGGCTACGGCTAAAAAAGAAGGAGCTACCATTGTAGCTCATGGCTGCACCGGCAAGGGCAACGACCAGGTAAGATTCGATGTAAGCATAGCCGCTCTGGCTCCTGAGCTCAAAGTGATAGCTCCAGCCAGAGAGTGGAATATGACCAGAGAGCAAACAATTGCCTATGCCCAGGATCATAATATTCCTGTTCCGGCTACAACGGCTAGCCCATATTCCGTTGACGAAAATTTGTGGGGAAGGAGCATTGAATGCGGCGCCCTGGAAGACCCCTGGAGTGAGCCTCCCAAGGATGTCTTTGCCTGGACAAGATCCCTGGAAGAAACACCGGGACAACTTAGCTATGTGGAGATCGGTTTTGAAAAAGGCATACCGCTAAGCCTTGATGACGAAAATTTGGACGGGGTCACGCTTGTTCGGAGAATTCACGAGTTAGCCGGCGAGCATGGTATAGGCAGGATTGACCATGTGGAAAACAGATTAGTGGGCATAAAATCGAGGGAGGTTTATGAGGCACCAGCGGCTACTGTGCTGCTCAAAGCTCACCAAGCTTTAGAGGATCTGGTGCTGACCAAAGAGCAGCTCCGCTTTAAGGCAAAAGTAGCTAGCGAATATGCTGACCTTATTTACAATGGATTATGGTTTACTGGTCTTCGCCAAGACTTGGCTGCTTATGTGGAAAGTTCGCAAAGATATGTTACTGGCATTGTGAAGGTCAAGCTTCACAAAGGCAATTGCCGAATAGTGGGTAGAAAGTCTCCCTATTCCCTCTACAATTTCAGCCTGGCTACTTATGATAAAGGTGATGTCTTCGACCAAAGTGCCTCCCCCGGCTTTATTCATATCTGGGGTTTGCCAGTAAGAACTCAGGCGAGAGTGCAACCACCGGAACTACCTGAATAAGTAAAAGTTCTTCTCTGCTTTGCCGAAAGAGAGTCGGAAAACTTAACTTGCAGCCTGGAGAGTAGAAAGGGGCAATTATGCAGCGGAAACCTCAGGAAGCACCTAAGACAAGCAATCCCCAATTACCCTGGGAAGGACATAGGCAAAGGTTACGGGAGAAATTCAATCAGTCTGGACTGGCGGCATTCCTTGATTACGAGATTGTTGAACTATTACTGACCCTGGGTGGTACGCGTGGCGATTGCAAACCACAGGCCAAAGAAGCAATAAAAAGGTTCAAAACCTTGCGGGGAGTTTTAGCCGCTTCTAGTGAAGAACTGCAAGAGATTAAAGGTATTGGTCCAGCCAACGCCTTCGCCATCAAGCTGATACAGGAACTATCCCAGAAGTTCCTCGAGGAGCAGATTCTCGATAAGCCCTATTGCAAGTCCTCAAAAGAGGTTTTCGATTATCTATACCTCTCTATGCGTGACCTCAAAAAAGAGACCTTCAAAGTTATGTTCCTCAATGCCCAAAATCAAGTTATCGCAGTAGAAAACCTCTTTGAAGGGACATTAACCGCTAGCGCTGTCTATCCCCGGGAAATCATCGAGAAGGCCATCAAATACAATGCTGCTGCTCTAATCTTTGTCCACAATCACCCGGCGGGAAATCCTGAGCCCAGCGATAACGATAAACAAATAACCAGGGATTTGGTCTTCGCTGGCAATATCATGCAGATTAAGGTCTTAGACCACATCATCATAGGCGATAATAGGTACTTTAGCTTTGCCGACAAAGGGCTAATCGAGGAATAAGGGCAGAATTTCTTAAACCTGCAAAAAAGAGACGCTATTTAAATGGAGCTCCTCAATCCAGCGACGGAACACTGTTTAGGCACAATTAACCAGAGCGCGATTGAATTTGTTACCCACGTATTTGAAGGTGACTGGAAAACTGCACATTTCGTCATGTTGTGCAGTATAATAACTCTAAAGTGCAGCATTTAATGAAGCGCCCACATTAAGAAATGGGAAAGATGCCCTCGATTATTTTGCTGAATTTCAACAGGTTATGTTTCCAAATTGTTTTCCAAGTAAAAATGATTTTTATGATGTCATGCACATCTCTATACACTATCTGTTCTCTAGGGATATATTCTTGACAAGGAATTGGCATGATTTTAGAGCGGATAAATTGCAGGAGAAATTTAGTGACTTGGTGATTCTAAGACCGCAACAGCTTATAAACGTACTCAATGATGCTATGTGCATCTTCTAAAGTGCAATCTAGAGCTAATATGCTCACTAGCTCTTGCCTAGGATGACTTAACAAAAAACCAGATAGTGACGTTGCCTATGAACGACTAAAGATGCCGAACATAGCTCCACTGCAACTAAAGTAATGCCTGACAGCTTAACGGCGATATGTGCCGGTTAGCTGACCTTGGGCGAGGACATGTCCCTGCATAGCATCGAGAACTTGCTTCTTAGAGGCCCCTGCCTTCAAATCCAAGGTGTCATCCAGTGCATAAAGGGTAAACTGATATCGGTGCGAACGTCCAGGTGGTGGACAAGGACCACCGTAGCCGGTTTTTCCAAAGTCATTCTTGCCTTGCAGAGCTCCGCCAGCAAGCTGGGCTTGAGTAGGTACGGCCTTTGGCAATTCCCGGCTGTTAGACGGAATGTTGAATAGAATCCAGCGTGTGAATACACCACCGGGGGCATCTAGATCATCCAGTATAAGGGCGAAGGGCTGAGTCCCTGCGGGTGGTTCACGCCACACAAGCCGTGGCGATATATCCTGTCCTTGACAGGTGTACTTAGTGGGTATTGTATCCCCCTCCTGAAATACTGGGCTCAACACGGGTAATACCATTTCTCCCTCCTTCTGTGGTTGTTCCTTGGGTTCACAACCTGTCACCAACATGGCGACAAGACAAAGTATCATGAAGAGGACAGCTACTTGGCCTATGCTGTTATGCTTTGTAAGATGATTAGCCTTCATGCCAAGTCAACCTTAATTCCTACTAACACAAATCGTAGTTCAAGGAAGTTTTACTGTCAATCTGCCTGACAAGCACTACTGCGGATATCCCTAGCGCTGGCTCACTGGAGTAAACAAAACATCGTTTTGTTAACCCTGCCCTAGGGCAACCTCTCCTCTGTAATTACATTCCACACGGGCATCCGTTTCGTAGCTGTGCTTACTAACCAATGTGGCTTTCCCCTCGTTGGAACGAAGCCATGGTGCATTCGTGAAGGCAGTAGCTCCGAAAGCCATAATTGCTTTAGGTGGCGCAGGGCCGCTATGCAAGTGGGAAAGAACCTTGATACAATCTAACAGAACAACGGTCTATGAGAGATACTCTACGAGGTTGAGACCATCTTATTAGGGAAATCTCAAGTGAGAGCTTTCCAAGGATGGGAGTAGCCTTGAGGGACATCTGTAATAGGCACTTTAAGGTTGTGATGCTGCCAGCCATTTATGAGGTTATGGTTATTTCAGCCTAGGGATAAGAATATGTCGGAGATAAGACAGGACCCTACAACCAAGGAATGGGTTATCATAGCCAAGGAGAGGGCCAAAAGGCCGAAGGACTTTGTGCATTTGGAGGCCAGGCCTGAGATTCCAGACTTCTTACCTTCATGTCCTTTCTGTCCTGGCAATGAGAGCATAAACTTCCCTGAGACTCTGTTATACCAGGGCGAAAAGACCCAGGGCTGGAAGGTAAGAGCCTTTGTTAACAAGTTTCCTGCCCTCACGGCACAGGGCAGCACTGTGAGAAGAGAGGAAGACGCTTTCTTTTTAGGCCTGGATGGTGTAGGAGTACACGAGGTGATTGTAGAAACGCCCATGCACAACAAGCCGCTCGCCTTGAGAGAGGATTCTGGGGTGATGGATGTCCTGCTTGCCTATCGAGAAAGATATAATGCGCTCAGACGCATGCCTTTTATTAAACTGATCATCATATTCAAGAACCAAGGTCCATCGGCTGGTACCTCACTGGAGCATCCCCACTCACAACTGGTAGCCACCCCTATAGTGCCGAGGCATATCAGAATGCAACACGAGGTGGCCATCAGCTACTATGATGACACCGGCCGCTGTCTCTATTCTGACTTAGCCGTTCACGAACTTAAGGCGGGCAAGAGAGTGGTGATGGAGACTGAGAGATTTGTCGTCTTTCACCCTTTTGCCTCTCACCGACCCTTTGAGACGTGGATCTTGCCCAAAATGCATCAGGCTTGCTTCGGCAATGCTTCAGCGGAAGAAATAGAGGAACTGGCTCACGTCCTGCGGATAACCTTGCTCAAGCTGTATAGGGGGCTTAATAATCCTGATTTCAACTATGTTATAGACTCCGCCTTCACAGGCGAGGGGAAGGATGACTATTACCTGTGGCATCTGAGAATTATCCCCCGACTGACTGAGATGGCAGGGTTCGAGATTGGGTCTGGCATCTACATCAATACTGCTCTACCTGAGGAGACAGCTCAGTTCATGCGCGATGTGGAAGTGCAATAGCTATCTAGAATAAGGCTAAAGTTTCTCTTCCAAAAGCGGAAATGTCAGGATTTCACCTCAACCCTTGAAGCAGATTTGGACGAAGAATAAAGCCATAGTGAAATTGAAATTCCACCACTTATTTAGTGAAAACTGGTTGACAAATAGGAGGGTACATAGCAAGGTTACACCCCAGTGCTTGAAGGTAACTAGAAAACTGCACATTTCGTCAGATTTGTTTAATTCGCCGAAGAGCTCTTACCCAACTGAAACGGCGTGGAACCCTTCTGAAGTTTGCTCTGCAGTAGAATCAAGGCGATAGCTTGTCTACAAGTTCCTCAGCATCAACCGTAACAGTTCACCACAGCTCTCGATGGCCTTTATTCTTTTTATTGCCCAGTTTTAGCCATATCACGCTTGTGGAAGACTGTGTTACTCGCTAAGTGTTACTTACAAGTTGGTTACTTCGCTATCAGCTGGCAACAGTTGGCAAGATTGACAAATCGTGGACATTTTTCTCCTTAAGGAGGCAAATAGGTTGAAGGCTGCATGATATGGTAATATTCATTTGCTGTGGAGGGCAACATGGGATACGAATATGAAATTAACGAGTTAGCCAAAGAAGAATCCTGGCGCATGTTCCGGATAATAGGCGAATTGGTCGAGGGATTTGATAAACTTTCAGGTATAGAGCCAGCAGTAACTATATACGGTTCGGCCCGACTCCAGCCAGATAACGAGCTTTATGCACAGACAGAAGAAATAGCGCGCCGGCTTGGAGAGCTGGGCTTCTCTATTATAACTGGCGGTGGACCTGGTGTTATGGAGGCAGCCAATAAGGGTGCTTTTGAAGCTGGGGCTACGTCAATTGGGTTGAATATTGAACTACCTGAGGAACAGGTTGGCAATGCTTACACCACAAAGTCAATAACATTCAGCCACTTCTTCGCCCGCAAAGTCATGCTGGTGAAGTATGCCACCGCCTTTATCATCATGCCCGGCGGGTCAGGAACACTTGACGAGTTAACTGAGGTACTAACCCTGATGCAAACCCATAAGATAAAACCTTTCCCGGTGATATTATTCGGCAGCAGCTACTGGAAAGGACTTCTTGACTGGTTGCAGAGTTCTGTCCTGGCTAGAGGATTCATCTCCGAAGAAGATTTGGATTTACTTAGAGTTTGCGATGAACCTGACACGGTAATTGAGACAGTTCAGAGATGGCATG
>CAYTBB010000074.1:0-3067 GCA_964435965.1 uncultured Dehalococcoidales bacterium
CGCTACCACAAAAGAATAAGCGGGCCATTACTGGACCGCATTGACATCTTCATTGATGTCCCCCACATTGACTATGAAAAGCTGACTGAGGATAGGCTTATGGAAACCTCAGAGAAGGTCAGGGAAAGGGTCAAGGCAGCTCACAAGATACAGGTCAAGCGTTTTCAGGGAACAAAGCTAAGGTGTAATGCTGATATGACTCCTAAGGAAGTGAAGGAATTCTGCCTCGTAGAATCAGCGGCGCAGAGCTTACTCCGTGCTGCTATGAAGCAGCTTCACCTTACTGCTCGCGCCTTTCATCGCATCCTCAAACTTTCCCGCACTATCGCCGACCTGGAATACAGCGACATCATCAAAACATACCACGTAGCTGAAGCTTTACAATATCGGCATAAGGAAATAATCTAAGCGGCTAGCTACAAAATCAGCCACAGGACACCGCCAGCAATCACCAGTATAATACCAATGATAAAGGAAATCCGGCCACCTATTTGCCAGGCATTTAGCCAGGGACGCTCTGGTTCACGAGTTATGAACTCCTTCATATCCCTTCGGGTTACCAAGGAGTTATAATATGTTTTCTTCTCCCTCTTATTCCAAAGCATAAAAGCAATGCCCAAGAGGATGAAGAAAATACCCATCGCCAAGATAGCCCGGCAATTGGCCAGCGACATACTATTTAATTATACCCTAAAAATCACTCGAGTTTTCAGGGAACCTACTTAATCTCTACAGCCGCTCCAATAGATTCCAGTTTCTGCTTTATGGTAGCCGCCTCCTCTTTAGTAACACCCTCTTTTACTACTTGTGGAGCAGCTTCTACCAAATCCTTAGCTTGCTTTAACCCTAAACTGGTTACTTCACGAACTGCCTTAATGACCTCGATCTTCTTTTCGCCGATATCCTTTAGGGTGACGCTAAATTCCGTTTTCTCCTCTTCCGGAGGCGCTTCAACTGGCTGACTGGGAGCCGTTACCGACGCTGCTCCCACAGCTACCGGAGCAGGGGTAACTCCAAATTCATCCTCTAAAGTCTTAACTAAATCAGCTAGATCGATCACGGTCATGCTCTTAATAGCGGCAATGATTTCCTCCTTAGTCATTCCCTTAGCTTCTTTTTTCGCCTTCGCCTTTGTAGATTCCTTCCCCACTTTTACTTTTTCCTCTTCTACCTTCGCTTCCTTTGGTGACATGCTTTCCTCCTTACTCAAGTAAAATTTTGAATCCGCACCTGTAGTACATGGCATAACTCACGCAATGGGGAACTTAGAATATTATGTAAGGTCCTCACTGGCGCTTGCAATTGAGCTATTAATTGAGAGACAAGGATTCCTCTTGGTGGTAAACCAGCCAGAGCTATAACCTCATCAGCACTGAGCATTCGCTCCCCCAGCAAACCTCCTCTAATCTGCACTGCTAAGTCTGTAGATTTGATGTATTGGCTAAGGACTTTAGCTGCTTCGACTGCATCATCATAGCCAAAAACCAGAGCTGTAGGACCATCAATGATGCCCGCAATTTGCTCCTTACCAGCTCTTTGGGCAGCAAGGCGAGTTAAGGTATTCTTAACCACGTGGTAATCAGCAGCTGCACCGGCTAAAGCGCGACGTAACCCAGTCATCTCCTTAGTCGGCAGACCCTGGTAGCTAGTAGCGATAACAATATTACTTCGAGACAGATCGTCTGCCAGCTGACCAATAATTTGTGTTTTCTTTTCCCTTAGCATTTCTCTAGCTAGGCAAATAAAAATCCCTGCGCCAATAACACAGGGTTAACACAAGGCCTCGGCAGGCAAGCGCTTTAACCCCCGGGGAGGATATCTTCACCTCCCTTTGCCCCTTTATCTAGCGAGGGGCGGTACCTGCTGTCATTGGCACCGATTCATTTTATTTATTATAGCAAATTATTATAGCAAAAACTAACCAGCTAAAACCAGTGCTGCCTTGAGATCCAGCTTGAGCCCCGGCCCCATACTGGTAGACAGTGATGCGCTTCTGATATACTGCCCTTTAACCCCACTGGGCTTTGCCTTAACTATAGCCTCCATCACTGCCCTTAGGTTTTCCAGAAGTTTATCCCTATCAAAGCTAACTTTGCCTATCGGCAAATGGATGATTGCAGTTCTATCCAGGCGAAACTCTACCCTACCCTTACGCGCCTCGCCTATAGCTCGAGGTAAATCTTGGGGCGGCACCACAGTACCCGACTTAGGGTTAGGCATCAAGCCCCGTCGTCCCAAAATACGCCCAAGCTTGGCTACCCTGGGCATCATATCGGGAGTAGCCATAGATACATCAAATTCAAGCCAACCAGACTCAATTTGCTTAATAAGCTCATCTGCTGCGGCATAATCAGCCCCAGCTTCCTTAGCTAATTTTATTGCCTCTCCTTGAGCAAAGACAAGTATCCTTATCCTCTTCCCCAACCCATTAGGCAGCAGAGCGACACCTCGCACTTGCTGGTCGGCACTACGCGGATTGACCCCCATCCTTAAATGGAGCTCGACCGTCTCATCAAACCTGGCGTAGGAAGCCTTCTTAGCTAACTCGATAGCCTCCTCAGGTAAATAAACCCTTGACCTATCTACAAGCTTACTAGCCTCTTGATACCTCTTACCATACTTTGCCATCTTATACTCTATCTATTCCAACTCTATTCCCATACTTCGAGCAGTGCCTTGAATGATGCTCGCCGCTTTATCAACGTCGGTAGTATTGAGATCCTTCATTTTACTTCGTGCAATCTGATAAAGCTTGTCTCTACTTATCTTGCCTAGCTTGCTGCCTTTGGGGTCACCACTACCTTTTTCCACTCCTAAAGCACGCCGTAATAAATCAGAAGCGGGTGGCATCTTAGTCATGAAAGTAAAGGAACGATCAGCATACACGGTTATTTCTGCCGGGATAATGAACCCTTCTTGAGAGGCAGTTCGCTCATTATATTCTTTGCAGAAAACCATGATATTAATGCCGTATTGCCCCAAAGCAGGACCTACCGGTGGTGCCGGAGTAGCCTTACCCGCTGGCAATTGTAACTTAATAACCGCCTTTACTTTCTTTGCCACGCTA
>CAYTBB010000074.1:3167-6008 GCA_964435965.1 uncultured Dehalococcoidales bacterium
CTTACCCGCTGGCAATTGTAACTTAATAACCGCCTTTACTTTCTTTGCCACGCTACAACACCCTTTGGAAAGCTAACAGCTATCAGCCTTCAGCTAACTGCTGAGTGCTGACAACTGACATAAAAGCTTAGGATTTCGTATTTATTTATTGCTATATCTTTTCTAGTCCCAAAAAATCCAATTCCACAGGCGTTTCCCGGCCAAAAAGCGATAGCAGAACTATCGCCCTCCCTTTATCCAAGTTAACCTCCTCCACTTTGCCAATAAAATCGACAAACGGACCGGTTGTTACACGAACACTCTCCCCTTTCTTAAAAGCCACCTTGACTTCGGAGGGAATTTCCTCCGCTCGCTTGAGAATGATATTTGCCTCTTCTTCAGCTAAAGGCACCGGTTTAACTCCAGTGCTGACAAAGCCAGCAACGCCAGGAGTATTACGCACTATGTCCCAGCTATGCTCATCCAACTCCATGCGAACCATAATATAACCGGGAAAAGCTTTTTTACTTACGATACGGCGCTTCCCACCTCTGATCTCAATCTCCCTAGTCATAGGTACTACTACATTGAATATCTTGTCGCCAGCATCCATATATTTAGTGCGTTGATTCAAGTTCCTCTTGGCACGCTCTTCCCGCCCAGAAGACACATATAACAAATACCACTGTCCGTTAGATATCACCTTTAGCCACCTAGAAGCAAATCAGTAAGCAACCTAGTGAAACCATAATCTAAAGCACCTAAAATAGCTCCCACAACAACACAAACAATAAGAACTAAGATGCTCAACCTCAAGGCTTCTTGCCTTGTTGGCCAGTGTGCTTTCTTTAATTCCTCTACCGCCTCTGGAAAGAAACTCAGCCTTGACTTCTTCTTAGCTGGTGCAGCAATGGGCCTGGCAGCTTTAGCTTTCTTAGCATGACTAGTCATAAAGTTTGCTTCGCTTTGCCCACAATAATATTACTTCACTTCTCGATAAAGGGTGTGAATACGGCAACGCGGACAATACTTCTTCAGCTCTAACTTCTGTGGATCATTCTTTTTATTCTTAACAGTAGTATATGTCCTCTGCTGACATTGGCTGCAAGCTAGATAAATGATTGTGCGTAGCCCCCCCTTCTTCTTGGCCATGTTTAGGCACCAATCTTAGAGATCACCCCAGCTCCCACTGTCTTTCCACCTTCCCTGAGAGCAAAGCGCAATCCTTCCTCCATAGCCACGGGATAGATGGTCTTAATCTTCATATGAGTTAAGCTATCACCGGGCATAGCCATTTCGACACCCTCAGGCAGCGTTATACTTCCAGTAACATCCATAGTCCGGATGTAGAACTGAGGTTTATATCCGTTGAAAAAGGGAGTGTGCCTGCCACCTTCCTCTTTCTTTAATATATATACCTCAGCCTCAGCTTCAGTATGAGGCTTAATTGTGCCTGGCGCAGCTAGAACCTGACCCCTTTCTATCTCGTCCCGATCTATACCTCGCAGCAGCACTCCAACAGCATCACCAGGTTCCGCCTCGCCCAGCGTCTTATGGAACATCTCCAGGCTGACCGCCACCGTTTTTTTGGTCTCCTTTAATCCCACTATCTCCACCTCATCCCCAGCTTTGATAACACCACGCTCTACCCTCCCCGTGGGCACAGTCCCTCTCCCTTTAATGCTAAATACATCCTCCACAGACATCAAGAAAGGCTTATCCCTATCTCGCTTTGGCATGGGGATATATTCATCTATGGCATCCAGCAACTTCCATATTCCACCACACCATTGACATTCTCTTTTGCCACAGCCACATTCCAGAGATTTAAGAGCGCTTAGCCGCACAACAGGGGCTTCATCACCTGGAAAGCCATACTTTTTAAGTAAGTCTCTAACCTCCATCTCTACCAGGTCTAACAACTCGGGATCTTCCATCAAATCTACCTTATTGAGGGCTACCATTAAGCAAGGAACTTCTACCTGCCGCGCTAGAAGGACGTGTTCCCTAGTCTGTGGCATAGGACCATCGTCAGCGCCAACTACTAGAATAGCTCCATCCATCTGAGCTGCTCCGGTTATCATGTTCTTGATATAGTCAGCATGCCCTGGGCAGTCAACATGGCAATAATGACGCTTCTCAGTTTCATACTCAATATGGGAGATGGCGATTGTCAGTCCGCGGGATTTCTCCTCAGGCGCATTATCTATGGAATCAAAAGTGCGAAATTGAGTAGGGCCTGCTTTAGATAACACCTGAGTCATCGCTGAGACCAGAGTGGTCTTCCCGTGGTCAACGTGCCCAATAGTACCCACATTGATATGCTCTTTAGTGCGCTCATAAGCTTTCTTTGCCATTTTCTGTTAACCTCCTTATCTCAAAGCCCACAACCAGATTCGAACTGGTGACCCCGTTCTTACCAAGAACGTGCTCTACCAACTGAGCTATGTGGGCATATTCTACCACATTTTGGTGGAGGGGGTAGGATTCGAACCCACGAAGCCCAACGGGCGGCAGATTTACAGTCTGCTCCGATTAACCACTCTGGCACCCCTCCCATCTTTAGTTTACTATAAAGTGCCTAGAAAAATCCAACCCAGCCCGAGAGGGGACTCGAACCCACTAACCTACCGATTACAAATCGGTTGCGCTACCATTGCGCTACTCGGGCACCTGAAAGCAATATTATAAAAATGACCCGAAATAAAAGTCAAGCCTGGTAGCGCATACCGGATTCGAACCGGTGATCTCCTCCTTGAGAGGGAGGTGTCCTAAACCCCTAGACGAATGCGCCACTCGCAAATCTGGCTGCCGAGCCAGGATTCGAACCTGGGCTAAGGGATCCAAAGTCCCCCGTGCTAC
>CAYTBB010000075.1:0-5956 GCA_964435965.1 uncultured Dehalococcoidales bacterium
GGGGATATGTTAATTCCTTGCAACAAAGATGGTGTTGTTGAAAATGTAACATCAGAACAAACACCAAATGCAAATGGTGGCATGGATTGTACTGTCCATGTTCACTGTCTAAAAATAGCAAGTAGCCAACCAAAACTGAAAGGATAACTAATGGCGTCCGGGATTTATGATCGATTCAAAGCAAATCTTTTTAATAAAGAAGTAGATTTGGAAGGCGATACTATTATTGTCATATTACTTGATAATAGTCACGCGTTTACAACTACGCATAATAACCTCACTGATGTCTCAGCCAATGAATTAGCCACTGCCGGTGGATATACTCAGCAGGACAAGGAATTAGCGGGTAAAGCCGTAACACAAGCTGCTACCACTAAGTGGGATGGCACAGATGTTGAGTGGACTTCGGCCACTTTTAGTGCCTATCATGCAGTGTTATATGATGAAACTGCTGATAATGATCTAATCCTGTCTATTGATTTTGGCGGGGTGAAGACTGTGACTGCCGGCACATTCAAAATTCAATGGCATGTGGATGGTATAATTAATTTGGCCACTGCATAATGCCCGATAGCTATACAAAACTATTACTTCACCTTGACGGAGCAGACGAAGCCCAGTCTACAACGGACGATGGCGTCACTGGGCACACCATAACTTTTGGTGGGACGGCGCAGCTTGATACTGCTCAATCTAAGTTCGGCGTTTCATCCCTTCTATTGGATGGTAATAGCGATTATATTACAGCCCCAGACCATGCCGATTGGTCATTTGGGACAGGTGACTGGACCATAGACTTTTGGGTGAGATGGAATGGGGCTGATACCGATCCAGTTGTATTTTGTAGTCGGCATAAAGATGCCCAAAATTATTTTTATTTGTATAAGGCTAATGGCACAGATAGTGGTGACTTTCAATTACACTGGAAAGTCGGTAATGTCGTAGTATGCAGTTATAAAGTTACTTGGGATCCAACCCCTGACCAATGGTACCATATTGCTATAGTACGTCACACAACCTCTATGTATTTCTTTATAAATGGTGCCTCACAGACTCTCACAGTGACCACAGCTGTATCAACAAATGATTTAACCTTTACTGGGGCTGTCTTAAAGTTTGGGGACTATGAAGGTAGTTATTACCTTAATGGATGGATGGATGAGATAAGAGTATCTAAAGGGATAGCCCGTTGGGTGGCTAATTTTGAAGTTCCTTGGGAAGCTTATTCTGATAACAATCCCACGTTTACTGAAACAGCAGAAGATACTGGAAGTCCGGGATTTGATCATGCCTGGATAGAGTCAACAGATGGCTCAAGCACTATTAATGCTAATAAAACTCGTGTCGATGTCACAGGCGCACCTGCCTCATGGGATGATGACTGTATCGAGTTTGATATAAATAACGGTGAAGAAGACTGCTATGCCTATATGGAAATGACTTACACTTCTCAGCTTAATTATTTCAAAACGGAGGTTGTATTTACTGACATTAGCGATTTTTCCAACACAGAGGCTCGATGGTTTGCCGTGGGTAAAGATACCCCAAATGGTAAATTATGTATGGGCTTCCGTTTGTATGATGATAACGGCACATTCAAGATTCAAGCCGGAGTATTTAGAGATGGCAGTTCGGCTACATATTATTCTCAAATTGGAAGTGCGGTTATAAATACTCCATATATCTTAGAGTTCATGTGGGATGCTGCTGCTGAAACATGGGCATGGCGAATAGATGGTGTGCCCCAGCCTAATGATATCGACGGCACAGATCCAGTAGAGTCAGATGGGGCATTAACAACTGGGCATGGAGATAGGATAACAAGGTTAGTATTCGGGGCCTATGATAATAGTGCAGGTGCCCCTGCATTCGTGATATGCCAAGATAACCTTGAACTAAATGATGATGATTATGCCTATATTGCCCCCACAGTAGTTACTCCTGATGTGTTATCTTTAACTATGGCGATACAAACACCTACGATTTCAATAGGAACCACAATTCTTCCTGATACATTATCGCTTGCTTTGACAGGGCATACTCCAACTATTTCGATTGATTACACCCACACCCCAAATACTTTTACTCTAAATTTGACACAGCATACCTCTGTAATTTTAACCGGGATCACAGTTCTTCCTGATACTTTATCCTTGGCTCTTACTCAGCAAGAAATCACTGTTATTGGGAGTTGCACCATTACTCCAGATACCTTATTGTTTAACGTAGGCTTATTAGCCCCAACTGTGTATGATATTATAACTGTTCTGCCTGATATTTTATCGTTGGCCCTAACGAGTCAGGTTCCAATAGTTATGGATATTATAACTATAATGCCTGATTGTTTTAATCTTGAGTTAATTCAGGCTGTTCCTCTTATATCTATTGATTGTACTGTCCTTCCTGCTGCATTTACTTTAGCCCTATTATTACAGACCCCTAATCCTTGCATAGGTTGGCCCACAATGACAGCAGATATATTGGCTGCCTTAATAGACCCGTATAGCGGTGGGGCATGGGTTTGGTTAGCCGAAATAGAAATACCAGGGTATAGCGCAATAAGATTAGCCAGAAATACCGAGGATGTTATTTACTCTGGCAACACATTCCTTGCTAATAATTTCGATATAGGATTATCTGCACTTGTAGGAGATGGCTCTATTCCACGTATAGTGTTGAGAGTTGTTCAGGATGGTGACCAAGTCTTAGAAGACCAAGTAAATGCCTCTGAAGGGGCTTGTGGTGGCACAATAAAAATTATTCGAGCGCATGAAGATTTTCTCGCTGAGTTTATAGACGAATTAGAAATGACCGTGAACATATTGAATGCTGAAAGTGACACTGACTATGTTCAGTTTAATCTTGGCATTCCTAATCCGCTATTGAGGAAAATACCTATTCGTAGAAGCACAAGTAAAATATGCCCCTTTGCAAAACCCGGATTGTTTAAGGGTGTGGAGTGTCAGTATGCTGGGGGCGATACAACTTGTACTGGTAAATATAGTGATTGTTGTACAAAAGGAAATCAAGTTCACTTTGGAGCAGAGTTAGGACTTGACCCAAATAATACAAGGGTTTAATTATGATATTTGAATTTCCATCTACACCCCCAATATTAGGGTTTTTCTGGGTAGCATTTTGGTTTATCGCTAAAATGTTTATATACGCAAGTATAGCTTATGGCTTAGGTCGTCTAATGGCCCCTGGCAAACCAAAAGAAGAGCCAACCGCTGAAGGTATGGCGGGCAGGGCCTGGGACTCTAAGACAACTCAAACAGAAGGATTTCCAAGGCCAAGATGTTACGGTGAGAATCTGCATCATGGCAATATTCTTGCTAAATGGACAGACGTGGTGACTACACGCGAGATACTTTATTTACTAATAGACCATGGTGATGGCCCAACAAAGGGAATAGGGGATAATGTAACTTATGTCAATGACCAACCTTCTACTAACTTTCCTGATGTCACTATTCAGGAACGTACAGGAACTATGAATCAAGACTGTATGACTGGCTTTGAGAAATTGAAGTTAGAATATACCCCAGAAGTAGAACTAAAACAAGGTGTTCCGTATATCTGGACTACTCCTAACGATTTTTTCGATAATCTTGAGTGGACGTTTATATTCCCCAATGGCCTTTTACACAGACATAAAGATGGTGGGATTATGACAACCTGGGTGACGCTGCAAATAGATATACGCGAACATCCAGATGGCGAATGGACTTATGATGTTTTTAGTGGAAATATATCAGGTGAGACCTTAAATCCTATGTTTATCAAACATACAGCATCTACATTAGGATTTACAGTAGAGAAAGGTAAACAATACGATATAAGATTTATGAAAACAACTGGAGAGAGCACTGATAGGCATACTGCTGATATTTATGTTCGTTCTATAAGAGAAGTAGTTAATACTGCTTTTACGCATCCTGGCAAAGCCCTAATCGGGGTTACAGCTATAGCCACCAATCAGTTGAGTGGGAGCATTGACATTAAGGTAGCTCGTGAGGATAGGATTATAAATGTGTACAATGGAGAATCATGGACATTAGAGTATTCTCGAAATCGTGCATGGGTAGTGTGGGATATTGTTACTCATCCCATAATCTATGGGGATGGTGATGGAACGCCTTATGAGATAGTACGCTATGAGGGCTATGACCCGGCTAACCTTGACTTAGAGTTCTTTTATGAATGGTCGTTGTTTTGTGATGAGGAACTCTTAGATGGTGACGGTGGGACAGAGCCTCGTTGCCCTTGTGATATAAAGATAGGCGCATTTACAAATATAATGGAGATAGCCACCCAGATAGCCAATGCTGGTCGTGCCCATATTTATTGGAATGGGGATAAATTGACCGGGTGGATTGACACTGTTGTTGCTGCTCCTACAGACCTTGTCACTATGGACACTATGATGCATAAGACTTGGAAAAACTCGTGGACTATCAGAGACGAGATGGCTAATATAGTCGAAGTTATGTACGATGATGCTAAACAAGGCTATGAAGAAACTACTGCGGATTATGGCAATAGTGGCACTGGGTATGTAAATGCAGTTGGTGTAGAGGGCACTGGTCTTACCTCAAGAGGAGCAGCTATACACCTTGCTGCTTTTCACTACAAACGGAACGAATTGATACGTAATATAAACAAATTTAGAACAGGTAAGGAAGGATTTAGATATAAACTTGGTGATGTGATACGGCTCCAATGTAAAATAGCTAACTGGGGTAACGCTTTTACAGTTAAAAGTAGTACGGCAGATACAATTACCGTGGATAGGGACGCCACAGCAGAAGTTAATCCAGGAGATATTTTACATATCCGTTCTTATGATACTGTGCTGGAGCAGGTGGTTAACGATGACTATATTGTGGACTCTGTAGTTGAGCGAATTATAACAGCGACAGAAAACTGGGACGTTACACCCGTTAAAGGTAACGTCGTGGCGATAGGATCCTCTGGCGACATTAAATTGCGAAGGATCACTTCTATTAAGCCCACTATAGATAATTATTTTGATGTTACGGTAGAGACCTACGACGCTGCCCTATATGACTCAGATGATATAGATCCAGATAATCCTAATATTAATTATATTTACCCCAAGCCACCTGGGCATTTGACCCCCCCTATAACAAGACGAGAAATAGAGGACATGATTATCCAGAGACTTCCTGTACAACCCAGTATTAATGTTCCTTGGCCGTCCAATCTCACATGGGCGGGGGATGATGTTGATACGGTTACGTGGTCTAAGACAGACGCCGATGATGAAATTACGTTTAGATACGGAGATACCACATATATAATTACTGCTGATTCTACTACAAATAAATATATCTACTGGGATCCGGGAAGTCCTACGGTGTTTCTATCTACTAATGTCCTCACCACTGCTCTGGCGGCGGGTAACTGGATGATGGCCATTAATGAAGACGGTGTTGTGAGTTCAGCTAACCCGTTCCAAATTATACACGGCGGTTTAATTCAGGCAGGAACGATTACAGCGGAATATGCCCAGATAGCGAATGCAACTATCGAGACGGCAAAGATAAAGGATTTGGCTGTTGAAACATTAAAAATAGCTAATAATGCTGTGACAACTTTGGTGTCTGAATATACAGAAGCATTGCTTAGCGGAGCGGGTGGTAATGTTACTGCACAAACATGTGAGATTACTACTACGGGAAGCCCAGTTCATATACAGGCAACCGGTAAAATAGTTATAGATGCTGGGGCCGGAACTCAGGATTGTTATTTCTTTATCAAACGTAACGGGGATATAATCTATGCAACAGATTTAGTAAAATACCTTAAAGATGCTACATATGCCACTAACCAAATTGTTAATTTGGCTTTTAGAGATGAGACGGCAGGTGCCGGAGATTGGACATATACGTTTGTTTTTACAGCCCCATCAATGTCAAAGAGGTTCCTTTTT